>JBJEPP010000070.1:0-33297 GCA_051881295.1 Acutalibacteraceae bacterium | reverse complement strand
AAAAAAGAGTCGTTCTTTCCGGTTGCGGTAAGGTAAATCCCGAAAGTATTGAGTCATATATAGATTTCGGCGGTTATACCGCTCTTAAAAAAGCCTTAGAACTTGGCTCTGATAAAATTATTGAAGAAATCAAAATTTCGGGTCTTCGCGGACGCGGCGGCGCAGGCTTCCCGACCCATATTAAATGGCAGTCTGCTAAAAATTCGCCGGGTACTGAAAAATACATTGTTTGTAATGCAGACGAGGGCGACCCGGGTGCATTTATGGACAGAGCTGTTTTAGAGGGCGACCCTCACAGAGTTTTAGAGGGTATGATGATTGCAGGTATTGCTATAGGTGCCGAAACAGGTATTATATATGTTCGTGCCGAATATCCCCTTGCAGTTAAGCGTTTGAAAATTGCTATTGCTCAAATGCACGAAAAAGGTATTTTAGGTGAAAACATTTTCGACAGCGGTTTTAATTTTGATTTTAGAATTATGATGGGCGCAGGCGCATTTGTTTGCGGCGAAGAAACAGCGCTTTTAGCATCTCTCGGCGGCAACAGAGGTATGCCTGTTACAAAACCTCCGTTCCCTGCGCAAAAAGGCTTCAGAAAAAAACCTACAAACATTAACAATGTAGAAACCTTCGCAAATGTTAGCTGGATTATTGAGAACGGCGGTGCGGCTTTTGCCGAAATGGGTACAGAAGAAAGCAAGGGCACAAAGGTTTTTGCATTAGCGGGTAAAGTTAAGCGCGGCGGACTTGTTGAAGTACCCATGGGTCTTACCATTAACGATATTGTATTCGGTATTTGCGGCGGCATTAAAAACGATAAAGATATTAAAGCCGTTCAAATGGGCGGTCCGTCAGGTGGTTGTATACCAAAGGATATGCTCGATACTACTATTGACTATATGAACATAGCAAAAACCGGCGCTATTATGGGTTCCGGCGGTATGATTGTTATGGATGAAGATACTTGTATGGTAGATATGGCTAAATTCTTTATGGACTTTACAAGTAAAGAAAGCTGCGGTAAATGTGTACCGTGCCGTATAGGTACTACCCGCATGCTTGAAATTCTTAAAAGAATTGTTGAGGGCGAGGGTGAAGAGAGCGATATTGACACTCTTATTGAACTTGGTGAAAGCATTAAAACAGGCGCTTTATGCGGTCTTGGTAACTCTGCTCCGAACCCTGTTCTTACTACTATTAAATATTTCAGAGATGAGTATGAGGCACACATTAACGAAAAACGCTGTCCTGCAAAAAAATGCACGCCTCTTATTAAATATCAAATAAATGCAGAAAACTGCAAAGGCTGTTCTCTTTGCAGTAAAAAATGTCCTGTAGGCGCAATCAGCGGTGTGGTTAAATCACCGTTCAGCATTGATGCAGAAAAATGTGTTCGTTGCGGACAGTGTTTGGATAACTGTAAATTCGGTGCAATAGAAGTTATTAGCGGAGGTGTAAAGTAATGAGCAAAGTTAATATTTTTATTAACGGCAAAGAATATGTTGCCGATACTGAAAAAACCCTGCTTGATAACATTCTTGATAACGGCATAAATGTTCCGCATCTGTGCCACAATAAAGAACTTGAAAGCTACGGCGGATGCGGTCTTTGTATTGTTGAAGTTGAGGGTGTAAGAAGACCTTTGAGAGCCTGCTCTACAACTGTTAACGAGGGTATGAGGGTTACTACAAGTACCCCTGAGCTTGAAAAAAGCAGAAAGGCAACTCTTTCACTCATAATGTCAGACCACAGCGGCGACTGTAAAGCACCTTGCTATATGGCCTGCCCTACCCATCAGGATATTCAGGGCTATGTAGGTCTTATTGCTAACGGTGAAGAGAAAAAAGCTCTTGAGCTTATTAAGCAGGATAACCCGCTTCCTGCATCTATCGGCAGAGTTTGTCCGCATCCTTGCGAGGATAAATGCCGTAGAGGTCATTTAGAGGGCTCTGTTTCAATCTGTGCACTAAAGCGTTTTGCGGCAGAATCCGATATGGATTATATTCCTGCCTGCAAAGAAAATAACGGCAAACGCGTTGCAGTTATCGGCGCAGGCCCTGCGGGTCTTTCATGTGCATACTTTTTAAGAATTAAAGGCTACGGCGTTGATGTATTTGAAGCACAGTCTGTTGCAGGCGGTATGTTAAGATTCGGTATTCCCGCATACAGGCTGCCGAGAGATATTTTACAAAAAGAAGTCGATAACATTGAAAAAATGGGTGTAAACTTCAACTACAATAAAAAATTAGGCGTTGATTTTACCGTTGAGTCGCTTAAAAATGAGTACGATGCAGTTTTCGTTGGCATAGGTGCTTGGAGCGCCGCGAAACTGGGCTGTCAGGGCGACAGTGCAGAGGGCGTTGTCGGCGGTATTGATATGCTTTACAGAGTTGCAGTGGGCGAAAAAGTTGATTTAGGTAAAAAAGTTTGCGTTGTAGGCGGCGGTAATACTGCTATAGACGCTGTAAGAACTGCCGTTCGTTTAGGTGCAGAAGAGGTTACTCTTATTTACCGCAGAACCGAGAACGAAATGCCTGCCGAAAAAGAAGAAATTGCAGACGCAAAGGCAGAGGGTGTAAACTTTAAATTCCTTTGCGCTCCGTTAGAGGTTATAACCGAAAACGGCAAGGCAACTGCTTTAAAACTTCAAAATATGGAATTAGGCGAGCCTGACGCTTCAGGCAGAAGAAGTCCTGTTGCTATTGAGGGCAGTACCGATACAGTAGAGTGTGATACTATAATATCTGCTATAGGTCAAAGAGTAGTTGCAGGCGATATTGACGGTTTGGAGCTTACAAGAAAATCTACCGTATCTGTTGACGAAGCAACATTTATGACATCTGTTGAGGGTGTGTTCTCTGCAGGCGATGTTATAAATAAAGGTCCTGATATTGCCATAAGAGCCATTGCAGGCGGTAAAAATGCCGCAAGGTCTATTGATTGCTATTTAAGAGGAGTAGCTCTTCCGCCCGAAATGCCTGAATACTCTGTAAATAAAAACTTTAATACAGATGTTTTAAAGAATGTTCCTGTAATAAATAAAACACATATAAAGCTTACAGATGCCTCTGAGCGCAAAACTAACTTTAATGAAGTTGCGTTTACATTTACAAAAGAAGAGGCTGTCAAAGAGGCAGAGCGTTGTCTTGAATGCGGTTGTTCTTCGGTTTATACTTGTAAATTGCTTCCTTTAATGCGTGAATATAACGCACTCGAAATGGAGCTTACAGGCAAATCCCGTCAATATCCTAAAGATAAAAGTCATCCGTTTATTGTAAGAGATAACAATAAATGCCTTTTGTGCGGTCAGTGTGTAAGAGCGTGTAAAGAAATCTCAGAGACAGAAAACCTGGGCCTTTTCGGCAGAGGCTTCGGCACGATTCCGCAAAGCGCTTTTGATTTACCTCTTAACGAGAGTAAGTGCGTTTCCTGTGGTGCGTGTGTAAATGTTTGTCCTACAGGCGCGTTGGTTTCTAAAACGCCAAGCGTTAAAAATCCGCCTCTTCCTCACGAAGATACAAATTATATTTGTACTCTTTGTGAAGAAAAGTGCGAGTTTACAAAACGCACAGTTAACGGAAAAACAGTTAAAATGATGCCTGTAACTCTTAAAAAGAGTTGTTCTTTGGGTGTGTTCGCTTTACCTACGGTAGAAAATATGCCCGAAAATGCAAGCGAAGAAGTAAAAACAGATATTCTTAACAGACTTACAGGTTCTTTAGATTTATTCAAAGGCGATAGGAGCAAATTAACATCTGTTGAAAGCATAAAAGAATTGTTTTAACGGTGTACAAAATAGCTGATTTATTTTGTGTAAAATGACGGAATGGCCCGAAACCCTTGATTTATAAAGGGTTTCGGGCTTTCTTTATCGTGTGAAAAATAACATTTGAAATTATGTTAATATTAAAAATCTATTGACTTTGCAGTTTTCTTGTAATATAATAATCACATATAAGTATCGCTATAACTATGTTCGGTTATAGCGGGGCTGCCTATACAGGCTTTTCAAATTCACGAAAAGGAAGATAATAATGAAAAAAGTACTTGCGATTTTTCTTTCAGTATTATTTGTTTGTGCGTGCATTACACCAATGGGTTATGCTTTGGCTGACGCAGGCTTACAAACAAGAGTTATTGAAGGCGACTACAATTCTAAAACCGAGTCGGTAGAAGCTGTAGAAAAAACTACATTCACTGTTGTAGTTCAAGCACCAAAGGTTACAAAGCTTACAGGTGTAAATATTTACTTTACTTTTGACCCATCCGTTCTTTCAGTTAAAGATGCCGGCCCTGCCTGCGGCTCAGACGGTAATGCAAACTTCAACGGTATTGCGGTTCACGGCTTTAAAAACGGCACAAATAATCAATACTCATTTGGTTGGATTTCATCAAACGGTGTTACAAAGAGTGCCGCAAGAGACCTTTTCTATATTACATTTAATGTAATCAACACATCAAAATCAGCAACCTCAGTTGCTCTTCATATTGAAGAATTCCGCACAGATGACGGCAACGATGCTAACGATATTACAGTTAGTCAGCTTGCAGATAATAAAGTTATTAACTTTGCATTTCCCGAAGGCACACCTCCGGCAGACGGCGGCGACCCAACAGAAACCACGAATCCTAACGGCGGCACTTCAATCGGCGAAATAAACAGTCTTCTCGATTTAATCAGAACAATACTTGAAGGCAACGGTGCTTCATTCGGCGATTTTGCAGATGCTATTGCAAATATTTTAGGTAACGCAGAAATCACAGATATTATTGAACAGCTTGTTGACGGTAACATCAGTATTTCGGAAGCTTTCAAAAATATTCTTGAAGATATGGGCATTAGCCTTGACGGCTTAAAAGAAATCCTTAATAAAATCATTGAATTTATTAAAGGTCTTATAGACGGTGACGATGATAATAAAACAACAACCGCTACTACAAAACCTTCAGGCGGCTCAGATGTAGCAACAACTGCCAAAGGTTCATCATCAGGCTCAGAAGAAATGGGCGATGTAGGTATAGTTCTTGCGGCAACAGTTTGCTTAGCAGCAACTGCAGCGTTCGTTCTTACAAGAAAGAAAAAAGAAGAAGTTTAATAATCGCAAGTTATTAGATATATAAAATGGCTGTAAAAAACGAAAAGTTATTTACAGCCTTTTTATTTTTATATATCGTAAAAATGTGAAAAACAGATTACTAAGTACTGTAAAAACCGCTGACAAAATCAAAGCATTGTCAGCGGTTAAAGTATAAATAAGTGTTAACTTTATTTATAAAATTGCTCAATATAAGATTCAATATCAGCCTTTGTACCCTTGAAAACACCCGGTGTTTCCATTTTAAGTGAAACTATTGCGGTGGCATAAAGTAAAGCTTCTTCCATTGATTTATTAAGTCTTTCATTTATGTATGCGGCAAAGGTAGTATCTCCTCTGCCTGTTCTGCCGCTTAAATTACGGGCTTTAATAGGGCAGGTGTAAGCGTTTTCACCGTCATAGGCTAAAACCTCTGTGTTGTGCGTAATAAGTATTTCTTTGGCACCCCAAGAGTGAAGAATTTTAGCGGCCTCTAATCTGTCGGTACAGCCGGTAAGGATTTCCGCTTCGGCGGCATCGGTTTTTAAAAATGTTACATAGGGAAGCATTTCTTTCTTGTCTGCCCAGTCTTCAAAATACATTCTGCCGTTATCTTCCATATCTGCGTGTCTGAGGCATGTCTGAACATCAACTGCAACTTTGCCTAAATCAGCACATTTTTTTATGAGTTCATTGGGGTAATCCCCGTATATAAGCCCTGCAAAATGGTAAATATCAGCAGATGCGTCCTTTGGAATATCATCTGTTTCAAAATGGTCGCCGAGAGAAAGACAGGTGCAGGCTCTGCGTTCTTTATCTGCTGTAAAGTACTGATTTTTCATTGTAGTAGAGCTTTTAGAAGGTATAACATAAACATCTTCTTTGGGTATGGTAAATTGCTCTAATCTGTCATAATCGCTTTTCGCAAGCCTTGTCACGGCGGCAACCTTGTGGCCTAAAGCGTAGGCAGAGGCAGAGGAGTAAAGAACTGCACCTCCGCAGATTTCTACCTGATTGCCTTCGTGGTCAATATTAAAATCTTTTGTAATATGACCTATTATCATTGAATCGTAATGTTTCATAGTAAATGCTCCTGATTATTTGGAATTAAGTCCGTTTTTGTATTCTTCTGTCATATCCTCTTTAACATTGTTTTTGTAAAGATTTAATTCAAGAATTAGCTTGACCTTCATATAATCCTCGGTCATAAAGTCGCCTGCTATTATGTTTGCGCTTTCTAAATAAAATGGGTTATTTTTAATACCGTCTATAATATTCTTAAAATATGGGCGCAGCTCTTTATCTAATTTAACAGGCTTTTTAACACCTACATCTGTACCGAAGTTGGGTGTGGTTTGTGTTTGAAACCAATACAGACCGTCTGTTTGATATTTGTCAAAATACTCTAAAGCGACTTCGGAATAATCCTTGCCGTGTTTACCGTTAATAATTTTATCCCACGGGAATATCTGGTCACAGTTGCGGCTGTATTTATAATCCTCGTTATCGTTAATAAGAATATACCTTTTACCGGCTTTTCTAAGGTCGCCCATTGTAACATCTTTAATATGGTCAAAGTCACAATACGCATATTTTTCGGGGTCTATGTATTCTTTTAAAAGCTTGTCAACTTCCTTAGGGTCTGCCTTGTAGTTCAGTTTAACAGGTCCGAATTTTTGAGGATAATATTCTCTTATATCCAATAAAAGAATTTCGGACGGATTATTATCTAATGCTGTTTTAAAATCTTTTAAAGCGTTAACAAACAGATCTCCTTTTGTAAGACCGTGGGCTAAAACAATTTCACCTTTTTTATTTGTGTCGAGTCTTAAGCAGAACTGACGGCAACCGTAGTTAAACTGAGTTAAAATGTTATCCTTTTGGCATTCGGCAATACCTGACATACCGTAACTGCCTGCGTTATGAGTGCCCGGAATAACAAGCTTTGTAATTTTAACATCGTCTTTAATATAAGACATCCAATGGGAATAAAACATATAATCACCCTTTTTAAATAAACCCAAAACATTTGTTGCTTTGGGTTTGTTATAATTATTATTGAGGAGTAGACATACCCATCATTTGTTCCATTAAGCCACCGCTTTTTTTCTTTTTAGGTTTGTAAACAGGTGGATTTTTAAGTCTCATTCTTGCACTTTTGCTCTTTTTAAGGTATTTGTAAACCTCGGTAACAGGCTCTGCCATAGTTTCGCTGAAATATTCGGAAGCAACAGGGAAAAGATCGGGGTTTTCTGAAAGAACCTGACCGAGAATTGTAACGCCTACAATACTTTGTGTATCGTTTGTGCCGTCTTCGTAAATTTCATTTAAAAGATTAAAGAGCTTACGGATTTGCACTTTGTTACCGCTGCGTAATGTTTCTGTAACCTTTGCATTGCCGAAATTATCAAAGAAATCGTCAGCAAGAAATTCATCGTATGTGCCTACATTTCTTTTGTATTCTTCGCGAAGCTCAGGGTAAAGCGAAGTAAAACGGTTGCCTAATGTATTGCCGTCATAAGCTAATGTACCGTTTTTTGCCTGTGTTTTAGAAACAGGTGTAGGAAGCTTCTTTTGTGTTGCGGGAACTTCTTTAGTACCGAATAATTTTCGGAATGTTTCAATATATTCTTCAAAAATATATTTTAAATCCCGTTCATCGAATGTTTCAAGGTCTAAAAGATTAAGAGACGCACGGGGCATATCATTATCGGGAGCATCATTTTCGGCAACTGTTGCACAGTAGAGGGCTAATTTATCGCCTTCGTGCTCGATTCTGATTCTTCCTTTTTCACCGCGATACATAATTATAGATTTTGCACCGTCTTTCTTAATAGGAAGCTGGGGAGGTTGAACACCGTCCGGGTACTGAACATTAAAGTTTAACTCTTTAAGCTCGCTTTCAAGACCTTTCATAATTAAGTTGAGTGCATAATTAAGTTCAAGCATTATAATACCTCTCAATTTATAATATAAATAGTATACTCTGTCAGTATAACATATATATTCTGATTTGTCACTAAATTTAAAATAAAAAACTGTTAATATTAAATGACTTTATTGCTAATTTTCTTCTTATGTGATATTATAGATACAATAATGTTTACAGTAGGTGTTGTCTATGAAAAAATCAACAAAAGCGGTTATAGGCACATTAGGCGCGTTGGGCGTAGGCTCGGCGGTATCTTTAAGTGTTAAAAAGTTTACCGAAATGGATTTAGTTGAAAGGTGCAATAAATGTTCTAAGGGCTTTTGCAAAGCAATAGAAAGCTTGCAAAAGGGACTTCCCGACCCTCCGACAGATGAAATAAACGAAAACGATAACGCTTTTTCATCGGGTAACGGCAAGTATTTACAGGCTCCTGCCAAAAAATCTTGCTGGGAATTAGGATATTCTGCAATAAGTATTCTGCCCGAGGACGCAGAAACGAAAAAATATTGCATTGCAGGTGTAACAAAATTACCTGCAAATTACTCTGACGGTGTGCTTGATAAAATTATGGTGCGCACTATTGCTCTCGATGACGGAAGCGGCAGAGGAACCTGCATATTTTCTGTTGTTGACTGCATAGGTCTGTCAAATAAAAATATCAGAGAAATAAGAAACCGACTTAAAGATTTTTTAAGCGAGAATAATATTGTTTCCGTAAATATCAGCTCAACTCATACTCATTCTTCTATTGACACTATGGGTATTTGGGGACCTATTCTTGAAGTGTTTAAAAATAATAAAAAAGTCCTTAAAACAGGTAAAGGTCAGCTTATGAACTCCTGTGACTTGGACTATATGGAGTTTTTATATGAAAGAATTATTGAAAGCATAAAGCTTGCTGTCAATGATAAATGCAAAGGCAAGCTTTACGAAAGCTATATGGGTAAAAGCTCTATGGAGGGCTTAACTCAGGAGGATAGTCTTAAAGACAGAGGTCTTTTAGGTTATGTTTGGGACAGGCGAGAGCCTAAAGACTGCAGTACTCAGCTTTTAAGACTCCGTTTTGTGCCTAAGGATAAGAATAAAAAGCAAACAGTAATTTTAAATTTCGGAGCTCACCCTTATATAAATTCTATGACTGCAGACGGCAAAGGCACAGGCAATATGATTTCGGGGGATTTTGTATCGGCGCTTTCGGATTTTATGGACAGAAACAACTATAATTTTGTTTTCTTTAACGGTGCGGTTGCAGCCGTTTACCCGTCAAGACTTTACAGCCGCGATTTAGATTACAAGCATCAGGCCATAGCTGTTGGCGAAGAAATCGGCAGAATAGCTCTTGCTATGACCGAAAGCAACAAAAATATTTACAAAAATGAACTTTTAAGCCCTGAAATATATGAAAATCAGCTGGGACTTTTTGACGGTCATAACACTAAAAGCAATTACACAAAATGGGTAGAAAACAAAGGCGAACAGGTTATAGAAGAAACAGAACTGCCGCCGCTTATGAATTTACAGATTAAAAAGGTTGATTTACAGGTAGATAACCCTATTTTTTATGCCATTGCAAAGCTCAGAGTCGGTTTGTATACTGTTCTTCCGGGGGAAAACGGCAAATACACATCTTTTACAGAGGTCGGTTTGTTGGAGCTTGGCGGAAAAAGAAAAATTGCTCTTATACCCGGTGAGTTAGAACCTGCCGTGTTAAGCGGTTCAGGGGCTGTAAAAGCCGATGACTCTTTCTCGAAAACAGAGTTTTCTGCCCCTGTTTTAAAGGATAGTGCGGAGAATGAAGAGCTTACCGTTTTCGGACTTACAAATGACGCTATAGGTTATATTATTCCCGACAACGATTTTTCTATGATGTTTTTAGGCTCCGGCGAAAAAATGAAAAAATTATTCGGCAATCACTATTTAGAGATATTTTCGTTCGGTAAAAATACGGCTGTATCCGTTGCCAACGGATTTAACGACATTATAAAGGAAATTAAAGATGGAATTAGATAATAAAGAGGCAGAAACTACCGAATTTCACGAAATGACCGATGAGGAAGCGTGGGCTGAGGTTCAAAAAGATATTAAAAGACGAAAAAAGATAATTAAAATAATTGCGGTTGTTGTGGCAGCATACCTTGTGTTGTTCTCTGTTTTCGGGGTAGTATTTTCTCTCGCCATGTTTAAAAGAAACGGAATGTCCTCGTTTGTGAATAAGCAAATGGCGAATATGACGGTTACAGATGAAAACGGCAGAGAAATAACCGATACAAAAGAGCGTGAATGGCTACATTCTGTGGGTGAAATTGTAGGTGTTACAAACAGAGAAGGTAAAACCGTAAACACTCTGCAGGTGAAAAACGCAGACTATTCAAGGAGCTATGCAGTTCTTTGTCACCCGTACGGTGTTGATTTTTATGCGATGTCCGTTTATGCAAAGCATTATTACGAAATGGGTTTTAATGTTGTAGTAGTTGAGGCGAGAGGCCACGGCGACAGCGAATACAGCCGTATTACTATGGGCTGGTTAGATCGTTTTGATGTGGTTGATGTTACAGAAAACATTGTTAAACAGGATGAAAAAGCAAAAATAGTAATTCACGGTGTTTCTATGGGCGGTGCAACAGCAGTATCGGTTTCGGGCGAAGCGTTACCGAGTAATGTTTTTGCAATTATAGATGACTGCGGCTTTGAAAGCGTTTGGAAGTCGCTTTCGGGGCAGTTAAAAGAAAACCATATTCCGAGTTTTCCTTTGCTTTATGTATCATCAGGTGTAACCGATTTAATAAGCGGTTGGAGCTTTAAAGAAGCAAGCCCTTTAGAGCAAGTGAAAAAAGCTACCGTACCAATGCTTTTTATACATGGCGAAAACGATTCGTTTGTTCACATTTCTCAAAGTAACAACTTGTTTATGGCATGTAACTCGGCGGTTAAAAAGCAAGTGGTTATTAAAGATGCAGACCATGCAAACTCGGTTTTTACAGATTCCGAAAAGTATTGGAATGCAGTGGATAGCTTTATTTTGGAAAATTTCGGGTTTTAGTTAATAAAATGCTTGACAAACACTCTCTGCTCTGTTATAATTCTCTGCTGTAAAGCGAAAGTTCTTTACAGTTCACGGTTTTTGAAAGGAGTGTCGGTATGCAAAAAAATCTTGATGTTGTATTGCTTGCGGATTTCTACGGTGAAATGCTTACGGAAAATCAGCGTAAATTCATTGAGTATTACTATAACGACGACCTTTCTCTTTCTGAAATTGCTCAAAACGAGGGTATAACCCGTCAAGGTGTGAGAGACGCCGTAAAAAGAGCAGAATCTCAGCTTTTTGATATGGAGAAAAAACTTGGTTTTGCCGACCGTACAAGAAAAATTGACGAGGCTCTTAAAGAAATCTCAGAAAGCACAGAGCTTATAAACGAATACAATATGAATATATCACTTTCCCGTGAAGTGAATGACGCAGTAGTCAGAATAAAATCTGCTATTAGCTCACTTGATGAATAGGGGGTTACTCTATGGCTTTTGAAGGTCTTTCAGACAGGCTTGAAAATGCGTTTAAAAAATTAAAAAGTAAGGGTAGCCTTACAGAAGCCGATGTACGCGATGCCATGCGCGAGGTTCGCTTGGCTCTTTTAGAGGCAGATGTTAACTATAAGGTTGCAAAGGATTTTACAAAAACCGTAACAGAGCGTGCAATAGGCGCCAAGGTTATGGAAAGTCTTACACCTTCGCAAATGGTTATTAAAATCGTTAACGAAGAGTTAACTGCTCTTATGGGCGGCACTCAGGCAAGGCTCTCAACAGCACCGCATCCGCCTACGGTTGTTATGATGTGCGGTCTTCAGGGTTCAGGTAAAACCACTCACAGTGCAAAAATTGCGCTTAGATTAAAAGAGCAGGGTCACAGACCGCTTCTTGTTGCCTGCGATATTTACAGGCCTGCCGCTATTAAGCAGTTGCAGGTCGTAGGTGAACAAATCGGCGTGCCCGTTTTTGAAATGGGTACAGAAAATCCCGTTAATATTGCCAAAGAGGCTGTTAAATTAGCTAAAGATAACGGTTATGATTATGTGTTCCTCGATACGGCAGGCCGTTTGCATATAGACGAACAACTTATGCAGGAGCTTAAAGATATTAAGTCAGAGGTACACCCTCACGAAATCCTTTTAGTTATCGACTCTATGCTCGGTCAGGACGCCGTGACAGTTGCGTCTTCGTTTAACGAGGCATTGGGTATTGACGGTCTTGTTTTAACAAAGCTTGACGGTGATACCCGCGGCGGCGCCGCTCTTTCGGCAAGAGCTGTTACGGGCAAACCAATTAAGTTTGTCGGTGTAGGTGAGAAATTAACCGATTTAGATGTTTTCTACCCTGACAGAATGGCAAGCCGTATATTAGGTATGGGCGATGTTCTCAGTCTTATTGAAAAGGCAGAAACTGCCTTAGACGAGAAAAAGGCAGAAGAACTCAGCAAAAAGCTTAGTGAAAACAAGTTTGACCTTAACGATATGCTTCAGCAATTTGAAGAAGTTAAAAAAATGGGCCCTATGAAGGATATTATTTCAATGATTCCGGGTCTTAACAAAAAGGTTAAAGAAACCGACATTGACGATAAACAGATGGATTATACAATGGCAATTATTCGCTCTATGACTTTAAAAGAAAGAGCAAAGCCGGATATAATCAATGCGTCACGCAAACGCCGTATTGCCGCAGGCTGCGGACTTAAAGTCGAAGATGTTAACAGGCTCTTAAATCAATACAAGCAAATGCAAAAAGTATTTAAGCAGCTTAACGGCGCAGGGTCTAAAAAAATGATGAGGCGTATGCAGAGAATGGGTATGACCCCTGATATGAACGGTTCAGGTATGCCGGGCGGTATGTTCTGAACGGCTTTTTTGATATAGTTAATCTACACATCAGTGTTGATATAAAATTCAGTTTATTATTAAAACTTTTCGGAGGTATTTAAAATGGCAGTAAAAATTCGTCTTCGCCGTATGGGCGCAAAGAAAGCACCTTTCTATCGTGTAGTTGTAGCTGATTCACGCTATCCTCGTGACGGTAGATTTATTGAAGAGGTTGGCTACTACAATCCTACAACAAACCCTGCAGAAGTTAAACTTGACGCAGAAAAAGTTACAAAATGGATTGAAAACGGTGCACAGCCGACTGATACAGTTCGTGCTCTTCTTAAAAAAGAAAATATCATTAAGTAATTAGGTGACTAAGATGAAAGAATTACTCGAAACAGTCGCAAAAGGTCTTGTTGAAAGTCCTGATGCAGTCGAGGTCACTGTAGACGAGCCTAATGAAGAAGGCGTAGTCGTTTACCATCTTCATGTCGGTGCTGATGATATGGGCAGAGTTATCGGTAAACAGGGTAGAATTGCTAAGGCAATCCGTACCGTAATGCGTGCCGCAGCAATTCGTAAAGATGTGAGGGTACAGGTCGATATCGACTAATTTCAAAAGGAGGCTTACTAAGTCTCCTTTTTGTCTTTTAAGGATAATTTTTGAGGTAGATTTTATGATTAAAGAATATCTTGAAATAGGTCAAATCGGTAGTACGCACGGTGTAAAAGGTGAAGTTCGCCTTAATCCCTGGTGCGACTCACCGGAATTTGTAAAAAAGTTTAAAACTCTTTATTCGGATGATAAAGGCAGTAAGAGCTTTAAAGTGGTCTCTTGCAGACCCCACGGTAATGTGGCAGTGCTGAAATTCGAGGGTGTAGACTCTGTTGAGGCGGCGCAAAAGCTTAGAAATACAGTGCTTTACATGAAGCGAAGCGATATTGATTTGCCTGAAGGTAAATGGTTTATATCTGAACTTATAGACTGTACTGTATTAGATTACAATGACAACAGCATTTGCTACGGCATTGTAAAAGATGTTGAAACCGGTGTGGCAAACGATATTTGGTATATTAAAACAGAAGAAGGAAGAGAAGTTTTGATTCCTGCTATTAAAGATGTTGTAAAAGAGTGCGATGTTGAAAACGGTAAGGTATATATAACTCCGCTCAGAGGGCTTTTTGATGAGGATTGATATATTGACTCTGTTCCCTGAAATGTGCGAAGCCGTAATGGGTGAAAGTATAATCGGCAGGGCAAGAAAAAACGGTAAGGTTGAAATTAATTTTCACCAAATTCGCGAATTTGCAATAAATAAGCATAATCAGGTTGACGACACCCCTTACGGCGGCGGTGCAGGTATGCTTATGATGGCGGAGCCTATATATAATTGCTACGAAAAAGTTTGTAATGAAATAGGCAAAAAGCCTCATTTAATTTATATGTCGCCTTGCGGAAAAACCCTTACTCAAGAGCGGGTAAAAGAGTTATCCGAACTTTCCAACATAGCTATTCTCTGCGGCAGATACGAGGGCGTTGACCAGCGAGTTATTGATGAAATTGCAGATGAAGAAATTTCTATAGGGGACTATGTTGTTACCGGCGGAGAACTTCCCGCAATGATTTTAGCAGACGCTGTTTCCCGTATGCTTCCCGGTGTATTGGCAGAGCCGGAGGGCTTTATGGGTGAGAGCCATTATTCGTCACTTTTAGAGTACCCGCAATACACAAAGCCGCCTGTCTGGCACGGTAAAGAGGTGCCTGAGGTACTGATGTCTGGCCATCACGCGAATATACAAAAGTGGCAAAGAGAAAGGTCTGTAGAACGCACTTTAGAGCGTAGGCCGGACCTTTTAGAGAATGCTCGGTTATCTGAAAAGGAAAAAGAATTTTTAGAAGAATTGAAAAAACAAAGGTAAAAATTCACTTGTATATGTTAAATATATTGTTGAAAAAATTCTATTAAAATTGCACAAATACTACCCTTGTTTTTCATAAAGGTTTAGTAGTACAACCGAATTATTTTTTTTTCGTTGACTTAGCGAAAAATAATGATATAATATAACAAGTGGTTGAAACACGAATTTAGTAATTTTTTCATAAATTTATATTTTTGATGTGGGAGAATATGTTATGTTTGTTAAAGATGTTACAGTTAAAAATCAGGTAGGTCTTCATGCTCGTCCGGCAACTTTCTTTACACAGAAAGCTAACGAATTCAAGTCTTCAATCTGGATTGAAAAAGACGAAAGAAGAGTAAATGCAAAAAGCCTTTTAGGTGTTCTTTCACTGGGTATTATGGGCGATACAGACATACGCATTATTGCAGGCGGTGTTGATGAAGAGCAGGCAGTCAGCGCTCTTGTTGCTCTTGTTGAAAGCGGCTTTACAGAGGTTTAATTTATTTAATAACAAGCGAGGCTGTAAAAAATGAAAGTTTTTTACAGCCTCGTATTTTTTATTTTATTTTTACTCATTTTATGTTACAATAATAAAAATAATAATTGGAGGTGAGAATGTGGAACAAAGACTCAGGCGTTTGAAGGATAAGGCAAACAAGCTGCCTTTGACCCCCGGCGTGTATATAATGAAAGATAATGACGGAAGCATTATATATATCGGCAAGGCAAAAGCCTTAAAAAACAGAGTCAGTCAGTATTTCGGCTCGCAAGAAAAGCATTTGCCTAAAGTTCGTAAAATGGTAGAAAATGTTCGGGACTTTGACTATATTCTTACCGACAGCGAGTTTGAAGCTTTGGTTCTTGAATGCAGTCTTATTAAACAAAATATGCCTAAATACAATATTTTGCTTAAAGACGACAAGGGCTTTAGCTATATTAAAGTAACTAAAGGCGATTGGCAGAATATTTATGCTGTTTTGCAAAAAGACGACAATAATGCCGATTATATAGGTCCTTTTACAGCAGGCTACACGGTCACAAAAGCAGTTGAAGAGGCTAAAAAAGTGTTTATGCTGCCTACCTGCAACAAGGTGTTCCCCCGTGATATAGGAAAAGGCAGGCCGTGTCTTAATTATCATCTGGGGCTTTGCCTTGCACCCTGTTCGGGCAAGGTGAAAAAAGAAGAGTACAAGAAAAATGTTGACGAAGCAATTTCTTTTATTAAGAACGGCAGTAAAGATACTGTTGAGCGTTTAAAAAAACAAATGCTGGAAGCATCTGAAAACCTTGAATTTGAGCGCGCCGCATCTATTAGAGATACAATTAAAAGTATTGAAAAACTGACAAGTAATCAAAAAGTATTCTCATCTACCTACAAAGAGCAGGATGTTTTTGCCGTATCGGCTTTTGAGGGTAAGTTATGCTTTGCGGTTTTAAGATTTGAAAATTATCAACTGTATGACAGCGAGCATTTCTTTATGGATGTAAACGGCTTGTTCCCTGAAATGAGAGCAGAGCTGATATTATCTTATTACTCACTAAACAGAAAAATTCCGCCGAGAATTGAAGTTGACGGTTTAGTTGACGATGTGGAAAATATACAAAAATTCCTTGCGGAAAAACGGGGCGGTAATGTTAATATTGTTATTCCTCAAAAGGGTGAACAGGCAAAGTTGGTTGAAATGTGTAAACAAAATGCTAATCAAAAACTGTCTGAAAAATATTTGGGTAAAGACAGAAACGCCGAGGGTCTTGAAGAATTAGCATTGATGCTTGGATTAAAGACTAAACCTGAATACATTGAAGCGTACGACATTTCTCACACCGGCGGCAGTGACAATGTTGCGGGTATGGTTGTTTTTAAAGACGGTAAGCCCCTTAAAAATGCTTATAAACGCTTTGCAATTAAAGGCTTTTCGGGGCAAGACGACTATGCCTCCATGAACGAAGTTCTAAGCAGACGGTTTAAAGAATATTATAACTGTAAAGAACAGGGAAATACCGTAGGCTTTGCAAGACTGCCCGATTTAATACTTCTTGACGGCGGTAAAGGTCAGGTTAATGCGGTTTTACCGGTTTTAAAAGAATATAATATAGATGTGCCTGTTTTCGGTATGGTAAAAAACAGTAAACACAGAACATCGGCAATATCTACCGGCGGAGGCCGAATAGATTTTAACTCACGAAAAAAAGCCTTTGCGCTCGTTACTGATATTCAAGATGAGGTGCATAGGTACGCAGTCAGTTATCACCGCAAAAAACATACAAAATCAGCATTTGTTTCATCTCTTACGGAAATAAACGGCATCGGAGAGAAAAAAGCCAAAAATCTGATAATCAGATTTAAAACTTTAGACGCTTTAAAAAATGCCACTAAAGAACAGCTTACGGAAACGCCGGGTATTACCGAAAATAATGCAATAGAAATAATGAAAGCGCTAAAAGGAGAGTAAAAAATTTGTAAAGCTTTTACCGTGAACGGATTTCACCGCCGGGTGAACCGTTGTGCGCTGCGGTTTAATCGCCAACAAAGTCACGGCTTTGTTGGCGCTGAATTTATATATTCTGTGCAATTTTCTAATTTCAGAATAATTTATGTTTTACTTGTTTTTTTACAGGTGATAAAATACTTATTTCGCCGTATATTTACAAAAACTTTGTTTTTTATTAAAATTTTTCATTTATGTTAAAATTTACAGTTTGTTTGTGTGTATGTTTTATATTGTCACGCCCTTGACAAATTTGTGAAAAAATGCAATAATGTTTAAATGTATAAGTGTTGGTATGACTTGTTAAAATGTTAAATTCGGGAGGTGCCTTTTGTGCGAGTAATTACCGGTTCACAAAGGGGCAGAAAATTAAAAACACTTGAGGGCGAAAGCGTCAGACCTACTACGGATAAAGTTAAAGAATCAATATTTAATATAATTCAATTCGAAATTGAGGGCAGGCGTATTCTTGATATGTTTGCAGGCTCAGGTCAGCTCGGTATTGAGGCGTTAAGCCGCGGCGCCGCTTCTTGCACATTTGTAGATATTTCAAGGGAGTCGTTAGCAGTTACCGAAGAAAATTTAGAAGCAACCGGCTTCAGAGGTGTATCAAAAACAGTCCTTTCTAACTCATTGGAGTATTTAGACAGAACGACTGAAATTTTTGATATAGCATTTTTAGACCCGCCCTACAGAGCAGGAATTATGGCAGATGCAATTGAGAGAGTCAGTCCTCATATTGCAGACGGAGGTATTATTGTTTGCGAAACCTCGGCAGAAGAAGTATTGGAAGAATGTATTGACGGCTTTACATCTAAAAGATACAAATACGGAAAAATTGCTTTAACAATATACAGAAAGGAATGCTGAGCTATGAATAAAACAGTAGTGTGTCCCGGTAGCTTTGACCCGCTTACCATAGGCCATTTGGATATTATTACCCGTTCGGCAAAAACCTTTGATAATGTTATTGTAGTTGTAATGCGAAATTCCTCTAAGAGCGAGGGCAGTTTTACAATAAGCGAGCGCGTGGATTTTATAAAACGCTGTACTGAAGATTTGCCCAATGTTACGGTGGATTCCTACCAGGGTCTTTTGGCGGATTATGTTCGCGAAAAAGGTGCAGTCGGTGTTGTAAAAGGTCTTAGGGCCGTTTCGGATTATGACGATGAATTCCGTCAGGCTCTCACTAATCAACAGCTTAATCCCGATATGGAAACAATTTTTATGGTATCAAACGCAAAGCATATGTTTTTAAGCTCAAGCGTTGTAAAAGAAGTTTGCAAATTAGGCGGAGATATTTCTACATTTGTCCCTGCCGAAATTTGTGACGATATAATAAAAAGATTATCACAATCTAAGTAAAAATATTTTCCAATTACAGAAAGGAAGTTTTTATAATGAGTATAAGTATCGAAAAATCTCTTGAAGAGATGGAATTGATTCTTGAAGAGGCAAAATCGGTTCCTCTTTCATCAAAAGTTATTGTAGATGCAGAGGGTCTTACTGAGCTTATTGCAGATATAAGACTTCATATGCCTGAAGAAATTACACAGGCTAAAAGAATCGCTCAGGAAAGACGCGATATTCTTGACAATGCTCAGTCAGAGGCGGAAGATATTATAGACAAGGCTCGCCAAAGGGCTGACATTATGATAGAAGAACATCAGATTACCAAAGAGGCAAAGAACGCCGCAGAGGATATTATCGGCAGAGCAAGAGCGGAAGCTGAGGCTACCGTTTCTTCGGCTAAAGCTAAAGCAGAGGATATGACATCAAAGGCTGAAAAATGGTCTGAAGACATTCGCAGAAATGCAAGCTCTTATGTAGAAAACATTATTAAGGATACAGACGAAACACTTACAAAAAATGTTAACGACATCAGAAGACTTCGCCAAAGCGTTAAAGACGCTCTTGTGCAAAGCGGTGTATTTGACAGACCTAATTTTGACGACTGATAAGGTGTTTTTGTAATGGAAAAAGAAAAATTGTGTTTGCGTTGTATGCGTAAAATAGGCGATAACGATACTTGTCCTTATTGCAGTAAAGACGAAGGTTTGCCGCAGGAGCTGCCGTATTTGCCTTTAAAAACAATAGTAAGCGGAAAATACCTTGTGGGTAAGCTTGTCGGCACAAACAGTGAGGGCAATACCTACTATGCCTTTGATATGGAGAGAAAAACTCCTGTTACATTAAGAGAACTTTTTCCTAAAGAATTTCTCTCAAGGGGCGAGGGTAACTACAGCCTTGTAAATGTCGGTAAAGCGGCAGAATTTATAGATACTAAAGAAGAATTTTTAAAGCTTTGGGAGACTCTTAAAGGACTGTCAAACTTTACTGCGCTTACAGAAGTTTACGATATTGTTGAGGATTTGGGTACCGTTTTTGCTGTATCCGAATATCTTGGGGACGGCAAAAGCCTCAGAGATTATCTTTTGGAGCAAGAGCAAGGCTTTATTTCCTGGGATGAAGCAAGAGTCCTTTTAATGCCTGTACTTTCTGCATTAGGCGAGCTTCACCGCGCAGGTATTGTACATGGTGCTATATCCCCTGAAACTCTTATTCTCGATAAAAACGGCAAGCTTCGCATAACAGGTTATTCTATTGAAAAGGTGCGCCGTCAAAAAACCGTACTTGAGTGTGAAATTTTTGACGGGTATGCCGCAGTTGAGCAATACGGCTTCAGCAGCGGTTTAGGCTCCGCTACCGATATTTACGCTTTTTCGGCAGTCCTTTACAGAACTCTTATCGGCAGTACTCCTATAAGTGCCGCTTCAAGGCTTACTAACGATAAGCTTATGATTCCCGGCAAGTTTGCAGAAATGCTTCCGGCTTATGTTATTAACGCTCTTGTAAACGGTCTGCAGATTTTACCTGACGACAGAACTGCTACGGTTGAACAGTTGAGAGATGAGCTTTCTGCTTCACCTACCGCTCAGAGTAACGCTTCAGAAGAGTATTCTTCGGTTTATGCCGCAGTTAATGAGGATGAAAGTGAAGAAGATATTGACGAGCGTATTGAAAAAGAGGTAGAGGCAGAGTTAGAAGAAAATAAGGTAAAAAAGAGTACGGTTGTAACATTTGTTATAAGTGCAATTCTTTGTCTTGCAATTCTTATTACCTCTTTAGTTGCGTTAAAAGGTTTCTCTAAAAAAGATGAGGAAGATACAACAGTTCCTGATTATAACGGTTTATTAACAGGCGATGATTTGTTGCAAAGCTCTACCGAAACAAAAGCGGATGACAATGTTATAGTTATGTCTACACCTACATTCATAGGCAAGTATTACGATGATATTAAAGATGATGAGGAGTACAAAAAACTCTTTATATTCTCTACCGAATATGAAGAAAGTGACGAAGATATAGGCGTTATTACTTTTCAGAATATCAATCCGGGTACTGAGGTTACATCTTTAAATCCGCGTACCGTAAAAATAAAAATCAGCAGCGGCAGAGTTGTTCCTGATTTAATCGGCGTAAATGTAAGCGATGCAAAAGGCGCTCTTAAAAATGCAGGATTTAAAAATGTTGAACTCAGCAGTCAGCAGAAAGAACCGGCCAAAGAGAGTGACGCAGGCAAAGTATATTCGGTAGTATATGAAGATTCAAAAACAGGTGATTGGAAGTCTATTCCGAATGACAGACATCTGTCTTCAAGTGCCAAAATCATTGTTTACTATTACGGTGATTTTACTAATACAACAGAAGCGACTACTGCCTATGAGCCTATTTTAGATCATGAAACGGATATTGCGGCAGAAGAATAAAAAATAATAGATAAAAATACTTGACAAATGCACAGAATACTGTTATTATATTTTGGCAATAAAGCAGAACTATTCCGTTCTCACCAAACGAGAGTATTGTTTGGTCAATAGTTTCAGTATTTAACGCTGTAAGTGCGCTACGGAGCTTGAACGGAGTAATTCGTTCAAGCTTTTTTTAGTATTTTTTGGAGGTGCTTAGGTATTAGCAAGGAGAATCAAATCAACGAAGAAATCAGAGATAAAGAAATAAGAGTTATTTCTGCCGATGGCGAACAGCTTGGCATAATGTCAGCTAAAGAGGGCCTCGTTCTTGCAGAAAGAGCTGATCTTGACCTTGTAAAAATTGCTCCCAACGCGGTTCCGCCTGTTTGCAAAATTATGGATTACGGTAAATTCAAATTTGACCAGGCTAAGCGTGAAAAAGAAGCAAAGAAAAAACAAAAGGTTATGGATATTAAAGAAGTTCGTTTATCTGTGAATATCGACACAGGTGACTTTAACACAAAGGTAAACCATGCTTTGCGCTTTTTGAAAGACGGCGACAAAGTTAAAGTGTCCATTCGTTTCAGAGGCAGAGAAATGGCACATACCGATTACGGTCTTACAATTATGCAAAGATTTGCAGAAGCTTGTGCTGAAATGGGCTCAGTTGAGAAGCCGGCTAAGTTAGAAGGTCGCCAGATGCTTATGTTCCTTGTTCCTAAGGCATCTAAGTAATTTGAATGGAGGAAATTTATTATGCCAAAAATTAAAACACACTCAGGCGCTAAAAAGCGTTTCAAAATGTCAAAAAACGGTAAGCCAATTCGTGCACACGCAAATAAGTCACACATCCTTACCAAGAAAACAACAAAACGCAAAAGAGGTCTTCGTAAGACTAATGTTGCAGACGTTACAAATCAGAAACAAATCAAGCGTCTTATTCCTTATAAATAATCAGAATCGGTAGGAGGTAACTTACAATGGCACGTATTAAAGGTGCGACTATGACTCGCAAAAGAAGAAATAAAGTTCTTAAACTCGCTAAGGGTTATTACGGTTCAAAAAGCAGACTTTTCAAAACAGCTAAACAGGCTGTAATGAAAAGCGGTAATTATGCTTATGTCGGCCGTAAACAGAAAAAAAGAGATTTTCGCCGTCTTTGGATTACAAGAATCTCTGCTGCCTGCAAAATGAACGGCATTAACTATTCACAGTTCATTAACGGTCTTAAAAAGGCAGGTATTGAGCTTAACAGAAAAATGCTTTCAGAAATCGCTATTGCAGACCCAGCAGGTTTTACAGCTTTAGTTGAAAAAGCAAAAGCTGCTCTTTAATAACTAACATTACGCCCAGCCGTTTTCGGTTGGGCGTTAGATGTTTTAAACGGAGGACTTTTATGGATATGATCAGCAGTAAAACTAACGACCGTATTAAGTACGCCGTAAAGGTGAGAGAAAGCTCTTCCTTTAGAAAAAAAGAAAATATTTTCTTTACAGAGGGTGCAAGGCTATGCTATGATGCCGCCCTTACAAATGTTAAAATAAAAGAACTTTTTGTTACGGAAAAGGCCCGTGAGAAATATAAAGATTATGTGCGTTTGGCTGAAAGCAAGGCTGAGCGTTTGTTTGTGGTGTCAGAAGATGTAGCAGAAAAGCTTTCGGATACTAAAAGTAATCAAGGTGTTTTTTGCTTATGCGAAATGCTTGACAAAAAAACAAATATAGGTAAAATAAAATATAATGGGAAATATATTGCTCTTGAAAATATATCAAACCCATCAAATTTCGGTGCAGTTATAAGAACTGCAGAGGCTATGGGATTAGACGGTGTAATAGTCAGCGGCGGCTGTGATATTTATAACCCCAAATGCCAACGCTCCGCAATGGGTTCGCTTTTCAGAATGAATATTGCAGAAAGCGCATATTTGCCTGACACATTAAAAGAACTCAGTGCAAACGGTATGGAGGTTTTGGCAGGAGTGCCAAGTGAAAACGCCGTAAAGATTACAGATATTGATATGTGCGGCGGCGTTGTTGCCGTAATAGGTAACGAGGGCAACGGCATTACAGAAGAAACATGCGAGGCATCAACCAAGCTTGTTACAATTCCTATGAAGGGCAGAGCGGAGTCTTTGAACGCTGCAGCAGCCGCTTCAATTATTATTTGGGAAATGATGCGATGAAAAATTGTGAAACAGAATACTGGATATGGCTGCAAAAAACATTGGGCGCAGGTGCGCGTACCGATGAAATTTTGTCGTATTTTGAGTCACCTAAAGAATTGTATAATGCAGGTGCGGATGAATGGCGGTTATCCGGTCTTTTTACTCCTAAAAAATTTGAAAAACTAAAAATGTACACTTTAGCCGATGTTAGAGAAACATTGGAAGAATGCAGGAAAAAGGGGTACAAAATAATTACTCCCGACAGTGCCGATTACCCCGAACGCTTCAGAAATCTTTCTGATATGCCACTTGCTCTTTACGGTGTCGGAGATTGCAGTGTTTTGTGCGATGAGCTTTCAATAGGTGTGGTAGGCACAAGAAATGCGGGCACATACGGTAAAGATGTCGCTCAAAAACTTTCTTTTCGCTTAGCGGACGCAGGAGCAACCATAGTAAGCGGAGGTGCTTTGGGAATAGACAGCGAGGCACACGCAGGCGCTATGATGGCAAAGGGCCGAACTCTTGCATTTTTAGGCTGCGGTCTTTCTTTTAACTATCTTAAAGAAAATGAGCCGCTTCGCAGGTCAATAAGAAAATACGGAGCATTGGTTTCGGAATATGAGCCGTTTACTCCTGCAGGTAAAGCTACATTTCCTATACGAAACAGGCTTATTTCAGGTGTTTCTTTAGGAGTTCTTGTAATAGAAGCAGGCATTAAAAGCGGTTCGCTCATTACCGCCGAAAGAGCATTAGAGCAGGGTAAAGATGTGTTTGCCGTGCCGGGAGATATTCTGAAAAGTTCTTTTGACGGTGCGAATTTTCTTTTGAAAAACGGTGCCAAAGCCGTTACAAACCCTTGGGATATTCTAAGCGAATATGAATATACTTATGGTGACTTGATTGATTTTGAAAAGGCAAAGCTTCCGCTCTCAGGGTTAGAATATTACGATTTCAGAAAACCTAAGAATAATCAGTCAAATGTCAGAACTACTGTAAAAGCAGAAAAAACAGAAGCAACAGAAAACGCAAAAAAAGGAGCTTCAAAAAAACAAAGCATTGAGAGAAAGCCTCTGCCGAAAGGTGTAAGTGAAGAAGCTGACAGAGTTTATGAGGTCATTACCGCAGAGCCTGTTCAAATAGATGATATTGCCCGTGGCAGTAAACTTTCAATGCAGTCTGTTTTATGTGCGTTAACAGAACTTGAACTCGCAGGTGTTATTAAAGCCGAAAGCGGTAAAAGGTATTGTCTGAAATAGTGCAATGCCAAAGGATGTATTCAATTGCCCCGCAGAGTTCATAGAAATTAAATCGGAAAATTACTTGATTTTAAGTTTATATATGAAAGGATGACTGAAAATGTCAAATCTTGTTATTGTTGAGTCCCCTGCAAAGGCGAAAACAATAAAAAAATATTTGGGCAAGGATTATGAAGTTGTTGCTTCGATGGGTCATGTCAGAGATTTGCCTGCGGCAAAACTCAGCGTTGATGTCAAAAACGACTTTGCGCCTAAATATGCAATTATTAAGGGAAAAGAGAAGCTTGTTAAAGATTTAAAAGAACAGGTATCTCATGTAGATAAAGTTTATCTTGCAACTGACCCGGACCGTGAGGGTGAAGCTATTTCTTGGCATTTAGCATATCTTTTAGGTCTTGACCTCAACGAAAAAAACAGGGTTAAGTTTAACGAAATTAATGAAACAAGCGTTAAAAAGGGTATTGAAAATCCCGAAACCGTAGATATGGGCCTTGTTGACGCACAGCAAGCCCGCCGTGTTCTTGACAGGCTTGTTGGTTATAGAATAAGCCCCTTTATTTCTCAAAAAATTCGCCGCGGTCTTTCTGCGGGCCGTGTACAAAGCGTTGCTACAAGACTTATTGTGGACAGAGAAGAAGAAATCGAAAAATTCGTTCCGGATGAATATTGGTCAGTAGACGCAAAATTTTTAGCGGGCAGAAAAACAGTTAACGCATCTCTTACCGCAGACGAAAACGGCAAGGTTAAAATAGAAAACGAAGAGCAGGCGAAGGCATATTTATCCCGTTTGGAAGACGCTGTATTTACAGTTGATACTGTTAAAAAAGGTACAAGAAAGAAACAACCGTCTCCGCCTTTCAGCACTTCAACCATGCAACAGGAGGCTTCAAGAAAACTTAATTTTCAAGCACAAAAAACAATGAAAGTGGCTCAGGAGCTTTACGAAGGCGTTGAAGTTGAGGGTATGGGAACAACAGGTCTTATTACCTATATGAGAACCGACTCTCTTCGTATTTCGGAAGAAGCAAGGGCGGCCGCTAATGATTTTATTGTTTCGCAGTACGGTAACAAATATCTTCCCGAAAAGCCAAGGTATTTTAAAACCCGTGCAGGCGCACAAGACGGTCACGAGGCTATAAGACCTACAAATGTGGCAATTACTCCAAAAATGGCTAAGGCTACCCTTTCAAATGACCAATATAAGCTTTATAACCTTATTTGGTGCAGATATTTGGCAAGCTTAATGGCACCGTGTGTTCAAGATACTGTTAAAGTTGAAATTAAGTCCGAAAAAGCAGGGACAGACGGTTTTTGTATGTTCTCTGCAAGCGGATATTCAATTAAATTTGACGGCTTTACAGCCCTCTATGAAGACGCAACGGCAGACGATGAAAGCGGCAGTGCAATTCCTCCTATGAATGCGGGGGATAACCTTAAGGTTAAAGAAATCAAAGGCAATCAGCATTTTACTCAGCCGCCTGCACACTTTACAGAAGCAAGTCTTATTAAAACTCTTGAAGAAACAGGCGTAGGCAGACCGAGTACCTATGCTTCTATTGTAACCACTATTATTAAAAGAGAATATGTAAAGCGCGAGGGCAAGCTCCTTATTGCTACAGAGCTGGGCAAGGTTACAACAAATCTTTTAAAAGAAAAATTCCCGAAAATAGTTAATACAAAATTTACCGCGTCTATGGAATCCAAGCTTGATGAAATTGATGAGGGCACTTGCAATTATGTTGATGTTGTCCGTGAATTTCACGATGATTTAGAAAGCGCTCTTTCTAAAGCAAAGGTCGATATGCAAGGTCAAAAAATCCAGCTTCAAGAAGATATAACAGATGTTAAATGCGATAAATGCGGCAGAAATATGGTAATCAAGGTTGGCAGATTCGGTAAATTCCTTGCATGTCCGGGCTACCCCGAATGCAAATCCACAAAGCCGCTTATTGAAGAAACCAATGCCGTATGTCCTGTTTGCGGCGGTAAAATTATCGGTAAAAAGTCAAAAAGAGGTTATCTTTTCTACGGCTGCAGTAATTACCCCGATTGTAATTTTATGACTTGGGATAAGCCTACGGGTGAAACTTGCCCTAAGTGCGGAAAAGCCTTGTTTAAAGGTAAGGGCGGAGTCGTAACCTGCGGTAACGAAGAGTGTGATTATTCATTTAAGCCTGCACGCAAAAACGCTAAGAAAACACAGAGCGAAGATGATGAATAATAAAAAAGCAGTTGTAATCGGAGGCGGTCTTGCAGGCGTTGAAGCCGCTAACCAATTAAGCAAAAGGGGAGTAAAGGTAACTCTATATGAGATGAAGCCTAAAAAACATTCCCCTGCGCATAAAACAGATAAATTAGCCGAATTAGTTTGCTCAAATTCTTTAAAGGCTTCCCGTTTGGGCTCTGCGGCAGGACTTTTGAAAGCAGAAATGAGGCTTTTCGGTTCTGTGTGCCTGGAGGCGGCAGATATTGCCCGTGTGCCTGCAGGCGGCGCTTTGGCTGTGGACAGAGATGTTTTTTCGGATATTATAACTAAGAGAATTGAAAGTGATGAAAATATTACTTTGATTCATGAAGAAGTAACTGAAATTCCCGATGCAGATGTTGTTATAATAGCGGCAGGACCTTTAATGTCTGATGCCTTGTCCGAAAAGGTTGCAGAGCTTTGCGGTAAGGATTTTCTCTCTTTTTACGATGCGGCGGCACCTATAGTAACTGCAGAAAGTATTGATATGAATGAGGCCTTTACTCAGTCAAGATACGACCGCGGCGGTGAGGACGATTACATCAACTGCCCGCTTAATAAAGAGGAGTACGAAAACTTTTACAATGAACTTATAAATGCCGAAAGTGCCGAGCTTCACTCTTTTGATAAACGCAAGGATGTTTATGAGGGTTGTATGCCTATTGAAGTTTTAGCGTCTCGCGGCGCAGATACAATGCGTTTCGGTCCCTTGAAGCCGGTAGGTCTTGTAAATCCCAAAACAGGGCATAGGCCGTGGGCAAACCTACAGCTTCGCAAAGAAAATAAAGACGGCACAATGTATAATTTGGTGGGCTTTCAGACTAATCTGAAATTTTCCGAACAAAAAAGAGTATTTTCAATGTTTCCGGCTTTGAATAATGCCGAATTTGTTCGTTACGGCGTTATGCACAGAAATACATTTTTAAACTCACCGGGTCTTTTAAGTTACGATTTTAGCCTGAAAAAGAAACCTAATATATACTTTGCAGGTCAAATATCAGGAGTAGAGGGCTATATGGAGTCCGCTTCATCAGGAATTCTGGCAGGCTATAATGCGGGCAGAATGTTAGAGGGAAAAGAGCCTGTTAAACTCCCGAAAATCACTATGATGGGTGCATTATCACAGTATATCAGCGATGGAAGCGTTACTGATTTTCAGCCTATGGGTGCGGCCTTCGGCATAGTAGAACCACTGGGAGAAAAAATTAAAGATAAAAAAGAACGGTATGAAAAACTCGCTCAGCGCAGTTTGGATTATTATAAAACTATTGAACTGTAATTACTGCAGTTCTGAAAGCGGAGGAAAATCTATGGATTTTTCATCATTTGAAGAAAAAATCGGATATGTTTTCAAAGACAAATCTCTTTTAGAGGTGGCTCTTACTCATTCGTCTTACGCTAATGAGAATAAGCTGCCTCACGATAACGAGAGGCTTGAGTTTTTAGGCGACTCGGTTTTAGGTTTTGTTACGGCAGAGTACCTTTTTGAAGAGTATAAAAACCGTCCCGAGGGCGTTTTAACAAAGCTTCGTTCTGCCGTAGTTTGTGAAAAGTCTTTATTTAAGTTTGCCGAAAAAGTTTCTTTAGGTGAATTTATACTTATGGGCAAAGGCGAGGAACGAACAGGCGGCAGAAACAGACCGTCTATTGTATCAGACGCTTTCGAGGCAGTAATTGCCGCTATGTATCTTGACGGCGGCATAGAAGCAGTAAAGCCGTATATTTTAAGTTTTATTAAAGAAGCGGTAAAAAAAGAGGCAGGATTTAAAGATAACAAATCTCTTTTACAGGAATTTATTCAAAGAGAAAAGGGTAATGTGCTTCAGTATGAAGAGGTTGGCGAGACCGGTCCTGACCACGATAAAGTGTTTAATTTTGTTGTAAGGTTAAACGGCGAGACAGTCGGCAATGGCCAAGGCAGAAGCAAAAAAGAAGCAGAGCAGGCAGCCGCAGGCGATGCTTTAGATTATTTAAAGCAACAATGAAACACGCCAATATTTCACTTTTTGTGCCTCACGCAGGGTGTCCGCATCAGTGCTCTTTTTGTAATCAAAAGACTATTTCGGGTGCGGTGAACGAATTAACACCGCGGGCGGTGACTGAAACATTAGAAAAGGCTTGTAAAGATAACCTTAACCCCGAAACAACAGAAATCGGTTTTTTCGGCGGAAGCTTTACAGCTATCAACAGAGAATATATGGTTTCTCTGTTAGATGCCGCAAAGCCTTTTTTAGAAAAAGATTTGTTTTCGGGTATTCGCATTTCTACAAGACCTGACGCCATAGACCGTGAAATACTTTCTCTCTTAAAAGAATATAAAGTTACGGCAATCGAGCTCGGCGCACAAAGTACGGACGAAGAGGTTTTATCACTTAATAAGCGCGGGCACACAAGGGATGATGTTTTTAATTCATCCGAATTGATTAAAGAATACGGTTTTTCGTTAGGGCTTCAAATGATGACGGGTCTTTTAGGCGATACCAATGAAAAATCGGTAAATACCTGTAAAGATATAATAAGTCTGAAGCCGGACACAGTCAGAATTTACCCCACAATAGTCCTTGATGGTACATATTTAGGGGAATTATATAAGAAGGGCGAATATACCCCGCAAACTGTAGATGAAGCAGTAGACCTTTGCAGTATTTTGTTGAAAATGTTTTATGACGAAAACATCAAGGTAATTCGTTTGGGGCTTCACTCAGGGGGCAATGTGGAAGAGGGCTATCTTTCAGGCCCGTATCATCCCGCATTCGGCGAATTGTGTCAGTCAAAAATATATCTTAATATTTTAAAAGAAAAATTAAAACTGAAATATCCCCACGGGTGCAACAAAACCTTAACTGTTTTTGTAAACCCTAAAGAAATTTCAAAAATGAACGGACAAAAAAGTGCTAATAAGAAAATTCTTTCGGACGAGGGATTTTCTGTAGTTGTAAAAGGTAAAAGCACATTAAATAAGTACGAAATTGAAATGGAGTAAATCGAATGTATCTCAAAGCAATCGAAATGCAGGGCTTCAAGTCCTTTCCCGATAAAACGGTTTTGCATTTTGGCAAAGGCTTAACAGCAGTTGTCGGTCCTAACGGCAGCGGCAAAAGTAACCTTTCGGACGCTATGCGTTGGGTTTTAGGCGAGCAGTCAACTAAAAATCTTCGCGGGTCTAAAATGGAAGATGTTATTTTCAGCGGTACCGATGCACGCCGCGCAGTTGGTTTTGCAGAGGTAACTCTTAAGCTTGACAACTCTGATTTAGCCTTGAACAATCCCGAAAAAGAAGTAACCGTTACCCGCAGGTATTACCGATCGGGCGAAAGTGAATATAAGCTTAACGGCGAGCAGGCAAGACTTAAAGATATACATGAGCTTTTTATGGATACAGGTCTTGGCCGTGACGGTTATTCTATGGTCAGTCAAGGTAAAATAGAAACACTTATTTCCGGCAAATCGGATGACAGGCGCGATATGCTTGAAGAAGCGGCAGGTATTTCTCACTACAGATACCGCCGTGCAGACGCTATGCGCCGTCTAAATCAGGCAGAAGAAAATCTTTTAAGACTTCGCGACATTTTAACAGAGCTTGAATCCCGTGTAGGACCTCTTAAAACTCAAAGCGAAAAAGCTCAAAAGTTTTTAGAATATGCAGGTGAAAAGAAAGAGCTTGAAATCGGTATATGGCTTTACACTATTGAAAAAACTAAAAATGATTTAAGAGAACACGAGAAGAAGATTACCGTAGTAGATGCTCAGTATGAAGAGGTATGCAAATCTTTAGAAGAAATCGCAGAAAAAATCGAGCTTTCTATAGGTGAAACTCAGAGAATTACCGTTTCGGTAGATGAAATCAGGCGAGCTTGCTCACAGCTTGAAGAACAGGCGGCTGTTTTAGAAAGTCAGGTTGCAGTTCAGGAAAACACAATTCTTCACAACAACGAAACTATCGAAAGAATCGAACGGGAAAAAACAGAAGAAAACGATACTGACGCAGCTATTGAAACGCAAATAGCAGACGCTAAAAAATCTATTGAAGAGCTTACTGCTCTTATTGAGAGCAAAAAAACAGAGCTTGCCGATTTTACAAGTCAGTTAGACCTTTTAAGTGATGAAAACAGCAAATCTGCTCAACGAAGTGTAGAACTCAGTGAAAAGGTTTCTAATCTTTCAATAGAAATTGCAGATAACAGAGTTATTGTTTCTACCGCCGATTCTTCAACAGAAGAGTTACAAAACAGAATTGCTCTTATTACAAACAGTATGAATATGAGAGTACCTGTTTTAGAGTCGCTTTTAAAGGAGCAAAAAGAGTCTGAACAGGAACTCGAAAAAATTAAAGAACGCACGGACGAGCTTAACAACTCGTTAAAGGGCATCGAACTTTTAACAGGTAAAAGGCAAGAAAAACTTGAGGGGCTTCGTTCGCAGGAGACAGCTCTTGCCAACGATATTCATATTAAAGAGTCAAGAATAAATATGCTCTCCGATCTTGAAAAGAATATGGAAGGCTATCAGGGCTCTGTAAAGGCTGTAATGCGAGAGGTTCACCGTGGAGTTCTCAAAGGTATTCATGCACCTGTGTCACAGATTATTTCTGTTAAAGATAAATATTCTTTGGCTATTGAAACGGCCCTTGGTGCGCAAATTCAAAATATTGTAACCGAAACGGAAAATGATGCTAAAAAGGCAATTTCATTCCTTAAAGAAAGCAAGGCCGGCCGTGCAACATTTTTACCGCTTACTGCAATTAAGGGTAAGATTATAGATGAAAAAGACTTAGACGACTGCTTCGGCTACATAAATATTGCGTCTCAGCTTGTTGAATACGACAGCAAATATACAGAGATTATAAAATCACTTTTAGGCAGAACAGTAGTTTGCGAGGATTTGGATTCCGCTATTGCTATTGCCAAAAAGTTTTCTTACAGATTTAAAATTGTAACACTTGACGGTCAGGTTGTTAATGCAGGCGGCTCAATGACAGGCGGCGCAAAGCTTCAGAATGCAGGTATTCTCAGTCGCGGTAACGAGATTGAAAAGCTTACAAAAGAATTAAACTCTCTTAAAGAAAAGAAAGAGCTTCTCTCAAAAGAGGTTGAAGCCGTTAAAGAAAGCTTTAACGAGGTTTCGGCAGAACTTCAAGGCTGCAAAGCAGAGCTTATTTCTTTAGGTGAAGATAAAATTCGTGTAGAGGGTCAGCTTGCTTTAAGAAGAGGCAATTACGAAAATTCTTTGAAATTACAGCAAGAAGCAGAGGCTGAAATTTCAAACCTTAATATCCGCATCGAGGATATTAAAAACGGCGTTTTAGCTTCTAAAGAAAAGCTTGTTACATTACAAAAAGAACTTGAAACCGTAGAAAGCGAGCTTTCTGCTCTTACAGGTGACAGGGAAAGTATATCCCAAAAAAGAGAAAAGCTTTCTTCTGTGGCTAATGATATAAATCTTTCTATAGCTACCGCCCAAAAAGAGATTGAGTCAAAAGAAGAAGAAATCGAGAGGCTTACGGGCAGAAGTACAAGCCATAAAGATAAGCTTTCACAGCTTGACGGCGAAATTGAAGAAATAAAACAAAAGAACGAAGAAATCCGAAACAGAATTGAAATTCTTAACGGTGAGGCAGAGGGACTAAGAACCCGTTGTTCTGCATCAAAGGAACAAATCACTAAAGAGATTTCCAAGCGTGAGCAATACGAGGGAGAAAGCGCAAAGCTTCGTCTTTTAGAGCGAGAAAAGACTGAAGAGCGTGAAAAATTAGGCGGAGAAAAAGCAAGACTTTCAGAGCGTAAAGAAACTATGGAGAGAGAGTTTGAGTCGCTCTCTAACAGACTTTATGACGAATACGAATTAACTCGCAGCGAAGCTGAGGAATTAGATATTGTAATAGAAGATATTCCTGCCGCAAAACGCCGTCTTAATGAGTTAAAAGGCAAAATAAAATCTTTAGGCAATGTAAATGTCAGTGCTATAGAAGAATATAAGGAAGTATCCGAAAGGTACAGCTTTATGTTTACTCAGGTTAATGATGTTGAAAAATCTAAAACCGAGCTTATTAAACTTATAAATGAGCTTACGGGTAAAATGGGTGTTCAGTTCAAGGAACAGTTCGATAAAATTAACTTTAACTTCGGCCAGACATTCTCCGAGCTTTTCGGCGGCGGTAAAGCATCTCTCATTTTAACCGATGAAAATGATGTTTTAGAGTGCGATATAGATATTAAGGTACAGCCACCCGGCAAAAATGTTCAGAATATATCGCTTCTTTCGGGCGGTGAAAAAGGGCTTTCGGCTATTGCGCTTTTATTTGCAATTCTTAAAGTTAACCCTTGTCCGTTCTGTATATTTGATGAGGTTGAAGCGGCTCTTGACGATGTTAATGTTGCAAGGTATGCGTCTTATGTTCGCCGTATGACAGACAAAACCCAGTTTATTCTGATTACCCACAGACGCGGTACTATGGAAGAAGCTGATATGCTCTATGGCGTTACAATGCAAGAAAAAGGCGTTTCAAAGCTTTTACAGCTTAAAACCGCAGAAATGGCAGATAAATTTGACCTTAACTAATTTGGTGATAAACACCGATAAAGGAGGCATGATAAAAAGATAAGTGGTAAGAAGATCCGAGAACTCTGTTTATG
>JBJEPP010000069.1:0-9107 GCA_051881295.1 Acutalibacteraceae bacterium | reverse complement strand
CTCACGAATTGAGAACTCCTCTTACGGCCATTAAAGGTTGGGCAGAAATGCTCAAAGAATTAGACGGAGAAGACAGGGAGCTTTCAAAACGGGGAACAGAGATTATTATAAATGAGTCCGAAAGACTTTCTCACTTAGTTGAAGACCTTCTTGATTTCTCTCGTATGCAACAGGGGAATATGTCTTTAAGGCTGGAAAAAATAGATGTTTTGGCAGAGCTTGATGAAACTATTTTTGCTTTTAAAGAGCGTTCTAAAAGAGACGGTATAGAGCTTACATATTCTGTACCTGAAATTCCTGCTCCTATGATGGCAGACCCCAACAGGATTACGCAGGTTTTTGTAAATATTTTAGACAACGCTTTTAAATACAGTAAACAGGGCGGCATTGTCAATGTTGAAGCTTCTGTTGATGACGGTGTGCTTACTATAGTTGTTACCGATACGGGCTGCGGCATTTCTGAAGAAGATTTACCTAATGTTAAGAAGAAATTTTATAAAGCCAATATACAAGTAAGAGGCTCAGGCATAGGTCTTGCTGTGGTAGATGAAATTATAAAGCTTCACAACGGTACAATCGATATTGCAAGCAAAGTAGGTATCGGCACTACTGTTACAATTACATTGCCTGTGGAAAAGGTTCAGGTTGAAAATACAGCATTGATTACGGAGAATACAGAAAATGAGTAAAAAACGAGTAAAAGATTGTGATAAATGTAAAAAAGCTTCGGTAGGAGGCTCTGCTCTTATTGAGGGTGTTATGATGCAAGGTCCTGAGGGCAGTGCTATGTGTGTGCGTTTACCTGACGGCACCATAGATACGGAAATGTTAGAGGTTAAGCATTTAAAAGACAAATTCAAGCCTGCCGGTTGGCCTATTATACGCGGTATTGTTAATATGGTAGAGTCTATGATATTCAGTTACAAATGTATGGAAAAGTCAGCAGAAAAAGCAGGTCTTGACGATGATTCAAACCCTGAAGAAATGTCTAAACTTGATAAATGGATAAGCGATCACTTCGGACCTACAATGATGGCGGTTATTACAGGTATATCTCTTGTTTTGGGTCTGCTTTTGTCATTTGCTTTATTTATGTATTTGCCATCGATGGTTGTAGATCTTGTTGACGGGCATATTTTCAATAACGCTTTAGCGAACATTCACCCTGTTTTTGAGGGAATAATGCGAATGATAATCTTTATTTGCTATATTGCATTAGTTGGCTTAATGCCGGATATTAAAAGAGTGTTTATGTATCACGGCGCAGAGCATAAATCTATTTTTTGTTATGAGAACGGCTTGGAGCTAACGGTAGAAAATGTAAAAAAACAGTCACGGCAGCATCCGCGCTGTGGTACAAGCTTTATATTTGTAGTTCTTATTATCAGTATTTTCTTATCATCTGCGCTCGTGGTAATTTTTCCGGGTATAGATTCCGTTCGCTCTGTATGGATGTTGATAAAGCTCTCTATAGTACCGCTTACGGTAGGTATCGGTTATGAGTTTATCAGGTATGCAGGCAAGCACGATAATGCTCTTGTTAAAATTTTATCTGCACCCGGTCTTGCTATGCAAAGGCTTACTACCAAAGAACCGACAGACGATATTATTGAGGTGGGAATAGCTTCGTTAAAAGCCGCTCTCGGTATGAAAGACGAAGAGAACAGTGGAGAAATAAACCAAGAAAACAATATGGATATTTCGGAGGAATAACTTTTGAAAAAACTGTATGCAGTTTATAGAGAAGCTGTAAAAACTTTAAGTGACGCAGGGTGCGACAGTCCTGAGTTTGACGCTCAGCAACTTGTTGAATACTGTTTAAATATGAATAAAACTCAGCTTCTTATGAACTCGGGCAGTGAGGTAGAAAGTGAAAAATCGGCTCTTTTTGAAAGCTGTGTTAACAGGAGGGCTTCCCGTGAGCCTCTCCAATATATAATAGGCAAATGGGACTTTCATAAATTTACATTCAAAGTAGGTAATGGCGTTTTAATTCCACGCCCCGAAACAGAGCTTTTAGTTGAATTTGCTCAGGATAAAATAAAAAAAGTCCCCGTTACAACAGTTCTTGACCTTTGTTGCGGCAGCGGTTGTGTGGGCATTACGGTTGCTAAGCTTTTTCCCGATGTTAAGGTTTACTGTGTAGATATTTCGGATACAGCCATTGAATATACCAATGAAAACAAAAAACTTTTAGGCGCCGAAAATGTTACCGTTGTAAAAGCCGATGTTTTAGAGCCTACAGGTTTTTTAGGTCTGCCGAGGCCGGATATTATTCTTTCTAACCCCCCTTATATTAAAACAAGTGAAATGTCTGATTTACAAAAGGAAGTCACTTTTGAGCCAACACTCGCTTTAGACGGAGGCGAGGACGGATTAGTATTTTACCGCAGTCTTTGTGAAAACTGGTTTCCGTTTATCAATAAAGGCGGCGCACTTGCTATGGAGTGCGGCGAAAATCAGGCAAGAGATATTCTTTCAATGTTTTTAAATAAAGCCCAAACGGGCAGGATAATTAAAGATATGCAAGGTATTGAGCGAGTAGTAACAGTTAACAGATAAATTATTTTCGGAGGATATAATGCTTTCTAATATTATTAGTTTTTTGCGTGGCGATATGGAGCCGCTTTCATTTATTTTATATTTGGGTTCAATATGTTTTGTCGTATTCTGTGCAACGCCTCTTCACGAGTATGCACACGCTCTTGTGGCTGTTAAATTAGGTGACGATACACCGAGAAACAGCGGCAGACTTACCATAAACCCTACTGCACATATAGACCCTATAGGTGCAATAATGATTTTTCTGTTCGGCTTCGGTTATGCAAAACCTGTGCCTGTACGAATGAGAAATTTTAACAATCCTAAAAGAGATATGGCTTTAGTTGCTCTTGCGGGCCCTCTCAGCAACTTAATTCAAGCGTTGTTATTGATGCTTGTATACGGTGCTTGCGCTAAAATCGGCTACAGTTCAGGCGGAAATATGCTTTCATACCTTTCGTTATTCTTTTACTATGCGGCTGTTATCAATATTAACCTTGCAGTATTTAACCTGTTACCGATACCGCCCCTTGACGGTTCAAGGCTTTTAACTGCACTTTTGCCGTCAAAATATTATTACAAACTGATGCAGTACGAAAGATACATTATGATAGGCTTGTTTATATTGCTTTTTACAGGTATTCTTTCAATGCCTTTAAGCGCTCTTTCGGGATTGATAATGAAACTGTTTCAGATGTTAGTAAATTTGATTTTCTTCGGAGTGTAATATGGAACAAATCTCGTACAAATTAGATGTGTTTGAAGGTCCTATGGACTTGCTTCTGCATCTTATAACAAAGCATAAATTAGATATTTACGACATTCCCATTCTCGAGCTTGTTGAGCAGTACACCTCTTATGTTCGCGAAATGCAAGAAGAAAATATGGAAGTTGCCAGTGAATTTTTAGAAATGGCGGCAAGACTTGTCTATATAAAAACTGTTTCTCTTTTGCCGGTTTATGAAGAGGCAGAAGAGCTTAAAAACGAGCTTCGTGACGAATTGTTAGAGTATCGCGATTGCAAGATTTTAGCAGGTAAGCTTGCAGGTATGACCGAGGGCTTCAATTATATTCAGCGAGAGAGTGCAGAAAGTGTTGCTCCCGATATGGAGTATAAACGCCTTCACGAGCCTTCGGAGCTTTTAAGCGCATATTCTTTAGCGGCGGGCAAAAAACTCAGAAGATTACCTCCGCCTATAGATTCCTTCAAAACTATTGTACAAAAAAAGATTGTTTCTGTCGGGTCTAAAATTGATTCAATTGTAACAACTCTTAAAAAGCGTAAAAAACGCAGATTATTTGATATTTACAAAGAAGTAAAATCCCGCTCAGAGCTTGTTGCGGCATTTCTTGCAATATTAGAACTTGCAAAAAACAAAACAATATATGTTTCGGGTGACGGTGACAGCGCCGAAATAGAACTTTTAGAAGAGGTGAAAAACTCTTGATAGATAAAAAACAAACAGCAGTTGCCGAGGCGGTTCTTTTTGCCGCCGCAGAGCCTGTAGAATATACAAAAATAGCGTCATGCATCGGTGTAGATGATGAAACGATGCTTTTAATATTAGATGAGCTTAAAAAAAAGTTGGACAGAGAAGAAAGCGGAATATGTCTTTTAAAATTAGATACTAAGTATCAGCTTTGCAGTAAAAAAGAATATGTGGAAGAAATTCGCACAATTCTCGATTTAAAGCGCAATGCCCCTCTTTCACAGGCGGCATTTGAGGTTCTGGCGATTATTGCTTATAATCAGCCTATTACAAAACCTTATATAGAGCAAATCCGCGGTGTTGACTGTTCGGGTGTTGTCAACACTCTTTGCCAGAAAGAATTAGTAGAAGAAAAGGGCAGATTAGATGTACCGGGCAGACCCGTTCTTTACGGCACAACCTCGAATTTTTTAAGATGTTTTTCATTAAACTCTCTTGACGAGCTCCCAAGTCTTCCCGAAAACGACAGAGAAGTTCTTATGTCCGATGTTGAAAATGGTCAGCTTTCACTTTTTGAGGGCGACAATGAAAAAACAGAAGATGATTCTTCAGAGAGTGAAACAGAGCCTGCAAAAGAAGTTAATGAAGAATAATTTCAAATTGAATTTATAAAGGAGGCGTGCTTTGTGACTGCCTTATATATAATTTTAGGCATAATTCTTTTCTTTATTGTTTTATTTTCGATTCATCTTCACATAATTGTTGATTACGGCGAAAAAACAGTAGTGTCGGTGAAATGGCTGTTTTTAAAAATACCGGTATTAGATACATCAAAACCTAAAAAAGAAAAAAAGCCTAAACCGAATAAAACAAAGAAACAAAAAACAAAAGAAGAAACGCCGAAAGAGGAATTGCCTGCAGAAGCTGCACCCGCAGTAGAAAGCCTTGCGTCTGAAAAGAAAAACGAAAAGCCGAAAGGCAACAGTCTTATAAAACAGCTTTACATAGAGCAAGGCTATGACGGACTTGTTAAAATGATAAAGGGCTTAGGTAAATCCTTAGGCAGCTTCTTCGGTAAAATATATAAAACCTTTACAATAAACGAGCTTTATATTACAATGAAAACAGCAGGCAGTGACGCTGCCGATACCGCTGTAAAACACGGAAAAATGTGTAGCATTATTTATCCGGTTTTAGGTAAATTGGTTTCTACATGTAAGGTAAAAAAATACGATTTTGATATATCGCCTGACTTTTTGGCTTCAAAGTCAGAGGCCGAGGCTTTTGCCGATTTTTATGTTACTCCTATCAAAGTAACAAATGCGGCGGTTGTTTTGGCTGTAGAGCTTGTGTTTAAAGAACTCTTTAAAATCTTGTTCGCTAAAAAGAAAAGTGACCAAAGTAAACAGCAAGCACAGTCACAAGAAGAAAAAGCAGATAATTCTTTGCAAGAAGTATCTGCACGGTAAATCAGTTTAAAATTAAAATTTTTATAAATTTAAGGATGGTGTCTTATTATGGCAGAAAAATCAGCAAACGGTATACTTTCAACTACTATTGAAAAAGTAAGAGAGTTAGTAGATGTCAGCACTATTATCGGCGACCCTATTAACCTGCCGGACGGTCTTACAATTATCCCGGTTTCTAAAGTTACATACGGTTTTGCATCAGGCGGCTCAGATTTTCCGTCAAAAAACAATGTTGAACTTTTCGGCGGTGCAGGCGGCGCAGGTATAACAATTAACCCGGTTGCATTTCTCGTTATTAAAGACGGCGATGTTACAATTAAACATATCGTTTCTAACGATAATGCGGTAGAGCGTGCAGTCAGCCTTGTTCCTGAGATGTTCGATAAAATTACAGGACTTAAAAAGAAAAAAGAAGACGAAATTACAGTTGAAGATATAGCCGAATAATTTTGTATTTTATATTAAAATCAACGCCGCCTGCATATAAATTTTTGAAAGCAGGTGGTTTCGTTGAAAAACAGAATAGTGAGTATTTTAGTTGCCTTTAGTTTGATTTTGCCTATATTTTCATTGAATGTGAGCGGGGCAGGGCTTAATGTCTCGGCTAAATCCGCAATTCTTATGAATGCGGATACAGGCGAAATTATTTATGAAAAAGATGCTTATACAAAGCGCGGCATGGCAAGCACAACTAAAATAATGACATCTGTTTTGGCTTTAGAAAGCGGCGACTCAGAAAAAGAAGTAACCGTAAGGCAAGAAGATGTCAGGGTTGAAGGTACATCCGTTGGCTTAAAAGCAGGGGATATTATTTCTATACACGATTTAGTCTACGGTATGTTGCTTTCAAGCGGCAACGATTGTGCAAATGTATGCGCCTCAGCTTTGTGTGATACAAAAGATGATTTTGTTCAGTTAATGAACAAAAAAGCAAAAATTCTGGGTATGACGGATACAAATTTTACTAACCCGTCAGGATTACCTGATGAAAACCACTATTCAACAGCGTACGATATGGCGCTTTTAGGCATTTATGCCATTAAAAATCCTGCTTTCGTTACTGTTTGCAGCAGTAAAAGTGCCACAATTTCTTTCGGCAATCCCAAACATTCACATACAATACAAAATCACAATAAGCTTTTAACATCTGTAGACGGGGTTTTCGGCTTAAAAACAGGCTTTACAAAGTCCTCGGGCAGATGTTTGGTATCTTGTTGTTACAGAAACGGTATTACTTTGGTTTGCGTTACACTTTCTGCACCGAACGATTGGCAAGACCATGAGACATTGTATGATTACGGTTTTAAAGAGGTAAAATCAAAGGAGCTTTCGGTTGATTTAGAAGATATAAAAATATCCGTAGTAGGCTCTGAGCAAAAGTTTGTTAATGTAGAAGCAAAAGAAAATATAACTGTTTCGTATTACAATAAAAATATTCAGTTTGATACCGTGATTTTGTGCGAAAAATTCCTTTATGCAGGTGTAAAAAAAGGCGACAAAGTCGGTAAAATTCAAATAATTGACCAAAATAATAAGTTGTATAAAGAAATTTATCTTTATTCTAAAGATGATGCACCGCTAAATTTTAAAATAAAAAATACAAAAAGTATTTTTGAAAGAATAAAACAAATCTTTTATAAATAGGAAAAAATATGGCAATAGAGAGATTACAAAAATATTTATCCGAATGTTCTGTTGCGTCCCGCCGTAAATCGGAAGAACTTATAAAGCAAGGCAAGGTTAAGGTTAACGGCAGAGTTGCGGTTCTCGGGGATAAAGTAGATACAAAAAAAGATACGGTAGTCGTAAACGGCAAAAAGGTAGTTGCCCAAAAGCAGAAATATTATATTATGCTTAATAAACCCCGCGGATATGTAACAACCATGAGCGATGAATTAGGCAGAAAATGCGTTGCCGAATTAGTAGGCGATGTGGGTGCAACCGTTTATCCTGTAGGCAGACTCGACAGAGATTCCGAGGGCCTTTTGCTTATGACCAATGACGGTGAGTTTGCAAACTCTGTTATGCACCCGTCAAAGCACATTCCAAAAACATACCGTGTTACTGTTCGTTCAAATGTAAATGACGCTCAGATTATGAACCTTGAAACAGGCATAGATATTGACGGTGACGGCAGAAAAACTCTTCCTGCAAATGTTCGTATTTTAGAAAAAAGCGCAGGCAGAAGCGTTCTTGAAATCACTATATTTGAGGGCAGAAACAGACAAATCCGTAAAATGTGCGAAGCAGTAAGCTTAGAGGTTATTCGTCTTAAAAGAAATGCCGTAGGCTCCGTGAAACTCGGTATGCTTCCTACAGGCAAATGGCGTGATCTTACAGATGACGAAGTTCACAGACTGAAATCTCAATGATTTGACAATGTACGGTATGTTATAGTATAATATAAGGAATTATTTAAAAAAATTCAGAGGCGTAAATATGATTAGAAGTATGACCGGCTTCGGCAGAGCGCAAAGCTCTGTCGAGGGGTATAACATAACAGTGGAAATTCGCAGTGTAAACCACAGGTATTTTGAATTTTCAGGCAGAATGCCGCGCAATGTAGCATTTTTGGAGGAAAAGGTTAAAAACCTGCTTTCAACCGAGATTTCACGCGGTAAAGTTGAATTTTCATTGCAGCTTGAATCTACAGGCGATGAGAGTGTAGTTGTTACGGTAAACGAGCCTTTAGTTAACGGCTATTTAACTGCTTTAAACGGTATGGCAGAAAAATACGAACTAAAAAATGATGTTTCCGTTATGCAAATTGCGCGTTTTCAAGATGTTTTACTTATCTCAAAAGCACCTGTTGACGAAGATGATTTGTGGAATAAGACAGAGGCTGTCGTTAAAGAGGCCTTGGCAAAATTTATCGAGATGCGTGAAACAGAGGGCGAAAAGCTGAAACAGGACGTGCTCTCCCGTGCAGATATTATTTTAGATAATGTTTCTTTTATTGAAGAGCGTTCTCCCGAAACCGTTAAACAATATACAGAAAAACTTTTAGACAGAATGAAATCTGTTTTAGGTGAAACTCAAATTGACGAATCCCGTATTTTAACCGAGGCGGCAATTTTTGCCGATAAGGTAGCAGTGGCAGAAGAAACCGTCAGACTCAGAAGTCATATTGACCAACTTCGTACAATGCTTTCAAGCAACGAGGCTGTCGGCAGAAAACTTGATTTTCTTGTTCAGGAAATTAACCGGGAGGCTAATACCATAGGCTCCAAGGCATCGGATGTTGAAATAGCACGCAAGGTTATCGACATCAAAGCCGAGGTAGAAAAAATCAGAGAGCAAATTCAAAACATAGAATAAGGATAGAAAAAGTTTTCAGGGTGATAGTATGAAGTTTGTTAATATCGGGTTTGGCAATCTTATCAATGCAGATAGGGTTGTGGCTGTTATAAGCCCCGACTCTGCTCCCGCAAAGCGTATGATTCAAGAGTGTAAAGAGCGGGCACAGCTTATAGATGCCACTCATGGCAGAAAAACTAAAGGTATAATTATTACAGACAGTGATAATGTTGTTTTGTCGTTTTTGTCGGCAGAACAGTTGCTGACAAGGTTTAATGACCAAAAAGGAGGTCGTGAGTTTGGCTTTAACGAGTAAGGGTGTGCTTGTGGTTTTATCGGGTCCGTCAGGCTGCGGTAAAGATACATTGCT
>JBJEPP010000068.1:0-9363 GCA_051881295.1 Acutalibacteraceae bacterium | reverse complement strand
TATAAAATCATTTTATATTCTCCTTTGCGGTGTTGATAGAGGCAATTAGAATTCTGCGAATTGTACCGCATTGGTTATATAAATCTATTGCATCATCTTCATTAATCAATGCGGACTTCACAAATAATTCAATCCAATATTCAGTTTCATAACATTCTTTTAGCGATATTTGCAGTTTTGCAATAAAGTCCGCTTTACCGTGAGCATAATTTGCTTCGTGAATATTAGCACCTATACTTGTTGCGGAGCGTTCTAATTGATTGACAAGTGAATAATGCCCCTTTATGTTTTCACAAAGTTTTATAATTTTTACAGAAAAATTTATTGATAAATTGACAAGTTTATTTTCTTTCAATTGTATCACCTCTACGAGCATTATAGCATAGTTAATGAAATATTGCTACGCAATATGAAATAATCCTACGGATTATGAAATATTCGGCTAACGCCGAATATGAAATAAAATAAATCCCTCATACGCCGCAGCGTATTTCATAGCGTAAGCTATTTCATATGCCGAAGGCATATTTCATAAATCCCGCAAGGGATTTATTTCATTGAAAAAAGCACGCCGAAGCGTGCTTTTTTCTGGTGAGGCATCGGGGATTCGAACCCCGGACACCCTGCTTAAAAGGCAGGTGCTCTGCCTACTGAGCTAATGCCTCATATATAAACCCTAAATTTAAAAATTTAGGGCTATTTTTACTTATTTAAAAATGCAAAGAGAATAACTGAAGCAACTGCAACTACAAAGAACACAGCGGCAACAATTTTTGTTATTTTAGCAAGTTTAGCCTCAACGGTTCTGCCTTTGTTCTTGTCAAAGAAAGAATCAACACCACCGGCGATAACGCCCGAAAGACCTTGTTGTTGGCTCTGTTGGAGCATAACAACTACAATAATGATGAGTGCTGAAACAATAAGAACGGCACCGATAAGGTAATGATACCATAAGAATTCTGCCATAAGTATAATTCCTTTCGATTCTGAACTTCTTTCGTTCACAACGCTCGAATATAATACCACAGGGATATATAAAAGTCAAGCATTTTTTTAAGTTTTTCAAAAAAATTTTCAAATTATGTATTTTATATAAAAAATCGGGTAATCTATGTTTAGCGATTAAACAATTTGTATGCGTTTGCATCATTTTTTGCCTATGTGTTATACGAACAAAAAATGATAATTGGTTATTCGCTCCCCCTCGTTCAACAGAGCGAGGGGCTTGTTTTTATTCTAAAGATAACTGCTCTGCTGTATCGTCTGCACTAAGCGTTGCACCTGCCGCAGGCAAGGTTTTTGTTCTGTACCTGTGAGGCTTTGCAAACTCACCCTCTGTATAAAGGTGTGCAGTTTGGAGCTTGTTATACTTTTTAAGGGTCATAACATTAACGCCCGCAGTATCTTTTGCGGCTTTAGCCGAAATAGCGCCGGTGTTAATTAGCAAGCGTCTGCCCGCAGTTGAAATTAAAACAACATCTGCATCGTCTTCAACATACATAATGCTGACTGCAGGCACTTTATCGCTATAGGCCTTAATAAGCTTTTTACGGTTTGTTTTTGTTGCGTAACCGGACATTGTAACTTTTGCAACCTTTCCGTTTTCAAAAAAGAAAAGCATATAACCCTTATAATCGGCTGTAACCGCCATATACACCGGTTTCTCGTCTTTTTCAAATTCGAGTTTTGTAGGAATGAAGTCGCCTAACACACTTGCTTTTGTATCGTCAAAATCGGAAGCTTTAGCTTTGTAAACCTGACACTTATCTGTAAAGAACAGAAGTTCAACAGAATTTTTAGTATTTACACTGCAAATGATTTCATCATTTTCTTTAAGCTTTTGCTCGCCGCCCATACGAAGTGAAAGAGGTGTAATCTTTTTGAAGTAGCCGTCTTTCGTAAAGAAAAGGTTAACCTCATAATCAGGTACTTCCTCTGCGATTTCTTCCTCTTCTTCTACGGAATATATAATCTCACTGCATCTGTCTTTGCCGTATTTTTCAGATACTTTTGTAAGCTCGTCAACAATAATCTTTTTAACACGGGATTTACTGCTGAGAATATCCTCCATATCTTCGATACTCTTTTTCAAATCCTCAACATCGGATATACGCTTTAAAATATATTCACGGTTAAGATGACGGAGCTTAATTTCAGCAACATATTCCGCCTGAACCTCGTCTATACCAAAGCCTATCATAAGGTTTGGAACAACCTCTGCTTCTTCTTCGGTTTCTCTTACGATTTTAATAGCTTTATCAATATCTAAAAGAATCTTTTTAAGACCTAAAAGCAGATGCAGTTTTTCTTTTGCTTTGCTTAAATCAAAATAAACCCTGCGCTTTACACACTCTGTACGGAATGCAATCCACTCTTCGAGAATTTCTTTAACACCCATAACCTTAGGCACGCCTGCAACAAGTATGTTAAAGTTGGCACTGAAGCTATCTTCAAGAGGAGTTGCTTTGAAAAGCTTTTTCATAAGCTTTTCAGGGTCTGTGCCGCGCTTCAGGTCAACAGTGATTTTAAGACCGGACTTATCTGTTTCGTCCCGAATATCGCTTATTTCTTTAAACGAGCCTGATTTAACCTTTTCTATTATCTTTTCAATAATAGCCTCGCAGGTAGTTGTAGGCGGAATTTCCGTAATATCTATACAGTTGCTTGATTTATCGTAAGAGTATTTTGCACGGATTCTTACAGAGCCTCTGCCTGTGTTGTAAACCTCTTCTAAATCCTCACGGTTATATATTATCTGACCGCCGCCTATAAAATCAGGCGCCTTAAGAGTTTCAAACACATCAAAATCGGGATTCTTAATGATGCCGATTGTTGTGTCGCAAATTTCTCTGAGGTTAAAGGAACAAATGCTGCTCGCCATACCGACTGCAATACCGCTGTTCATATTAACGAGAATACTCGGAAACGAAACAGGTAAAAGTGTAGGCTCTTTCATAGTACTGTCGTAGTTATCCACAAAGTCTACCGTATCTTTATCTATATCCCCGAAAAGCTCGGTACAAATGCTTTCAAGCTTTGCCTCGGTATAACGGGATGCGGCATAGGCCATATTTTTAGAATATGATTTACCGAAGTTGCCTTTACTGTCGATATAAGGATGCAAAAGTGTTTCGTTGCCTTTTGAAAGACGGACCATTGTTTCGTAAATAGCGGCGTCTCCGTGAGGGTTAAGCTGCATAGTTCTGCCTACAATGTTTGCAGATTTAATTCTGCCGCCGTTTATAAGACCCATTTTATACATAGTATAAAGGAGTTTTCTGTGTGACGGCTTAAAACCGTCTATTTCCGGAATAGCGCGGGACATAATAACGCTCATGGCGTAAGGCATATAGTTTGTTTCAAGAGTTTCTGAAACTAACTGCTCTACTACCTCGCCTGCGCCGATAATATTCGCTTTTACTGTTTCTTCCTGAATTTCAGGAGCAGTTTTCTTTTTCTTTGCCATTTTTACACCTTATGATATATCTGCAAGGTCAAGATATAAATGACCGTTTTCTGCAATATATTCCTTTCTGCCTTGGAGATTATCGCCTAAAAGCAGTTCAAACTTTTCAGCCATATATTCCTCAACATAGTCGGGGTTAACCTTTATAAGTCTGCGGGTTTTGGGATTCATAGTGGTAAGCCACATCATATCGGCATCGTTTTCACCAAGACCCTTTGAACGCTGAATTGTATATTTTGCATTACCGATTTGCTCTAAAACATCTTGTTTTTCTTTTTCTGTGTAGGCAAACCATGTTTCACCTTTAGAGTTAATTTCGTAAAGGGGAGATTCTGCAATGAACACTTTGCCCTCTCTTATAAGAGTAGGCATAAGTCTGTAAATCATAGTTAAAATAAGTGTTCTTATTTGAAATCCGTCAACATCGGCATCGGTACAGATTATGATTTTGTTCCAACGCAAATTGTCAATATCAAACATTGATAAATCTTTGTGTGATTTTGAAGAGACTTCTACGCCGCACCCCAGAACTTTAATTAAATCGGTTATAATGTCACTTTTAAATATTTTATTGTAATCACTTTTTAAGCAGTTAAGAATTTTACCGCGGACGGGAATAACTGCTTGAAAAGCGGAATCACGGGCCTGTTTACAGGCACCGAGAGCAGAGTCACCCTCAACAATAAAAATTTCCCGCTCATCTTTATTTTTACTGCGGCAATCTACGAATTTCTCAACACGACTTGTCATATCATTAGATGTGGCAAGTGTTTTCTTTAAATTAAGTCGAGTTGTTTCTGCCTTTACCCTCGAACGGAGATTTACAAGAACCTGGTCGCATATTTTATCTGCGTCAAGTTTATTCTCTATAAAGTAAACCTCAAGCTGATGCTTAATAAAATCTGTTAAAGCCTCTTGAATAAATTTATTTGTAATGGCTTTTTTCGTTTGGTTTTCGTAAGATGTTTGAGTTGAGAACGAAGATATAACAAGAACTAAGCAATCCTCAACATCCTGAAAACTTATTTTTGAATCGGTTTTTAAATATTTGTTATTCTGTTTTAAGTAAGAGTCTATCTGAGATACGAAAGCGCTTTTTGCGGCCTTTTCAGGCGCACCGCCGTATTCAAGAAAGCTTGAGTTATGGTAATACTCTTTCAACTGTTTTTTGTTAGAGAAGCAAAGAGCGATATTGATTTTAACTTTGTATTCAGCCATATCTTCTCTGTCTTTACCCTTGCGTTCTGTTTGCCAGAACTGTACCGGTGTGAGACCGTCATCTCCGACAAACTCATTTACATAGTCGACAATACCGTTTTCGTAAACATATTCAAATGTTTCAAACTTTGTTTCGGTAAGTTGGTTTTTAAGAATAAATGTAATACCCGGATTTACAACAGACTGTTTCTTTAAAACATCCTGAAAATACTCTAAAGGAACATCTATTTCCGTAAAAACCTTTAAATCGGGTTTCCATTTAATACGGGAGCCTGTGTCTTTTTTCTCATAAGGCACCTTCTCCATTTCTCCGTTTATTTTACCCTCTTTAAAATTCAACTTGTAACAGAAACCGCCTGTGTGAATTTCTGCCTCCATATATTCTGCGGCATACTGTGTGGCGCAAAGACCTAAACCGTTAAGACCTAATGAATATTCATAACTTCCGCCGTTGTTGGTATCATATTTACCGCCTGCGTATAAGTCGCAAAAAACAAGCTCCCAGTTGTAGCATTTTTCGTTATTGTTATAATCAACGGGTATGCCTCGCCCGAAGTCTTGTACCTCTACCGATTTATCGAGAAACCTTGTAACGACTATTTTTTTACCGTAACCCTCACGAGCCTCATCTATTGAGTTTGAGATAATTTCAAAAATAGAATGCTCACAGCCGTCTAAACCGTCTGACCCGAAAATAACTGCAGGGCGTTTACGGACACGGTCGGCACCCTCAAGCTTTTTGATACTGTCATTGCCGTATTCTTTTGGAGATTGTGTTTTTCCTTTTGCCATTTAATTTACCCAATCCTTTATAAAAACTACTATTTTTAGAGTATCTAACTAATATATTATACTACATATTGTGATTTAGTCAAGATTTTGTAATCATAAAAAATTTTTAAGGGAGTTTAATAGTACAATGATGAATTATGTTTGGTTAATTTTAATTGTTTTTTCATTCTTTTGCGCTATTGCTACCGAAAATACCGAGAATTTATCCAACACAATAATCAGCAGCGGCACAGACGCAGTCAATTTATGCATAAAGCTTTCGGGAATTATGTTAATGTGGAGCGGTCTTGTAGAAGTTGCCGAGCAAAGCAATTTAACTAAAAAACTCGCTAAACTGCTATCGCCTGTTTTGAGAATACTGTTTCCCAAATTAAAAGACGAAAAGGCTAAGGAATATATTTCTATGAATATTACCGCAAATCTATTGGGGCTTGGGAATGCCTCTACACCGCTTGGATTAAAGGCTATGAGCCGATTACAAAAAACAAACGGTTCACCTTTAGTTGCCACAGACGATATGGCAAGATTTGTTGTTATAAACTCGGCAGCCATACATTTAGTACCCACAACCGTAGCGCTTTTAAGAAGCGAATACGGCAGTTCTTCACCTATGGAAATACTTTTACCCTCGCTTTGTACATCTTTTTGCGCATTAACGGTAGGTGTTATTATGAGCGGAGTTTTGAAAAGAGTGTTTAAATGAACAACATAAGTAATTATATTTTACCTATAATCGTAATCGGTATTTTGCTGTACAGCGGACTTAAAGGCGTAAATGTGTTTGACGCTTTTTTAGAAGGTGTAAAAAAAGGGTTCGGCACGGTAATAAGCATTATACCTCCTCTAATTGCTTTAATATTATGCGTAAATATGTTAAGCCTTTCGGGGGGATTAGAGGTAATATGCAGTATATTATCGCCTGTAACAAATTTTTTAGGTATACCAAAAGAAATAATACCGTTAACAATATTAAGCCCAATATCCGGCAGCGGTGCTTTGAGCATGTATGAAAATATATTAAAAGAAGTAGGTCCTGACAGCTTTCCGGGACGGTGCGCCTCGGTAATAATGGGTTCTACCGAAACAACACTTTATGCAATTACATTATATTACGGCAGTGTAGGTATAAAAAAATCCCGACACACATTGCCCTCTGCATTGTGTGCCGATTTTACAAGCTTTATATTATCGCCTATATTTGTAACACTGTTTTTAGTTAAATAAAATCTTGAACGCCGGATCCTCAAACATAGAGTAAATACCGCCGTTTGAACCGATTATTATATGATCCGACAAACAATAACCCACACTTCTGAGTTTCACGCATAAAGATCTTGTAGTTTCAATATCTGCTAAAGACGGTTTTGCATCGCCTACCGGGTGATTATGTACTAAAACGGCTTTTGAGCAATCACAGCCTACTACTGCCTGAACAACCTTTTTAATATCTACGGAAGATGTTGTTTCATCACCGCCGCCGACTAAAGAATATTTCTTTAACCTCATAAAGCCGTCAAAACAAATTATATACGCCGCCTCTTTCTCTTCATTGGCTACCAAAGAATAGGCTAATTTCTTTAAATCTTTGGTGTTTTTGTAATTTGATTTTTTATGAAGTTTTTCTGAATTTAATCTTTTATATACCTCGCCTACAGAGGCTATTAAAACCGCTGTATTTTCACCTACGCCTTCGACATTTTTAAGACTGTCTATATCTGCCGAAAATATGTTTTCGAAAGAACCGAAATGGTTTATAAGCTTATGGGCTAAAACATTAGTATCTTCACGGGGAATGGAATAAAACAGTATCAGCTCAAGGAGACGATGCTCCTCAAGCTGTGAAAAACCGTTTTTGCAAACATTTTCTTTGACCCGTTTGCGATGACCTGCATGTAAATTGTTTTGCGACATTACAGACACCCTCAAATTACAAAGATGCTGCTGCCTCTTTGATTTTTTCAACCATATCAGTTTTTTCCCACGCAACATCAAGGTCTGTTCTTCCCATGTGACCGTAGGCAGCAAGCTTTTTATACTGCGGTTTTCTTAAATCAAGCTTGTCTATAATAGCTGCAGGACGAAGGTCAAAACATTTATTTACAATATCTTCAAGCTCAGAGTCTGCTATTTTGCCCGTACCGAATGTATCTACTCTAACGGATACCGGTCGAGCAACACCGATAGCGTAAGCTAACTGAATCTCGCATTTATCGGCAAGACCTGCCGCAACAATATTTTTTGCAACATACCTTGATGCATAGGCAGCGCTTCTGTCAACTTTTGTAGGGTCTTTACCTGAAAATGCACCGCCGCCGTGACGGGAGTAACCGCCGTATGTATCAACAATAATCTTTCTGCCTGTAAGGCCGCTGTCACCCATAGGTCCTCCGATAACGAAGTTACCGGTTGGGTTAACATAAATTTTTGTGTTTTCATCAAGATACTCTTCGGGAATAACAGGTTTAATTACATTCTCTACAATGTCTTTACGAAGAATTTCAATATCTATAGGGTCATGCTGTGAAGAAACAACAACTGCCTCTACTCTAATCGGCTTGTCGTTATCGTCATATTCTATGGTAACCTGACTTTTTCCGTCCGGCCTCAGATATGAAAGTGTACCGTTTTTTCTAACCTCGGTAAGACGAAATGCTAACTTATGGGCAAGTGAAATAGGAAGAGGCATAAGTTCTTCGGTATCGTTACAAGCGAAGCCGAACATCATACCCTGATCGCCTGCACCGTTAAGATTGTATAAATCCTCTTCTCCGCCTTTGAGTTCAAAAGATTTATCAACGCCCATTGCAATATCGGGAGACTGCTTATCAATGGTAGTAAATACTGCACATGAATTACTGTCAAAACCGTATTCGGCTTTATTAAAACCAATATCGTTCACAACACCGCGAACAATAGCCGGAATATCTACCTGAGCATTTGTTGTAATTTCGCCCATTACCGTTACCACACCGGTAGTACAAGTTGTTTCACAGGCAACGCGAGAATATTTATCTTGACTGAGCATTGCGTCAAGTATTGCATCAGAAATCTGGTCGCATATTTTATCAGGATGGCCTTCTGTAACTGATTCTGATGTAAAATACCTTTTGGACATAATCAATTCCTCCACATAAATTTTAACAACTATTCAACATTTCATACAAATAAAATAATACACTACTTGAGTGTGAATGTCAAGTTTTGCAGACATTTAGATTATCAGATATGTGTTAAATTTATGTTAAAAGATATTGCAAAAAGTACAAAAGCAATAAAGAGGCTGTAAAACTTTCGCTTTCACAACCTCTTTATCTTTAACAGTGTTTATTTATATATCGCTCAATCCCATACTTACAGACAGCGCATCATTTATTTTATTCATATCACTTTCGGGCAGGTTACCCATTTTTTCTTTAAGACGCTGTTTGTCTAAAGTTCTGATTTGCTCTAAAAGAACAACGGAATCTTTTGAAAGCCCGCAAACATCTGCCTCAACATTTATGTGTGTGGGCAGTTTTGATTTAAACTGTTGGCTGGTAATTGCGGCGGCTATAACAGTTGGGCTGTATTTATTGCCTACATTGTTTTGGACTATAAGTACGGGTCTTACTCCGCCCTGCTCTGACCCTACTACAGGGCTTAAGTCGGCGTAGAAAATATCTCCTCTTTTTATATTCAAATTATCACTCTCCGAAATATTCTTACAAGCCTATTTTTGCCAAAGAATTGTAAAAATAATCATTGAAACAGAAATTTTCTGTATATTATATATTATTCAAATATAAAAATTTGGTACAAGCAAAACGGGACTGTAAAAACTTTAGTTTTACAACCCCGTTTTAAATATTACATATTATTTTTAACCTAAGTAATCAGCAGTTATATCA
>JBJEPP010000067.1:0-34399 GCA_051881295.1 Acutalibacteraceae bacterium | reverse complement strand
TAAAAAATTAAATGTCGCTTAATATTTGTGGACATTTTATATTGCAATTTATAATTTTGAAAAAATATTTTCTCAACTATTGACATTTACAACAACCTGTGGTATGATGTATTCTCATTATAATGGATTATTATGAAGTATTATGTTTTGACGGTATTATAATTTATTTGTCAATTCACATTTTGTACAGTTAATTATTTCTTTTTTTAGTCATATTGCTGTGATAAAAAAAGAATTTAAAAATAGAACGGAGTGATATTTTTTATGGCGAATGTAAAACCCGTTAAGCTCGGAAAGAACACGAGAATGAGTTTTGCAAACATCAATGAAGTTATGCAAATGCCTAACCTTATTGAAGTTCAGAAGAATTCATACAAGTGGTTCCTTGATGTCGGTCTTAGAGAGGTTTTCCGCGATATCGATGAAATTACCGATTACACAGGTAATTTAGTTCTTTCTTTCATTGATTATCGTATGGATGAAAAGCCAAAGTACAGTGTTACGGAGTGCAAAGAAAGAGATGCAACTTATGCGGCTCCTCTTCGTGTGCTGGCTCGTCTCTACAATAAAGAGACAGGTGAAATCAAAGAAACAGAAGTTTTCATGGGTGATTTCCCTATTATGACCGATAGCGGTACTTTCGTTATTAATGGTGCTGAACGAGTTATTATCTCACAGCTTGTTCGTTCACCGGGTGTTTACTACGGTTATACTTACGACAAGAACGGTAAAAAACTCTTCACATCTACTGTTATTCCTAACAGAGGTGCCTGGCTCGAGTACGAAACAGACCAAAACGATATTTTCAATGTAAGAATTGATAAGAACAGAAAACTTCCTATTACTACATTTATTCGTGCATTAGGTCTTTCTTCAAATAACGATATTCGTGAGTTCTTCGGTGACGATGACAGAATCGAAGCTACTCTTGAAAAGGATACTACAAAAAATACCGAAGAAGCATTACTTGAAGTTTACAGAAAGCTTCGTCCGGGCGAGCCGCCTACACTTGAATCTGCCGAAACTCATGTAAACAACCTTTTCTTCGACCCTCACAGATACGATATTTCCAGAGTCGGCAGATACAAATACAACAAGAAGCTGTCTCTTGAAGACAGAATTTCAGGTACAGTTTCTGCAGATGATGTGTTCAGCCCGTTTACAGGCGAATTACTCGTTTCAGCAGGCGAAAAAATTACTGCCGAATTGGCAACTGTAATCAGCCGCTCCGGCGTTAAAGAAATTGTTGTTGAACTTGAAGACGGCAAACGCGTTAAAGTAATCTCCAACAATATGGTTGACCCGATGGATTTTGTCGGCGATATTGTTACTAAAGATGAGCTTGAAGATATTGCTGTTAACGAATGGGTTCGTTTCTCGGTTCTCAAAGAAATTATTGACGAATGCGGTGACGATAAGGAAGCGCTTTTAGCCGCTATGGCAGAAAGATGCGATGAGCTTATTCCGAAACATATCATAATAGATGATATTTTTGCGTCAATTAACTACCTTAACTGCCTTGGTAATGAGCTTGGCAATATTGACGATATAGACCATTTAGGCAACCGTCGTATCCGTTCTGTTGGCGAGCTTCTTCAAAACCAATTCAGAATCGGTTTTACGAGAATGGAAAGAGTTGTCCGTGAAAGAATGACACTTTCGGCTCAGGAGCCTGAAAAGGCAACTCCTGCGGCACTTATAAATATAAGACCTGTTATTGCGGCTATTAAAGAGTTCTTCGGCTCCTCTCCGCTTTCACAGTTTATGGATCAAACCAACCCGCTTGCAGAGCTTACTCACAAGAGAAGACTTTCAGCTCTCGGTCCCGGCGGTCTTTCCCGTGACAGAGCAGGTTTCGAGGTTCGTGACGTTCACTACAGCCACTACGGCCGTATGTGTCCTATCGAGACTCCTGAAGGTCCTAACATCGGTCTTATCTCTTACCTTGCAACATTTGCAAGAATTAACAAATACGGTTTTGTTGAAGCGCCTTTCCGTAAGGTAGATAAAGCTACGGGTAAAGTTCTTGACGAAGTAGTATATATGACTGCTGATGTTGAAGACAATTATTGCGTTGCTCAGGCTAACGAACCCCTTGATGAAAACAACTTCTTTATGAACGACCGTGTTACAGTTCGTCACCGTGACGAATTCAGAGAAGTGCCTCCTACTGTGGCAGACTTTATGGATGTTTCTCCGAAGATGGTATTCTCAGTTGCTACATCAATGATTCCGTTCCTTGAAAACGATGACGCCAACCGTGCTCTTATGGGCTCCAACATGCAGCGTCAGGCAGTTCCGCTTCTTAAAACAGAATCGCCCATAGTAGGTACAGGTATGGAATACAAGGCTGCTGTAGACAGTGGCGTTGTTGTACTTGCAAAACGCGGCGGTGTTGTCAGCAAAGTCAGTGCTAAAAAGGTTGAAGTTCTCGCAGATAACGGCGAAACAGATGTTTATGAGCTTCTTAAATTTATGCGTTCTAACCAAGGCACTTGTATTAACCAACGCCCGATAGTTGATGTAGGCGAAAGAGTAGAAGAGGGCTCGGTTATTGCAGACGGTCCCGCAACATCAAACGGTGAAATTTCACTGGGTAAAAATGCTCTTATCGGTTTCATGACATGGGAAGGTTACAACTACGAGGACGCCGTTCTTCTTAATGAAAAAGTTGTTCGTGACGATGTATTTACATCTATTCATGTTGAAGAACACGAGGTAGAAGCACGAGACACAAAACTCGGACCAGAAGAAATTACAAGAGATATTCCGAATGTTGGTGAAGATGCTCTTGCAAACCTTGATGAAGAGGGTATTATCCGTGTCGGTGCCGAGGTTCATTCAGGCGATATTCTCGTTGGTAAAGTTACTCCTAAGGGTGAAACGGAATGTACTCCCGAAGAAAGACTTCTCCGTGCTATTTTCGGTGAAAAAGCAAGAGAGGTAAGAGATTCATCTCTTCGTGTGCCTCACGGTGAATACGGCGTTGTTGTTCAGGTAGAAGTATTTACAAGACAAAACAGCGATGAGCTTAACCCCGGCGTTAATAAAGTAGTTCGTGTATATATTGCTCAAAAGCGTAAAATCAGCGTTGGTGATAAAATGGCCGGCCGTCACGGTAACAAGGGCGTTGTTTCAAGAATTCTTCCTCAGGAAGATATGCCGTTCCTTCCGGACGGTACTCCGCTTGACATTGTTCTTAACCCTCTCGGCGTTCCTTCCCGTATGAACATCGGTCAGGTACTTGAAGTTCATTTAGGTTATGCGGCAAGGGCTCTCGGCTATAAGGTTATGACCCCTGTATTTGACGGCGCTCACGAAGAAGATATTCGTGAAATGTTAAAAGAAGCTAATCTCTCAACAGACGGTAAAACATGGCTTACAGACGGCAGAACCGGCAGAAAGTTCGACAGTCCTGTTACTGTGGGTGTTATGTACTACCTTAAACTTCATCACCTTGTTGATGATAAAATTCATGCCCGTTCAACCGGTCCTTACTCGCTTGTTACTCAGCAACCGCTCGGCGGTAAAGCACAGTTCGGCGGTCAGCGTTTCGGCGAAATGGAAGTTTGGGCGCTTGAGGCTTACGGTGCAGCTTACACTCTTCAGGAAATCCTTACAGTTAAATCAGACGATGTTGTCGGTCGTGTTAAAACCTACGAATCTATCGTTAAAGGTTATAACATTCCGAAACCCGGTGTTCCTGAATCATTTAAGGTTCTTATTAAAGAGCTTCAGTCTCTCGGCCTTGATGTTCGTGTTCTTGATAAAGATAACAACGAAATAGATCTCAGACAGAATTTTGATGACGAAGCAGTTCTTCCGGTTGTTGATAATTCTGAATACGAAGAGGCTTTCTCGGATGTAAATGATACAGAAAATGCTGATGGATGGTCTGTTACTGACGAAGAAACAAAAGATGATTTGTTCTTTGAAGATACTGTTGATGAAGATGAAAGTTTTGATGACTTCTATTCAGATGAAGAATTTTAATTGACAGACATAAATCCAACTAATGATATAGGAAGAAGGGTAAATCATTTATGGCATACGATTCAACTGTCGTACCTGTTGAAGATAACAACATAGATTTTGAATCTATTAAAATAGGACTCGCTTCTCCGGAACTTATCAGAGAATGGTCACACGGTGAGGTTAAAAAACCTGAAACCATTAACTACCGTACTCTTAAGCCGGAGAAAGAAGGCCTCTTCTGCGAAAAGATTTTCGGACCTACTAAGGACTGGGAATGTCATTGCGGAAAATATAAAAAGATTCGTTTTAAAGGTAAAGTCTGCGAACGCTGCGGTGTTGAGATTACCAAGGCTAAAGTCAGACGCGAGCGTATGGGCCACATTGAGCTTGCTGCTCCGGTATCACATATTTGGTACTTTAAAGGAACGCCTTCAAGAATTGGCCTTATGCTTGATATATCACACCGTGATCTTGAAAAAGTACTTTACTTTGCAAAATACATCGTTGTAGATCCCGGTGATACTCCGCTTGAGAAAAAACAAATTCTCAGCGAAAAAGATTATGAAGAAATGGTTGAAAGATACGACCGCGATTCTTTCAAAGCAGCTATGGGTGCAGAAGCAATTAAGGAGCTTCTTTCCGAAATTGATGTTGACGCACTTTGCGAAGAGCTCCACAAGGAGCTTGAAACAGCGGCAGGTCAAAAGAAAATCCGTGTTCTTAAAAGACTGGAGGTTGCAGAGGCTTTTAAAGCGTCCGGTAACCGTCCTGAATGGATGATTCTTGATGCAATCCCTGTAATCCCGCCCGATATTCGTCCTATGGTACAGCTTGACGGCGGCAGATTTGCAACATCGGACCTTAATGACCTTTACAGAAGAGTTATTAACAGAAACAACCGTCTTCAAAAGCTTCTTGAGTTAGGCGCACCTAACATTATTGTTAACAACGAAAAGAGAATGTTACAAGAGGCTGTTGACGCTCTTATTGATAACGGCAGACGCGGCAGACCTGTTACAGGTCCTAACAACCGTGCGCTTAAATCTCTTTCAGATATGCTTAAAGGTAAGCAGGGCCGTTTCCGTCAGAACCTTCTCGGTAAGCGTGTTGACTATTCCGGCCGTTCGGTTATCGTAGTAGGTCCAAGTCTTCAGCTTCACCAATGCGGTCTTCCTAAAGAAATGGCACTTGAGCTTTTCAAGCCGTTTGTTATGAAAAGACTTTGCGAATTAGGCAAAGCAAATAACATTAAGTCTGCAAGAAAAATGGTAGAAAGAGCAAGCACAGAGGTTTGGGATGCTCTTGAAGTAGTAATTAACGAACATCCTGTTATGCTTAACCGTGCGCCTACACTTCACAGACTCGGTATTCAGGCATTTGAACCTGTTCTTGTTGAAGGCAGAGCTATTAAACTTCACCCGCTCGTTTGTACAGCGTTCAACGCTGACTTTGACGGTGACCAAATGGCTGTTCATGTACCTCTTTCTGCAGAAGCTCAGGCAGAAGCCCGTTTCTTAATGCTTGCTGCCAACAACCTCTTAAAACCATCAGACGGTAAACCGGTTGTTGTTCCTACACAGGATATGATTCTCGGTTCTTACTACCTCACTCTTGAAAAGCCTGAAGAAATCGGTAACGGCAAAGTGTTCAGAGATATTGACGAGGCTATGATGGCTTATGATGAGGGCGATGTTGGTCTTCATGCACCTATCAAGATTCGTATGACTAAAGAAGTTGACGGAAAAGTATATTCAGAACTTCTTGAAACAACTTTGGGTAAGGTTATTTTCAACGGTCCTGTTCCTCAAGACCTTGGCTTTGTTGACAGAAGCAAACCTGAAAATATGTTCAAGCTTGAAATCAACGAGCTTGTTGATAAAAAGGTGCTCGGCAAAATTATTGAGCGTTGTATTAAAGTTCACGGTACCGCCAAATCTTCTATTGTTCTTGATAACATTAAAAATCAAGGTTATAAATATTCTACTCAGTCAGGTATTACCGTTGCTGTTTGTGACGCTACTATCCCTGAAAAGAAAGCTCAGTTCCTTGCAGATACAGAAGCTCTCATTGAATCTATCAATGATGATTACCAGATGGGTCTTTTAAGCCAGGAGGACCGTTCAAGAAGCATTATTGAAGCATGGACTGTATGTACTAAGAAGGTTTCTAAAGAACTTGAAACAGCACTCGGTCAATACAACCCAATCGGTATGATGCTTAAATCCGGTGCCCGCGGTTCTAACTCACAGTTAAGCCAGCTTGCGGGTATGCGTGGCCTTATTGCCAATACCGCAGGTAAAACAATTGAAATCCCGATTAGATCTAACTACCGTGAGGGTCTTAACATTATCGAGTATTTCATTTCATCCCGCGGTGCCCGTAAAGGTCTTGCCGATACGGCTCTTCGTACTGCTGACTCCGGTTACCTTACAAGGCGTCTTGTTGATGTTTCGCAGGAAGTTATCATCCGTGAAGAGGACTGCCATTGTCACGACGGTCTTGATGTTTACGATATTGTAGACGATAAAGACGAAGAAGTAACAATTATCGAGCCGTTAAGCGAGCGTTTAACAGGCAGATATTTGCTTAATAACTTCTATGATGATGTTACAGGCGAACTCGTTTGCGATACAGATACAATGATTGACAGCGCTTTAGCTAAAGTTATTGCAGATAAAGTAAACGCCCGTCCTAATGCAGAAGACAGAAAGATTAAAATTCGCTCACTTCTCACTTGTGAATGTGAACATGGCGTATGTATTAAGTGCTACGGTCAGAACCTTGCTACTGCAAGTCCTGTAACCGTCGGCGAAGCAGTTGGTATTATTGCTGCTCAGTCTATCGGTGAGCCGGGTACACAGCTTACCATGAGAACATTCCACACCGGCGGTGTTGCATCTACAGCCGATATTACACAGGGTCTTCCCCGTGTAGAAGAATTGTTTGAGGGCAGAAAACCTAAAAAACTTGCTATTCTTTCTGAAATAGACGGTAAGGTTTCGTTTGAAGAAATTAAAAAGAGCAGTTATGTTGTTGTTACTAACGATGACGAGGTTAAAAAATATCTTATTCCTTTCGATGCAGAGTACTGCAAAGAACTTAAGAATTGTAAGGAAACAGGCGTTGCTACCTATGTTAAAAAGGGTCAGGCCCTTACGGCTGGTGCAGCAAGCCCCCATGATATTCTCGCAATTCTCGGTGTTGACGCAGTTCACAACTACCTTATAAAAGAAGTTCAGATGACTTACCGTTTACAGGGTGTTGATGTTAACGACAAACATATTGAGGTTATCGTTCGTCAGATGATGCGTAAGGTTAAGGTTGACGATCCGGGTTCAACAACTCTTCTTGAAGGTTCATCAATCAGCAAGCGAGAGCTTAACAAGGCTAATGAAGAAGCCAAAGCCCGTTGCGAGGCAGAGGGTATACCGTTTGTTCCGGCAACATATCTTCCGGTGCTTCTCGGTATTACAAAGGCTTCTCTTGCTACGGAAAGCTTCCTTTCTGCCGCATCATTCCAGGAAACAACAAAAGTTCTTACCGACGCTGCTATTAAAGGTAAGGTTGACCCGCTTATCGGTCTTAAAGAAAATGTTATTATCGGTAAGCTTCTTCCGTCAGGCACAGGTATGAAGTGCTACGCTCAGGTTGATGTTGTTCCTACTGCAGTTCCTGAAGATGCTTTCAATGCATTAGAAATCAATCTTGAAGAGACTGATTCGTTTTAACTGAATAAATTGCTTAAAATAAAGCATAATAATACGGAAATCGTGCAGAAATGCCCGATTTCCGTTAATTTTTACTGAAACAAGTGCTTGAAAATGATAATATTTGTACAAAAATATTTTTTAAAACTGTTGACAAAACATAAAAAAATATATAAAATATTATTCGGTCTATTTGGGGATAGTTATGCCCATTTATACCCATATTATATTCGGAGGTGAAAATACTTGCCAACATTTAACCAATTAGTCCGCAGCGGAAGATCAACCTTAGAGAAAAAGTCTAAAGCTCCGGCTCTCGGCAAAGGTCTCAACTCAAAGAAGAATGTTATGACAGATAACAATTCTCCTCAAAAGAGAGGTGTTTGTACAGTTGTTAAAACCGACACACCTAAAAAACCTAACTCAGCTCTCAGAAAGCTTGCCAGAGTTCGTCTTACAAACGGTATTGAAGTTTCAGCTTACATTCCGGGTGTAGGTCACAATCTTCAGGAGCACAGCGTGGTACTTATCCGTGGTGGTCGTGTTAAAGACCTTCCCGGTGTGCGTTACCACATCATCAGAGGCACACTTGACGCTCAAGGTGTTGCTAACAGGATGCAGAGCCGTTCAAAATACGGTGCAAAACGTCCAAAAGCAGGTAAAAAATAATTTTATCTGAAGTTTATTCAAGGACAAATCTTCTTGCAGGCTGAATAATTAAATTCAACCAATGGTGAGTATTTTTATAACTATACAGAGTTGTAATTTGCCCATTGGCGCCACGGGAAGCAAGTCACTCGAGTACCTATGAAATCATAAATATGAGGGAGGGAAGCGAAGTGCCAAGAAGAGGCCAGATTGCAAAACGCGATGTTTTGCCAGATCCGCTTTACAATTCAAAGCTTGTTACAAGACTTATTAACAATGTTATGTTAGATGGTAAGAAAGGCGTTGCACAAAAAATTGTTTATGACGCATTCGAAATCATCCAGGAAAAGACCGGTAAAGACCCATTAGAGGTTTTCGAGGCTGCTATGGAAAATGTTATGCCGGTTCTTGAGGTAAAAGCACGCCGTATCGGCGGTGCAACATACCAAGTTCCAATCGAGGTTCGTCCAGAAAGAAGACAAACACTCGGTCTCCGTTGGATTACGGTTTATTCTCGTCAGCGTTCGGAAAGAACTGCTAAAGAAAGACTTGCCAACGAAATTATTGATGCTACAAACTCTGTAGGCGCTGCATTCAAGAAAAAAGAAGATATGCACAAAAACGCAGAGGCAAACAAAGCATTTGCTCATTTCAGATGGTAATTCCTTTACCTATTTGAAAATTCTATTATTTATTCGGAGGATATTATGGCAAGACAGGTACCATTAGAGCTTACCAGAAATATCGGTATTATGGCTCACATTGACGCAGGTAAAACTACCACAACTGAGCGTATCCTTTTTTACACCGGTGTTAACCATAAATTAGGCGAAACTCACGACGGTGCTGCTACAATGGACTGGATGGCACAGGAGCAGGAAAGGGGTATTACAATTACTTCTGCTGCTACTACTTGTTTCTGGAAAAATCACAGAATCAACATCATCGACACCCCGGGCCACGTTGACTTTACAGTTGAAGTTGAGCGTTCTTTAAGAGTTCTCGACGGTTCTGTTACAGTTCTTTGTGCTAAGGGCGGCGTTGAGCCACAGTCAGAAACTGTTTGGAGACAGGCTGATAAATATAAAGTTCCGCGTATGATCTATATCAATAAAATGGACATTATGGGTGCAGACTTTTACAATGTTCTTCATATGATTAAAGATAGATTAAAATGTAACGCTGTTCCAATTCAGCTTCCAATCGGTTCTGAGTCAGATTTTAAAGGAATTATCGACCTTGTTGAAATGAATGCTGTTGTTTATTATGACGACCTCGGCAAAGACATCAGAGTTGAAGAGATTCCTGCCGATATGACGGAACTCGCAGAAAAGTATCGTGCTGAGCTCATTGAACATGTTGCAGAGCAAGACGATGCGTTACTTGAGAAATACTTTGCAGGCGAAGAACTTACTGTTGATGAGATTAAGACTTGCATCAGAAAGTCTACAATCAACAACACAATGGTTCCTATTGTTTGCGGTACTTCTTATAAAAATAAAGGTGTTCAAAAACTTCTTGATGCAGTTGTAGATTATATGCCTGCACCGACTGATATTGAAGACATTAAGGGTGTAAATCCTGACACGGGTGAAGAGGTTACACGCCCTTCATCAGACGATGAACCGTTTGCGGCTCTTGCATTCAAGATTGCTACAGACCCGTTTGTCGGTAAACTTTGCTATTTCAGAGTATATTCAGGTAAAATCGAAACCGGTTCTACAGTATATAACTCTGTTAAAGATGTAAACGAAAGAATCGGTAGAATTCTTCAGATGCACGCTAACGACCGTAAAGATATTGACTGCTGCTATGCAGGTGATATCGCTGCTGCTGTCGGTGTTAAGAAAACAACTACAGGTGATACTCTTTGCGATGAGAAGCACCCTGTTATTCTTGAATCTATGGAATTCCCGGAGCCTGTTATCCGTGTTGCTATTGAACCTAAAACAAAAGCAGGTCAAGAAAAGATGGGTATTGCTCTTGCAAAGCTTGCAGAAGAAGACCCAACCTTCAAATGCTACACAGATGAAGAAACAGGTCAGACTATTATAGCAGGTATGGGTGAGCTTCACCTTGAGATTATTGTTGACAGACTTCTTCGTGAATTCAGAGTTGAAGCTAATGTAGGTAAACCTCAGGTTGCTTACAGAGAGACTATCACAGCTCCTGCTACATCAGATACTAAATTCTCCCGTCAGTCCGGCGGTCACGGTCAATACGGTCATGTTAAAATTAACATTGAACCGAATGAGGGTAAAGGCTACGAATTCGTTAACAATATTGTGGGCGGTGCTATTCCTAAGGAGTTCATTGCTCCTACAGAAGCAGGTATTAAAGGCGCTATGCTTTCAGGTGTACTTGCAGGCTACAATGTTGTTGATGTTAAGGTTACTCTTTTCGATGGTTCTTACCACGAAGTTGACTCATCGGAAATGGCGTTTAAAACAGCCGGCTCTATGGCATTTAAGGACGCTATGGCTAAAGCTTCACCGGTTCTCATGGAACCTATTATGAAGGTTTCGGTTGTTGTTCCTACTGAATACATCGGTGATGTTCTCGGCGATCTTACTTCTCGCCGCGGTCTTCCGCAGGGTCAGGAGGATAGAAACGGTGCTGCAGAAATTATTGCACATGTTCCGCTTTCAGAAATGTTCGGTTATGCTACAGACCTTCGTTCAAAAACTCAAGGTCGCGGTCAGTATGTAATGGAACCAAGTCATTATGCTCCTGTTCCGAGAAACATTGCCGAAAAAATTATGGATGAAAGATCAAAATAATTGACCTATAAGGGTTAAATTATTAAGTTTTTTCAAAAAACTATTGAATTAACACGAATTATTTGTTAATATAATATCGTGTAAAATAACACTAAATACTAAGGAGGAATTTCCAATGGCTAAACAGAAATTCGAAAGAAATAAACCACACGTTAACATTGGTACTATCGGCCACGTTGACCATGGTAAAACAACTCTTACAGCTGCTATCACAAAAACTCTTTCACTTAAGGGCTACGCTCAGTTCGAAGCTTATGCAGACATCGATAAAGCTCCTGAAGAAAGAGAACGCGGTATTACAATCAACACAGCTCACGTTGAATACGAAACAGACAACCGTCACTATGCTCACGTTGACTGCCCGGGCCATGCTGACTACATTAAAAACATGATTACCGGTGCTGCTCAGATGGACGGCGCAATCCTTGTTATCGCTGCTACAGACGGTCCTATGGCTCAGACTAAAGAACACCTTCTTCTTGCTCGTCAGGTTGGCGTTCCTTACATCGTAGTATTCCTTAACAAATGTGACCAGGTTGATGACCCTGAACTTCTTGAACTCGTTGAAATGGAAGTTCGCGAAACACTTGATTCATACGAATTCCCGGGCGATGATACACCGATCATCAAAGGTTCAGCTCTTAAAGCTCTTGAAGCAGGCGATGATCTTTCAGATCCTGCTTATGCTCCAATCCTTGAACTCATGGACGCTGTAGATAGCTACATTCCAACTCCTGACCGTATGTCAGACCTTCCTTTCCTTATGCCTGTTGAGGACGTTTTCACAATCACAGGCCGTGGTACTGTTGCTACAGGTAGAGTTGAACGCGGTCAGCTTCGTGTTGGCGATGAACTCGAAATCGTTGGTATGAAAGAAGAAAGCAGCAAGACAGTTTGTACAGGTGTTGAAATGTTCCACAAACTTCTTGACTATGCTGAAGCAGGCGACAACATCGGTGCTCTTCTTCGCGGTGTTGACAGAAAAGGTATCGAACGCGGTCAGGTTCTTTGCAAACCGGGTTCAATTAAACCTCACACAAAATTCAAAGGTCAGGTTTATGTTCTTTCTAAAGATGAGGGCGGCCGTCATACACCGTTCTTCAACAACTACCGTCCACAGTTCTATTTCAGAACTACTGACGTTACAGGTACTATCAGCCTTCCTGAAGGCACAGAAATGTGCATGCCGGGCGATAATGTTGAAATGAGCGTTGAACTCATCACTCCGATCGCTATCGAAAAAGGTCTCCGTTTCGCTATTCGTGAAGGCGGCCGTACAGTTGGTTCAGGTGCTGTTACAGAAATTATTGAATAATTATATATTATTTGGTATACCTACAGGAGCAACGCAAGTTGCTCCTGTTTATTATTGCAAGATATTTTTTAATAGTTACATTTTTTGAGTTTAAATAAAATATTTTTCTTTAACTATTGTAACCAATAAAGTTTTGTGGTATACTTACTTATACAATTGGTTCAAAAGGAGAAAAATCAATGGCTTACGAAGAAAAAAGACATTCTACAGCTGCAGCTGAAGAAGAAAATTTTATGATTCCTATTCTTAAATTTATGAGGCAGCTTCTTTCAAAATGGTATTTGATTGTTGCTTTTGTAGTTGTTTTTACCGTTGCAGGCTTTGGTATTGCTAAGGCTACCTATACAGAGCAATACGATTCAACCGTTTATTTTAATGTATCTAACAAAGATAGAGATATTGCAGGCGCTGCAGGTACATATACTACAAGTTCAGATACTCAGGCTTCAATAACCATAGCAAATAACTTTAAAACACTTATTCAGAACGGTAACGATTTCATAACAGATATTCAAGATATTGTTGAAGCGTCTACTGGAGTTAAGTACGAAAAATCTCAACTCCGCGGTATGATTTCGGTTGAAGTTATTCAGGATACTACTCTTATTCAGATTAAGGTTAAATCAACCGATGAAGAGCTTGCTTACGCACTTTCTACAGCTATTCAAAGCGTTTATCCGGAAATTGCAAAAAACTCTTACCCAACTGCAAATATCAGCGTTGCAGATAACGCTACAAAAGCAACTCTCAGCTCAGACTCTTCTACATTTCTTTATTCTGCTATAGGATTTATTTTGGGTGCCGTTATAGCTGTTGCTATTATACTTATTTCAGCATTTATTCAAAATAAAGTAATGTCACCGGATGATATTAAGAATAAATTTAATATTGACATCATTGCGTCTGTTTCAGACATTAAGTCTAAAAAGAAAAACGATGCAAAGAAGCTTCTTATTACAGACAAAAATGTCGGACTTCCTTTTATTGAAACATTTAAGCTTATCAGAACTAAAATAGAAAGCGCTAAACTGAAAAAAGGTTATTCGGTTTATGCTGTTACAAGTTCAACTGAGGGCGAAGGTAAAACTACCTGTTCTGTAAATACAGCGCTGTCACTTGCTAAAAGCGGTAAATCAGTTCTTCTTATAGACGCAGACCTTCGTAAACCTGCTGTTTGCAGAACAATTGGTGTTAATATTGGTGATGAAAAAGGTATTTATGACATCGTAACAGGTGCTAAAAAGTTTGAAGATGCCGTTAAATATATAGATAAACTTAATCTTTATCTTCTTGCATCTTCAACTCCTGTTGAAGATCCGTCAGAAACGCTTGCATCAGACGGAATGGCAGAAATCATTGATGAGGCCCGCAAGAATTTTGATTATGTTATTGTAGACTGTCCGCCTGCAGGTGTTGTTGCCGATGCGACTATCGTTGGCAACTATGTAGATACAATAATGTTTGTTACTGCAGAAGAAAAGGTTTCTGTATCTCAGGTTGAATATGCTCTTTCTGACCTTATGACATCTAAAGCCGAGGTTTTAGGCTGTATTTATAACCATGCCGGCGCAGGTGCATTCTCTTCACTTTCGGAAAAAGCCGGTGGATACTACGGTGCCGGTAGCAATTATTACGGTTCCTCTTACTATTATGGCAGCAGAAGCGGTTATTACGGAAATTACGGCAGTTATCATTCCAAAAACAAAAAGAAATAAATGATATAAGGGGGATGTAAAAAACGGAAGTTTTTTTACATCCCTCTTTTTAAGGGCATCATGGTAATTCGTACAGTGAACGGTTAACAGTCTGCAACAGCCTGCTGCAAATTCTTTGCGATTACGGTATTGTATCAATACATTGAATGGGAGAAAGTTTATGAATAATAAGATAAGTATGTCTGAATTGTTGCCGATTATTTTAGAAGCTTTTGACTTGGAAAAAAGTTTTAAAATAAACATAACCGGTACAAGTATGAAGCCGCTTTTAATTCAGGGCAGAGATTATGTTGAAATCGTGAAACCTCACTTACCTTTAAATGTCGGAGATATTCCGCTGTACAGGCGTGATGACGGGTCTTTTGTATTGCATAGGGTAGTAGCCGTCAATGAGGACGGTTATGTTATGTGCGGCGATAACCAATATGTATTAGAGTCCGGTATAAAAGATTCTCAAATAATCGGCGTTGTTAAAACAATTTGCCGGGATGGCAGAAAATTTGATGTGCAAAGTGATGAGTGGTATAAAAAATACACTGAAAAGTGCTTGAAAAAAACAGTAAAGCGTTACCCGTGGAAAAGGTTTAAAAATTGGATTAAAATGAAGCTTCGCTAAGATACTCTGAAAACACAGAGTGGGCACAGCAAACATACAACCTTGATGCAAATATAACAATTAAATATAAATTATTACAGCTCGACATATACTGTTGCATGGTAACTGTCGAGTTTTTTTTATTTTAAAACAGATTTACAGAGCTGAGTGTCATAAATTTTGTGAATTACCGTTAAATTACACAACAACTGTTGCTTATTTGTTAAAATAACCAAAAATTCGACATATCTTTTTAAAATATATTTTTAACAATTTGAATAAATTGTATTGATTATCTACTTGAAAAGTAGTATTATAAGAATGTATTATAAGATAGTATAGGGGTAATGCAATCAGATGGTAATTTTTGTGAAAAAGTTATAAATTCTGTTATATTATCAAAAGAATTTTTGGAGGTATTTCGGTGGCTCTTGATTTAAAAAAACTTACATTAAAAAAAGAAAATAAGGACGGCGCTCCTAAAAAAGCAAAAAGTGACATTGTTCTCAAGATTATGGAATTCTTTGAGAAAAATCCGGTTATGAAAATAGTAATTCCTGTTTTGCTGTTTATTATATTGGCGGCTATTTTCCTGATTATTATTTTTGGTGACGGCGTAATTATTAAAGGCGGAGATGTTGACGATATTGATGTTAACGACTCATCTGCCATGGTTCAGGTTGTACCGGATAATAATATTATTAAAGATAAAGCGATTGTAGAGCTTATCGGTGAAGACCCGCTCTCACCCGATATTCTTGCAACCGCAAAATATACAGGTTATGTTCAGGGCTCAAGCGGTCTTAAAACAGCGCTTATAGAAATCGGCTCCGAAAACGATACATTGGTACTGAGCTTGGGCGAAACAATAGGTGATTCGAGTTGGGAACTTATAGAGGTTAACTCAAACTATGTTACCTTTAAAGCGGGCGACCTTACAAGGCAAATTAAGATTTCTTGATTTGCACTCAATTCAGTAATTATGTATTTACATATATTTTAGGGGGATCTTCAAATGAAAACAAAAAACCGCAAATTGAAATCAATAGGTGTTTTAGTTCTTGCATTTATCCTTATGGTAAGTATGGTTTTACCGCTTACAGCAGCAGGCAGTGCAGCGAACGAAGCAATGGGCACTTATACCGTTAAAAGCGGCGATACGCTTTCAAGCATTTCTGCTGCTCACGGTGTTACGGTTTCGGATATTATTTCTGAAAACGGTATATCAGCTTCAACTGAGCTTTATGTCGGTCAAAAGCTTTATATTCCGGGTGCAACATCTGTTGAAGATGACTCAACCACTGTTTACGGCACATCAAGCCGTATTTCAGTTAGCTTCAAAGATGCAGATCTTGTAGGTGCGCTTGAAACAATCCTTGCACACACAGGTTACACCATGGTATTTAAAGGAACTACAACAACCGTTCCGGAAATATCGCTTGATAATGTAACCCCTCTCACAGCTATCGACTATATTCTTCGTATGGTTGATATGACTTACATAAAAAACGACAATATTATTTATGTGGGTACTGCAGATGTTCTTAACTCAAGCTTCGTGGACAGTCAGGCACTTACTAAATACTCACTCAGATACATAACTCCGGAGGTTCTTACATCTCAGCTTTCTACTTTAGGTGTCTCGGTTAAAGTAGTTAAGGTAGATATTAACCTTAGAGAGTTTTGGCTGGTAGGTACTCCGATGGAGCTTGCAAAGGTTAACGACCTTATTAAGATTCTTGATAACAAAAAGAATATACAGGTAGGTTCGGCAAGTATCAGTTCAAGCCTTAATGCTATTGAGCTTAAATACATAACAGCCAGTGAATTCAGCGCGCTTCTTTCTACACTCGGTTTACACCCCGGTATTACAGTAGCCGCTCATCCAATGACTCTTTATGTATACGCTTCGGGCGATGCATACAACGATATTATCAGAATTAAAAAGCTTGTTGACTTCTATGATCCTAACGCGGCAGAGAATACAGACACAGATGCCGACAGCGGTACCGACAAAGATAACACAAATACAGATTCCGATAATACAAACAACAATAATAATAACAATAACAACAATAACAATAACAACAACACAAACAACGGCTCAGGTTCAGATGTTGTTATTACCGATGGCGAAACATCACTTGTTAAACTTGAACTTCAATATCTCACAAAGAATGACGCAACATCAATTATCACAACATTCGGTTATGATGTAGAGGTTCTCGGTCTTGACCTTTATGAAAAAATAATTTGGATTCAAGGTGAAAGTGAAGAGGTTGAAGAAGCCGTTGCAAGAGTTAAAGAAAACGATATTTCAGAAAACGATTCAACAAAAACATTCTTTACTTATGAGCTTCAAAACATTGTAGCTTCAGAGCTTCAAACAAAAATAGGTTATTCAGATGTTAAGGATGTTGAATTCTACTTTGGCTCATATCCGGAGCTTTCAAAATCAATTATGGTTTATTGCCCGACCAACAAGGTTGAAAGCGTAAAAGAGCTTATTGCTTCTCTTGATAACAACTTGGGTAAAATGTATTATGTAATTGATACAGTTGAAGAAGCCGGTGAAAGCTTAAATAAGAAAATCAGCTTTATGTGTAAGCTTATAAATAACCCTAATATCGTAGCAAGCGATTTTGAGGTATCAGAGAATTTCGGTAAAGTTACTACAGATGAAGAGGGTAACGAGACAATAGAAAATGTTTATTATCTCTATGTTCTTCAGTCACCTGAAAATATTGACCTCATTACCGAAATGTGGGAACGCCTTAAATAATTGAATTTTACATGGAGTGAGCATTGTGGAATATTTAAATCAACCAAGTGATTATCCTGTTTCTCTTGACGAACTTTTAAAACTTACTGTTGAAAAGAAAGGCTCCGACTTACATATTGTAGTCGGAATGCCTCCTTGCATCAGAATAGACGGCGACATTCAAAAGCAAGATTTTCCCCCAATGAAGCCGAATGATGTTGAAGCACTGTTGTTTCAAATTTTAACAGAAAAAAATAAAAAAGATCTCCAGGAAAAGCTTGAACTTGATATTTCTTACTCTGTTCCGCAATGCGCCCGTTTCAGAGGCAATGTAATCGTTCAGCGCGGTACGCTTGCCGCAGTGTTCAGGGCAATTCCTTTCGGGATTCCCGAACTCGACAGGCTTGGTTTACCCAGTGATGTCAGAAGACTGTGTACCCTTCCCCGCGGTCTTATATTAGTTACAGGTCCTACAGGTTCGGGTAAATCAACTACTCTTGCCGCTATGATAAACTATATGAATGAAAACTTTGAATATAATATGGTTACTATTGAAGACCCTATTGAGTTTTTACATTCACATAAAAAGTCTATCGTTCGCCAAAGAGAATTAGGCTGCGACACATTGAGCTTTAATAACGCTCTTAAAACTGTTCTCCGTCATGACCCGGATGTTATTATGATCGGTGAAATGCGTGATGCCGAAAGTATCAGTATAGCCCTTACGGCTGCTGAAACAGGTCACTTGGTTTTATCTACACTTCATACCCAAACAGCTCCTGCTACAATAGCCCGTATTGTTGACTCGTTCCCAAGCGAACAGCAAAACCAGGTAAGAAGCCAGCTTGCAAATACTCTTCGTGCAGTTATTTCTCAGCAGCTCCTTCCGAAAATCGGCGGCGGCCGTGTAGCTGCTATTGAGTATATGGTAGATACCCCGGCTATTCGTAATATGATTCGTGAGGGTAAAGACCACCAGATTTACAGTACAATGCAAACAGCGGTTAAAGAGGGTATGCAAACAATGGACCAATCCCTTATCAAACTAATGCGTGAACAAAGAATAAGCAGAGACTCTGTTATGGAAAACTGCGTGGAACGCGCCGAAATTCTTCGTCAGATACAGATGTATTGATTACTGTATTTACAGTATAGATTTAACATATTTTTAGGTATTAAAGGGGGCCACCTCTCTTGGAATTTAAGTACGAGGCTATAAACAGGCAAGGGCAACAAGTCTCAGGTAAAGTTGTTGCCGAAAACCAAGCCGATGCATACGAAAAACTTCGTGAGGCAGGTGTTGTTGTTACCGATTTAAAAGAGGATACAACGGCTGTTAAAAAGAAAAGGACAAAAAAAATACCGCTTGCGGATATGTCAATGTTTGCCCGTCAGCTTGCTGCTATGATAGGTGCAGGTATTCCCGTAACCCAAGCGCTGACAACTCTTGTTGACCAAACAACAAATGCAACTCTTTCAGGCGCTATCAAGCAAATTGCAGAAGATGTTGAAGGCGGCGCCCCTCTTTCAGAGGCGTTCTCAGCACAAAAGCCTATTTTCTCAGACCTTTTCTGTTCTATGATAGCTGCCGGTGAAATGGGCGGTATGCTTGACAAAACCTTGCTTGCCATGTCTAACCAGTTACATAAAGATAAACAGCTTAAAGATGCTGTTAAATCAGCAACATCTTACCCTAAAATGGTTGGCTGTCTTGCTATTGTAATCTGTATATTTATGATTGTATTTATGGTACCTACATTCCAAGGTATGACGCAAGGCGCAACAGACCTTAACCCCATTACATTATTTATATATAAGTTGTCCGATACATTAAGAACTAAATGGTATATTGTTATTCCGGTAGTTGTCGGTATAATTTTCTTAATTAAATTCCTTATCGGCACACCGCCTGTTAAAAACTTTTGGGAAAATCACAAGATGACATTCCCGGTTATAGGCGAACTTAATGCAAAAACGGTTTATGCCCGTTTCTGCCGTATTTTTGCAACACTTATTGCCGGCGGTGTTACGGCCGTTAAGGCTATGGAAACTGCCGGACCGACCTCCGGTTCAAAGCTTATTGAAGATGCTGTTTCAAAAGCCATTGAAGAGGTTGAGAACGGTAGAACCATTCATGATGCTTTAGGCGAGTCAAAGCTTTTTCCGCCAATGATTATCAGTATGATAGCCATAGGTGAAGAAACAGGTTCACTTCCGAAGATGCTTGATAAAGTTGCCGAATTCTACGAAGAAGATGTTGAGGCCTTGGCTAAAAACTTAGGCTCTGTTCTTGAGCCGATTATGCTTGTAGGTCTTGGCTCTATTGTAGGTTTCTTGATTGTTGCACTTTATTTGCCGGTATTCCAGGCAACAACATCGTATCAAGGTTAAAACGAAAAATCCGCGGGGAGAAATCCCCGCAAACTATAAAACAAAAATCCTTTCAAGAGGGAGTAAATTATATGGCTAAGGTAAATAGTGCTGTTGGAATTGAGTATAACTCACATGAGATTCGAGCAGTAGAGTTAACGAAAAATGCGGACGGTTCAATATCTGTAGCAGCCTTTGGTAAAGAACGGGTTAAAGAAAATGTTATTACAGACGGTGTTATTTCTGACCCAAATCTTTTTTCAGACGCTGTAGGCAATCTTTTCACACTTAATAAAATCAAAGCTAATATTCCGATTGTAATCGGCGTTAATAATGAAAATGTTATTATGCGTTACGCAACATTGCCGAAGGTTCCCGAAGAAAAATTAAGAGACGCAATCTTAATGCAGGCTCAGGACTTTATTCCGGTGCCGGTAAATGAGCTGACTTTGGATTTTATCAATATTGATGAAACTGTGGATGACGATGACCAGCCTGCGCTTAATATAATGCTTGTGGGCGCCCGTAATACTATGATTCAAAATCTTCTGCAAAGCTTTGATGACAGTAAAATGACCGTAGTAGATATTGACAGTTCTTTCTTAGCGTGGGTGCGCAAAGCAATAAACGATGCAGGAGATGATGAAGCTTTCGGCTTTTTCTCACTTACGGATGATGTTTTAAACTTTGTTGCTATTGATAATAAAAATATCAAGATGGTTCGTTCTATCAACATTCCCGATAGAGCAACTGCCGATGTTAAAAGCATTTTTAATAATTCAAGTGAAATGGCAGAAAACGAAGTAGACAATGTAGCCGATCTTTTATATTCCGAGCTTTCTTCATCAATAAACTACTTCCAGATGCAAACCGGTATTGTACTTAGCAAGGTTTATTTTAAAGTGCTTTCACGCCGTGAAGAGCAATTATGTGAAATGTTAAACCAAAAGAGTTACATTCCGCTTGAAATCCCGAAATATTATCAAGAGTTCGCAACTGACGAATTCCGTCCGGCAAACTACACAGGATGCATTGAGCTTGCGAAAATAGCATTGGAGGGTTAAGCGGTGAAATATAAAGTTAGTTTGCTTCCTGAGATTAACAAGAAGCGTTTGGCAAATAATAAAAAGATAGAAAAAATCAGAAGCGTTGCACTTGTAGCATTGATGATGTCTTTTGTATTTCTTGTGCTCGTTGTAGCAACACAGGCTTATGCAAATGCAAAGCTAAAAGAGATAACAGCGTTAAATAACGAGTATAAGCAAAAAGTTGAACAGCTTGAGCAATACCGTCAGATTAACGCAACATTGCAAAGCAAAATTGAGCTTATTAAAAGTATTCAGGTAGATGACCCTCAGATATGCAGTTTTGTAGCAGCTATCAGTAATTTAAAATCGCCGGGTGTTTCCATAGATTCTATTGAGTTTACCGATTGGAAATGCTCCCGTACTACTTTAATTACAGGTTCTTGCACAACCCGTGAAGAATATCTGGCTTATGAAGAAGCTTTAAACAAAATAAGCGGTGTAACCGCTGTTGCATGCGTTGGTTATAACCAAGGTGTAGGTGATGTTTCTACAACATTTATGGTAAATGTTACTTGTGAAGGCGGTAAAGAGGCATTTGTATCTCCTGAAGAAACAACCGCCGCAGCTAACGGCACCGAAGGGACAACAGATACTACAGATACATCGGCAGAGGCTTCCACAGAAGCTTCAACAGAAGCAAAATAAGGAGGGGAGATATTTATGAAAAACCTTAAAAACATTACTTTTAAAGATATTAAAGAATCTCCTGTCTTTACTGCAGTATTACTGTTTTTAATTGTTGCCGTTGTAATTGCTGCCGCCGTATATCTTTCACTTGGTATAAATAAAACTAAAGCTCAAATAGTAGAAGCAAGAAAAAGCTATGAGCAAAATGTTAAAGAAATGGCAATTCTTGAAGAGCTCAGGGCACAAAGCGAAAAAGCCCAAGAGTTATTAGAGTCTTATAAAGGCATATTGCCTGATGAGCTGGGCGATATTTATGTTCTTCAGGAAAGCGTTCAAAAAGAATGTGAAACATTTGGTATGACAGTGTCCGAAATGGCTGTAGAACAAGCTCCTTTTGAAACCTACGAAACTAAATTTCATATTTCTGCAACATGTACCTTCAGGCAACTGTATGATTATATGGTATACCAAACAACAAGCCGTCAGATTAAAAGGATAGACGATTTAACATTTGTTAAAAATCCAGATAATACATACACAGTTACTTTTTCTTATGTGATTCTTTCTCAAAACGGTGCATCAGGTTTAATTGTTGATGCCGAAGCAGAGGCAGAAACACAGGCATAATTTCGTTGTTCAAACAAAAGGAGAGAAATTAGTTTTGGCTAATATAGATATGATAATACCGGGCAGTATCGGTTACTTTCTTGTTAAAAATAATAAAATAACCGAAGCTCAATTATTTGAGGCGCTTAGAATTCAAACCGAAGAAAAAGGGTTGCTCGGTCAGATACTTGTTAATTTAGGGTACTGCAGTGATAAAGATGTTGCTGAGGCAATAGCAGAAAAAACAGGCTTAAACTTTGTTTCTATTGAAGAAGTCGGCATTAACTTTGCGGTTGCAAATATTGTTCCGGCAGATGTTATAGTTAAAAATCAGGTGTTGCCGCTTTACCAGGACGGTAAAAAGCTTTTTGTAGTAATGCGCAATCCTAACGACATTGTTACAAGAGATAACCTTTCGGTTATTACCGGCGGTATGGAAATTGTTCCTCTTATAGCAACTGACCCTGAGCTTACCGCGGCTATAGACAGCATTGTTAATAACTCAAATACTATAAACGAATATGATGAGGATGAAGATGAAGAGGATGATACCCTTGACGCTCTTGCAGATGATGAAAAGCCTGCGGTTCAGCTTGTTAACCAGGTTATTGCAAATGCAGTTAAGTCAGGCGCATCCGATATACATATTGAGCCGATGGAAAAAACCATGCGTGTCCGTCTTCGTATAGACGGTGTTTTACACGAGGTTTTACAACAGCCCATTAAGCTTCATGCGTCTGTTGCGTCCCGTGTTAAGGTTATAGGCGGTATGGATATTGCCGAACGCCGTATTCCTCAAGACGGCCGTACCACAGTTAAATTAGATGACCGTACATTCGATATTCGTATTGCAGTTTTACCGTCTGTTTACGGCGAAAAAATTGTTATGCGTCTTTTGGAGCGCGGCTCTAAATCGGTTCAGCTTAAAGATATTAAGTTCTCTCCGGAGCAGTTAGAAAGATTTACCAAAACAATTTTTATGCCTTACGGCTTCTTGCTTGTTACCGGCCCTACCGGTTCAGGTAAATCTACCACACTTTACGCGACACTTTCAGAAGTTTCTGATATTACAAAACACGTTATTACTCTTGAAGACCCTGTTGAGCGCCGTATGGCAGGTCTTTGCCAGGTTCAAATGAATACCCGTGCGGGTATGACCTTTGCAGCTGCTCTTCGTTCTGTTCTTCGTGCCGACCCCGATATAGTAATGGTCGGTGAAATTCGTGACGGTGAAACAGCAAAAACAGCTATTGAATCGGCTCTTACAGGTCACATGGTTTTCTCTACACTTCATACAAATGACGCACCAAGCGCAATTACCCGTCTTGATGAAATGGGTGTTGAACCGTTCCTTACTGCGTCCTCATTGGTTGGTGTTTTAGCACAGCGTCTTATTCGTGTCCTTTGCCCGCGCTGTAAAGAAGAGATGGAAGTTACTTACCGTGAGCTTAGAAACAGTATCAGCGATTTCCCGATTCCCGAGGGTAAGGGTCTTGACGATACCACAAAGGTTTTCAAGCCAAAAGGCTGTATGGCTTGCAGTAACACAGGCTATAAGGGCCGTCAAGGTGTATTTGAATTCTTACAAATTACAGACGAAATGCGCGAACTTATTTTGAAGCGTGCAGGCGTTGCAGAAATTAAAGCCTTAGCGCAGGAACAGGGTATGCATACTCTTCGCCAAGAGGGTATAGATAAAATACTTGAAGGCACAACCTCGGTTGAAGAAGTTCTTCGTGTTATCGTTTAATTTCACAGCTTACTGTTATTCAATATAATCGGTAATTTTGAGAATACAGTAAGACCCGATAGTTTTAATTCACAATGTATAATACATATATTCCTACTAAAAGATGTCACGCAAAAGCTTGGTTACAGAAAGTCGTGACACAGTTGTAAACATTAGAGTATTGTCAGCATAACGTACTATAAAGGAAGGGTGATTTTTATGAATATCCTTACTAAAAAGAACGGCATAGCCCTTATGGCTGTTATGGTAATATTACTTGTTTTAACATTGCTTTTACCTGCAATGTATAGCATGTCAGACGGTGCAATGCGCCGTGCGCAAACAGGTATAGACGGTTTAAGAGCCTCATACCTTGCCCGTACCATGGTAGAAATGTCGGTTTCTGCGTTTGAAGACTATTATGACGGTGCGCAAGAAGAAATAGACGAAAACAAGTCGGATAGACCCTACAATACTGCTATGGAAAAGTTCTATGCAGAAAAGGAAATGCACCCTAATCCTATTTATATGCTGGTTTCAGACGGAACAAATCCCGATGTTCCTGCCTTCCCGGATCCTAAAGACGAAGAGAAGTATGATTTAACTACAGAAGAGGGTGTAGCACTGTGGGAAACAGCCTATGCAAATTATTGTGAAAACGGCGGCGTAAAGTATGTAGCAGGTACTTATGACGGTGACGGTAACCCTGTTGAGCCTGCCGCTGTATCAGGCTACACTGTATTGGGTGTTGCAGAATGTAAGCTTACCTACTTAGAAACCTGTAAGTATTATCATATTTTAGATGACGGAACATCAGAAGAAATTACTGAAGAAGAATATCTTTCTAAAAAATCAGAAATTGAGTCGTCTATAAAAACTGCCGGCTCTACAAGCGAAACATATAATAAAGTAGAGAGTAAAACGGTAACATTCCTCGGCACGGCAACCGTAAACGAAAAAAGCGCGGCAAGGCGTTCTGTTTTGGTTCTTCCCACAAAGCCTGCCGAAAATAACTGGATTGTTCCTGCTAACCTTGAAAGCAACCAGATATTTGTAGACAGCAACAAGTGTACGGGTCTTAAAGTATTGAAATATACCGAAACCAAGTTAGACGGACTTGCATTAAGGCAGCCGGTGTATATATTCTCTTGTTTAGGCAATATGGATATAAGCCTTGAAAATATTCAATATAAAGATGAATACGGTAATTATAAAGATTTGAGCCAGGCAGTTGTTGACGGAGAGGTTGGTTTACCGAATGCAATTACCGATTATTCATTGGGCGTTCACCCTATTACCTCTACCAGAAATCCGGATAACGACCCTTCATTCAACTGTATTAAAACTAACAATATGCAAAGTTGGGCGGCTTCTGCTCAGCGTGATAATTTTGTGGCATTTACAGCCTCTAACACAATAGAAGTAGGTATGCCGATTTCTCTTGTTATTAACCCATGCCGTACTGCCCGTATAGGTGACGGTTATTCAAATAACGAATCTCTATACAAAATGATGTATTTCCAAGCACCTAATATTGTGTTTAAAGGTCAGGTCAACTCTATGATTTCACTTTATTGGAATACATCTTTTGCAAGTACCATAGCCTCAGCTATTCAAAGCAGCGGCAGCAGTCTTATAGATTACAATGCTTACAGAATGACAAGTCTTGTGTTTGCCGCTCCTGCAAGCACGCCTTATACTTACGAGCACAGTCAATACGGTACTGTTAAAGCAGGTAAGGTTTATTTTGTAGACGATGCCTACATCTGGGTAATTCCGGTTGGAAGCAACGGTTCAAACTATAAAACTCAAACAGTTTATTATAAGAATAAAGATATTAAGCTTTACAAAATAGCTAATGCAGGCGACATTTACTATTTTAATAATGAAATTCAGTCCACGGTAGACGGCGTTAAGCAAGATACAGGCTTTTCATTAACCGGCTACTTTATGGATGTAATTTACCCTAATATGGATAAAGACGAAAAATGGTACGATGTTTGGGAAAAGGGTAAAAACTTTATATTTGACCAAAAGCTTAAAAACGGTGAAAAGACCTATGTAAAAGATGATTTTAAATGGGTTGGTAATATTTACGATAATATAGAGGATTCCGTACCTACCGGTGACGATTTTTATGTAATTTGGGATAGTTAATCTTTGATTTACCGACTTTTTTAAAGAGTTAACATAAAGAAAGGTGATGAAACAGTATGAAAAAGCTATTTAAAAGTAAGCTGGGTATGACTTATATCGAGATTATTGTAGCACTTTCATTGCTCACACTTATTATAACTGCCTTTACGCCAATGCTTTTGTCGTCCTACGAAAAGCTGTACAAAGCAGGTGAAGATGTAGCAACGGTTTATGACAGCCAGACCGAAATGGAAGAAGGCCTTGCTACAAGGCACTCAAAATACAGTACAAAAGTAGATATAAGTATGTCTACTAATACCGAATTGCTGTTTAACACTCTTCAGGTAAAGGGCAAAAAGATTGTTTCTCAATTTCAAAAAGGCTTTGAAACACTTTTTGCACAAGAGCGTGCGAGGGTAGATATTATTTCACCTAAAACTGTTAATGACGATCAGCCTTATCATGAGATTTCTGTTCAGACCTCCGGACTGGAATATAAAAAAGTAATACTGATGTCAACAGATATAAACAGTGACGAAACGGCAGAAAAAAATGCTGTTAAAAGTCAGTTGGAGGGAGCAAAGGATTCCGGCGGCGCTATTGTTGTAAGGGCTATTATACCTAATAAACAAAAAAATGATAATCCTACCAATACCACAATAGCAGAAGATACAGTTTACAACTACGGTTATGCGGCTAAGTTTATTGATGAAAACGGAAATCCCGTTACTCAATTAGAAAGTATAGATAACGAAGCAAGCGGAGGTAAGTTTAATTTTACCATTACCACAAGTGCAAATTCCGCCATGGACGGTGAGCTTGACTTTACATATTCACCGGTTAAAATTAAAGTTTATTATTTAAACACTCGCGGAAGTGTCAGCTCATGCTGTGACTATTTATACATTGACCCGCCTTCAATGATTATAGGCGGCGAAGCTAAAGATTCAGCAGACTATTACACCTCCGCAGGCGTTGAAGAGGATAAAGACTCCGGCGGCAACCCTGTTTATACCTTTAAGATTACCGGAAGGTCTATGCGTACAGGCAACAGCGGACTTCTTAAATCCGGTGAGTATTCAACACCAAGCAATGTTGTTAGTTCTGCTCAGTCTGCAGGTAAATCTTATGACCCAATGAGAATTCTTGAAATTCAGTGGATAGATAATGACGAAGACCAGTCTTTGGCACCGTATTATGTTATGACAGGTTCTAACGGTTACATTTACCGTATGTATAACTACAGAGCTATGAATACAAGTGACAGGGCCTTTATATTTGCACATTCAACATTTACAAGAAATGAATACGGCAGCAATGTTTCTGTAATATGGCGTAATTTAGGTGAAGTAAACAGCAACAGACTTAATTTGGATTACAGTCTTTTAGACCGTAAATACAGTACAGTTAACGGAGATATGGTTTACCCGTCCTATTGGAGCGGCGACTATACATTGAGTTACGATTACTCAAGCAGAAATAAAGCTCAGGCTATCGGTCAGGATGAAGAGTCCGGCAACGATAACTGCTGGCTTACATCTAATATGGTAAGCGGTAAAAATAATAATACCGGCGACCCGCGGTACACATGCTTCGGTATGCAAGCCCGTACATCGTATTACTACAACGGTATGGCAACAAATTTCAGCTATTCATGTCAGCGTTTTAAGAATATGAGCTATATTCTTACAGAGTACGGTTGGGCTATTCGCTATGCAGGCTGTAAATTATATAAGAATGACTTTGTAGGCTTTTCTACACAATGGCATATAGAAACAGCAGGTAATTCAGACGCTTCTTATAACGGCTATAAAGATAACTCTAATAGCGAAAGAACTTGGTCAGATACTGTGTTTTATTATTACAGTGGCAGCTTAACCGGAAACTGGATGGGTTCAACTAATATGGGTCAGATTCGTCTTCTGGGAATGGGTTCATACAATCCGTATAAAGTTGTTGACAATATGAAGACCCGATGCAATTTCCTGAACTCAACTAAATCAGACGATTTCGGCGGACGCGAAAACTCCCGTTTGATAACCGGTTATGAAAACGGTTCAGGTTGGTACGGTTTAAACGGAGAAGAAAACCTTATAAACATTACAGGCGCTATTTATATTCCGTCTGCAACTAAAACAGACGGCACAAAAACTGAAGGCACAATGCTTTATATCGGCGATACAAACGCCTATGCCCGTGTGCTTCAAATAGATAACATAGGCAACGGTGATGATAAATGCTACTTCAGAAAGACCAGACGTGGTTCAGGTGTTTTGAATAAAGATAAATTTAATGGCAGTAAATCCGGTGCCGTTACAGAATATTTCATTATCGGTAATCCCGACCGTTCAGGTACAACTGTACACAAATACAGTCTTGCCAATACTTTTGGAGAAAAAACAGATGTTCAAAGTAAAGACGGTGACGGCCACGAGTACACCAGATTATCAAACAGTTTAATAACTCAGGAAGTTTTATCGGAACCGGGTGTTGCATTAACCGGCGAGGCTTTGCGTAACTTCTATTTAAACAGAAGTGTAGGTACATGGTCCGACTTATCGCTTGAAGACACATTATTTTCAATGGGTTATTCATCCGTCCGTGAAAAGGTGTTCTCGGACGCAGTTTTCAGATACGATTCTTCCTCCGGCAGGTCAATAGAATTGTATAAATCCTTTGAACACCTTTATATGCAATCTCATTACGGTGCGTCTTATAAGCTTTATACAGTAAAGAGTGAGGACCCTAACACCAAGAATAATAACGATGATCCTGCTACAGGCGTACTTAATACGCTTCATAAATACAACCGTGCAGAAAACCCTATAGGTAATAACGGCGATATTAACGACGGAACAAATTCCGATCACAGAAGCAGTGCTAAGAACTATGATGTGCATGCAGGCTCACAGGCTTATGATAACGACTTCTACAATGTTTGGTTCCCCGGCGAATTGTTTAACCTTAACAAAGTAGCAACCAAAGACGGTGTTACGGTAGCGGTAGGTTATACAACAGTCGGTTCATCATTCCAATACATTATGCCAAGTGATGATTACAGTATGAACTTTAACACATCTACGGCTTTGGGCGGTATATATAACGACGGCGTTTTAGCAGCTATGGTTGAGGGTAAAGACGACGCGTTAAACAACATACTTTACTTTAAAGATAACGATACCATAGATAATTCATCTCTTTATAATTTACCGAGGTATCAAGAGGCTTACGGCACAAGCTACGGACTTCATACCCGTCAAAGCGTTCGGTTCACCGCGGTTGATATTATGCTTTTAGAGTCCGGTCAAACAGGCACGGCGGCAAATCTTGAATATTACGCATATTACGGTGATAACACAGGCCGTCTGTTTAAATCCCTTGTTGCTAAGGGTACTGCAACTTATGTAGGTAATGACGATAATGATGACCTTAATGTAACAAGAGATGTTACTTGCGTAAACTATGTTGCAGATTTACAGTTAACTAATAAAATCAAAACAACAGGCTCAGGCTATGAAGACGCAGGGGCTCCGCAAGGTTATATGGAAGAGGTTAAAATAGGTACCGAATCCTTGAGTAAATACTTTAGCGAAATAACCAATATAGATATTTACGGCGAAACAATTATTGTTTGCGGTAAACCGGCTTCATCATCAACTACGGGTTATATTGCTGTAGGTACGGTAGACGATTCCGGTAACATAACATTTAAAACAGTTCCGTTGTTATCCGCAGGCGCTACTGTAACAGATACCGACATTGTAGGCGGTTATTACTACTGCGTGGGCTACGGTGCAAGCGGCAACGGATTTGTTACGGCTGTAAGAGTAGAGCTTTTAGAGAATTATACTGCAGGCACTGTTTTGAAAAAGGTTTCTAATGCTACATACAGCGACGGTTCCCTTAATATAGGTAAATCGTGTACATCCGATAATATTGACTCTGTTTTCACATATACAGTCAGCGGTCAAAAGCTCTATGCAATAGGCGGTAGAGAAACTAAGTAAGAGGGGGAGGCTCCTAAAATGTTTAAGTTTTTAACTTCAAAAAAAGGCTTTTCAATGGTTGAACTTATGATTGCTCTTTTGCTGATGAGTTTAGGAGCTGTAGCTCTTGCCAATTTAATTAAGGTTGGTTACCGTGCCTATAATAAAACAGAAGAACGCTACATTAAACAGGAAGCGGTAAAAAATGTTGCAGAGCTTTTAAGAAACGGTTCTACTAATGTTGCGGCGGCTAAAACCGCAGATGTTTTTGATGTTACTGAAATAGTTCCTACCGCAGATACCGCAGATAAATCTTATTCATACCTTTATGCTAAACCTCATGAGGACGATGATGGTAATGTGGACGGCTACTACATTTATGTTCAGAATAAAGATGTAAAAGGCAGTGATGTTAAGCCCCTTTGTAATGTGCCTATTTATATTGATATTGAGCCCATAAGAGAAGATCTTGACAATGACGGTAAAAAAGAAAATCAGTGCGGTGTTTATATAACATTAGCGGCTTTAGAGGACGATTTCGAATATGAATTTGAAACCCAAACATTAGATGGCGGCTATGAAAGGCAAGTTTTGGAAAAACCCACATCTGACGATGTTTTCTATAGTTTAACGGTTGCATATCACTTCCCAAATATGGTTACTGACAGCACGGGTATTACCGTAAACTACCCGTCTCAGGGAATCATAGCTACCGCAAATGTTTATGACGAAAACGGTAACATTGTTAACAGAACCGATGAATTCGGAAATCCTACAGGCGTTCCGCAGGGTGTAGAAGCCATTCCTGACGATGTTGAGTCAGGTACTGTTTTAAGAGTTTACTGCGATTCTATTCTTACCGGTGACAATACCGAAAAAGATCTTACAATGTCTTCATTCTGCTTTATTGCTACTGCAAGCTACGGCGAAGATTCAGGTGAGGTTGGTATTCTTTGCGACTTTAGAGATAAGGTACTGTTAAAGTCAGACCTTGGTACCGCATTTGTTAAAGCATATTACACAATTTCTCCACCGATAGCCGATTGGATAGCAGAGCACGACACAGCAAAAGCTATTGTAAGAGCAAGCCTTAAACCTCTTGTATCTGTCGCTTCTTATGCACTCGATACTGACGGCTCAGTTCGTGCAGAGGGTCTTCCTTGGGCAATAATGCTTATGGCGTGTGTTGTTGGAGCTTGCACTACAATAGTTGTTTACAAAAAAACAACAAAGAAACGCGAAGAACGGTGACAGCTAATAGCTAACAGCCGGCTTCGCAGATAATCAGATACAATGAAACCGATAGTAATTTCGATTTTTGGAATTACTATCGGTTAGTTTTTATGGAAATTTACTATTGTAAAGATGTAGCGGTATTTATAAAGTTGTTTAAAAGTTTTCAGTAAAGTGAAAACTTTTACTAAAACGCGAAAAAGTTTTCAGTATAGTGAAAACTTTTGCTAAAATACGAAAAAGTTTTCAGTAGAAGTATAACTGCGATCTATAGCAGATATATTCTGTCGTGTGCAAAGCAAAGCTAACAACTTCTTAATTTTTTGTGTATTATTATGCGAAGCATACATATTTTACATTTGCAAAGCGAGCTATTAGCTATTAGCTGTCGGCTGTTAGCTCTCAACGCTTTTAGCTGAGCGAAGCGTCAAATACTATCCAAATATGCTACTGTCACAGCGGGCAAATGCAGCCTATCGGGTATATTATCTTTTTTAAAGAATATATCGGTAACAACAATATTTTCGTTAAGCACCAAGGCTTTTATTGATTTTGTTAATTTTTCAACCTCTTCGGAATTTTCTTCTTTTTCGGCTATAATTCTTTTGGCAATAAGCTCGTAAAGACGCTCTCGCCTGAGGCCTAAATCGTATTCGCCGTAGCTTGCTGAAAGATATTTTTCTATATCTTCTGAATATTTAAAATTATTGCGAAGCAGGGTTATTCTGAGCATAAGTCCGTTTACGCCATCGTTTTCGGTATTATTCAGTTTGTATTTATCGTAGTATGTGTAGGCTGTAACAAAATCCTCTCGGAGCTCGAAAAGCTCGCCTAATCTGTAGTAAATAAGGGCTTTATATTTTGGCTCAACATTACTGAAAAAATGTTGAGTGGCATAAATTAAAAGGTCCTCGGCTTTATCATAACTTTTAGAGTCTATATACCTTTTAGCTTGTTTTTCAGCCTCTGTACACAATTCTTCAAAAGAGAGGGAACTGTGTTTTTTTAAAAATTTTTCAGTAGAATTGCATTTAAACATAATCAAATTTCCTTTGGCGGAATACATGCGCAAACTTCTATTTTTGAATTTGTACTAACCGTAATTTTACCGTCACAAAAGGCAGGCATAAAGAAATAGTCGCCTTTGCGAATTTCCTTTTCATAGCCGTTGCCCGAAAGTCTGCCCTCGCCGTTTGTTACAACATAAATTGTAGTGCCGGGCAGAGCTTCTGTAACAGCGTTTTCTGCAGAATAACGCTCTACTGCAAAGCACGGTGTATCGCGGTAACTTATAAGGCTTTCCTTTTTCCAACCGCCGTTTTCCGAACATTCTTCTTTAATAACCTCAGGCTCTTTTTTACACTCGTTATTTACTCTTTCTAAATTATATGTGTAATCAAAAACCTGCATTGCAGCATCTCTGTCTAATGAAAGGTACATTTCGTTATCAGAAAGGTGGTAGTCACCGCACCAATGCTCAGGCTGAATTGTAAAATCTGTGGGCTCTTGTACCTCTAAAATAAGGCAACCCGGTCCGATAGCGTGAACTGCCTTCGCAGGAATAAAGTAAACATCACCCGGTTTTACGGGTATTCTGTTTAAAAGTCGTTCCATAGCAGCTTTATCGGTTTCGCTGTCATCTACCGCCTTGTTAAACATTTCTTCAGTAACGCCGTCTTTAAAACCGAAATATATGCAAGCGTCAGGGCGGGTAGCAAGCACTACCCAGCTTTCTGCCTTGCCGAAATCGGAATTAAAATGAACTTGCGAATATGCCTTATCGGGGTGAGCCTGAACAGGCAGGCGAATAGCAGAATCAAGACCTTTTACTAAAACATCAAGAGATTTTCTTGTGCCCAGCATAAGCTCCTTTTCGCTTTCTAAAAGCTCGTTAAAGCGAATATCAGTACCGCGGACTGTTGAAAGACCTTCAAATTCGTCTGTACTGCCTTCGTTTAAAGCTTTTGTAGAAGAGCAAATCCACTCTTCAGGGTAAAAGCTGTCTTCACTGTCGTCACCGAAAAATTCCGAGAACAGCTTACCGCCTAAATATACTCTGAAAACTCTGTTTTTTTCAAAAAATACAGGGTTTTGTGCAATTTTTTTCATATCCATAAGTTTACCTCAAAAGTGCGTTTTGCGCATCTTCAATATTATTATAAATTCCGCTTGCCACGCTGCTGAATATGCAAGCTCCCACAGCCGCTTCTTCGCTGTGTTTGGGCAATGTGCTTTTAAGTGAAAAATCATTTTCAAAAATCTTTCGCCAAACACCGCTTTTACGAAGTCCGTTACCTGAACAAACAAGCTCTTTAGGCTCGAAGTCTAAAAGAATACGGGCACTGTCGTACATATCTTTCAGTTCTTTTGAAACGCCTTTTAAAAATCCGCAAATCAAGTGGGTCGGGGTGAAATTATCTTCAGAGATATTTTCAATAAATCCACGCTTATTAGGGTTTTCGCGGGTGCCGCAAAATTCACAGTTTACATTGAGGGGATCTTTTAAATCAAAAACATCAACCGAGAGTTCATTCATTCTGTTGTATAAATCATCGCTGTTGCCGCCGAGAAAATCGGCGCATAAAGTAAAGAAATTCTTTAATATGGCATAAGCTCTGCCGCCGCAAAGAGAGGAGCCTACAAATATGTAATCATCATCGGTCAAAGGGCGGATTTCACCGCAGGAAACTGTCTTGACATTTTTTGTAATAAACGAAACCTGACTGCCCGTGCCGACATTTACGAGAATGCTTTCTCTCTCTGCCACAGAGCCTAAAAAGCTTGCCTGATTGTCGCCTATAGCAACAGAAACAGGTATGCCCTCAGGTAAAAAATCACAATTAGTTGTGCCTGCAACAGAGGTTGTTTTTAAAACCCTTGGCAGCATATCAAAAGCTATGCCGGCTTTTCTTAAAGCTTCACGGGAAAACTCATTTTTAACTAAATCGTAAAAACCGAGGCTTGCGCCGTCACTTGAATGAGTTACAACATCTCTGCCAGTTAAAACAGAAACAAGGTAGTCATGAATAGTGGTAAGCCTTACAGCGTCTTTCGGTACTTCACCGTTTATTACATTGTAAAAATGTGTGGTAAGCCCAAATCCCGAGGCAGACTTTATGCCTGTTTCT
>JBJEPP010000066.1:0-2455 GCA_051881295.1 Acutalibacteraceae bacterium | reverse complement strand
TAAGTATACACTCTTCCGCTGTCAACTGCGGTATCTACATAAGAAGTGGTTTTGCCGTTTAAATCGGCTATGCCCTTCCAGCTTCCGCCCTCTGTTTTACGGTAAATTCTGTACGTATCTGCACCCGAAATACCTTGGAACGATACCTCAATGCCGTCTACAAGATTTTCAGTCTCTAAAAGTGCGGGAGTATCTAAGCGGCAAACCGTAAGGCCCTTACTGTTATAACAACCGTTAGTAGAGCCTCGGTACGCTTTTACGGTATAAATATATGTTTCACCGCTTTTAGCAGATGTATCTGAATACTGAGTAGTTTTACCGTTTTTTACAGCGGCAATTTTAGTCCAGCTCCCACCCGGCGCTTTTCTGTAAACATAGTAGCCGTTTGCATTGCTTAATGATGACCATTTAACGCTAACTCCGTTTAATTCATTTGAAACAGAGTTGAGTTTTACCGGCGCCACATAATTTATTGATTTGCCGCCGTAATATTGGCTGAGAGTTTTGCCATTTACAGCTCTTACGGTATATGTATAAGCAGTGCCGTCTTTACAGCTTTTATCAATATACTGTGTACTTTCGGTTGATGTTAGGCGAGTCCAAGAAGAGTTTGAAGTTTTTCTGTAAACTCTGTAACTTGCAGCATCGCTTACTTTACTCCATTTTATAACAATACCGTCTGCGCCGTTGCCAAGATAAGAAATAGCGGGAATACCTAAATTTGTTTTTTCGCCGTAAACAGCAGGACCTGCATTCATTCTTACAGAATAAACGGTCCAACTGTCGCCGCCGCAGTGTGAATATGTATATGTTTGCTTTTTGCCGTTGTGAGCGTTGTTGTGGGCATAGTCCTGGCAAAAGCCTTCTGAATTGGCACCGTTGCATATAACAACATGCTCAAAATCGCCGCATTTGTTACATTTAAAGAAAACAGGGTCGCCTATCTGGATTTTCCCCTTATTATCACTCATTTTTATAGCACCCTTTGTGCCTCCTGTAAGAGTGAGCTTATAGGAAGTACCGTAAACGCCGTTAAGCGCATCGTATAACGGTTTTACAGTATCGCTGAAAACATTTACCCCGCCGGCTTGCAAGCATCTTGAAACAAAGTCGGCGCAAAGGCCCTTGCCGTTATCCCAATTTTTTGAAGCATAAGACAGAGCGTCTTTATAATAATAGCAACTGTATTTTGCACCGGCTTTCGCCTCTATTTTAGAGAACGGCACAACCCCTAATACCATTACAAATATTAAAATTATTGAAATAATTCTTTTCTTCATAGTATCCCCTAAAAGTTACACTTTGTAACACAAGTAAAAAATCGGTTACAATTTTATCACAAATTATTTCAAAAGTCAAATTTCTTAAAGCTAACAGCCAATTTGGCGAGTGGTGAGGTTTGTTTATTCTGAGCTTTTTTCTTATCCCATAAAAACGGACTGTAAAAAACTTTCGTTTCTTACAGTCCGTTTTTCTGGTCGGAGCGATGTGATTTGAACACACGGCCTCTTGTTCCCGAAACAAGCACGCTACCAACTGCGCTACGCCCCGATAAATAACAGTGTTAAGTATTATATACCATAAATAAAAAAATTTCAATAGTTACACATATATTTTTTCATTTACTTTTGCTGATTTGTGTAGTATCATACCATAAAAGAAAAGAAAATACAATAGGAGTTTGCAAAATGAATATAAATAATATTCTTTCAAGTGAAAATTGCTCTTGCGGCAAAAGGCACACAGCACCCATAGATGATATTATTATCGAAAAAGGCGCTTTAAAAAGAATACCCGAATGTATAAGCCGTTACAACAGTAAAAAGCCTTTTGTTGTTGCCGATGTCAATACTTACAATGCCGCAGGCGGAACGGTTTGCAAAACTCTTGAAGAAAAAGACATTGCTTTCGTAAAATACATATTTAAAAATAAGGAACTGAAACCTGACGAAGAAGCGGTTGGCTCTGCTGTTATGCATTTCACTAAAGATTGTGATATTATTATAGGCATAGGCTCAGGAGTTATAAACGATATTTGTAAAATTCTTGCAAATGTTACAAATCTGCCGTACATTATCGTAGCAACCGCACCGTCTATGGACGGCTATGCCTCCGACTCTTCTTCTATGACGCGGGACGGGGTTAAAATATCTTTGCCGTCTAAGTCTGCCGATATTATTATAGGAGATATTGATATATTAAAAAACGCACCGCTTGAAATGGCAAAGTCCGGTCTCGGCGATATGGTTGCAAAATATGTAAGCATTTGCGAATGGCGGATTTCACACATTATAACCGGTGAATATTACTGTGAAGAAGTTGCAGAGCTTGTAAGAAAAGCACTAAAAAAATGTGTTGACAATGCCGAGGGACTTTTAAAACATGATGAAGAAGCCGTCAGCGCCATATTTGAAGGTCTTGTTATGAGTGGTCTTGCCATGTCTTATGCGGGAGT
>JBJEPP010000065.1:0-35760 GCA_051881295.1 Acutalibacteraceae bacterium | reverse complement strand
CGTAATGCCGGCAGACCGACTATAAAGCCTAAAACAGTAGCAACTAAGCCGCCGATAATCATTGCGAGAATAAGAACTAAAAGCTGGTTATCAATAACCGTGTACATATAGTTAGCAAAGAAGCAGCCGATGTAAGCGCCGGCGCACATAAAACCTGCGTGGCCTAAAGATAATTCACCCAGGAAGCCGACAACAAGGTTAAGAGAAACTGCAAGAATCGCCGAGTAACCCATTTTGGTAACAAGACCTGTCATTGAACGGCCTAAAAGACCGAATTGGTCCAAAATAATTAATACAACTAAAAGTGCCATAAGCACAAAATAGTTTATATTATTTTTGAGCTTGAAGGATTTTTTTATGTTTTGAATATACTGCATAATTACACCTTAACCCTTCTCTTTTTACCTAAAAGACCGATAGGCCTTATAAGTAATATAAGTATCAATACGCCGAATTCGATGGCGAGTGTGTATGAACTGAGAGCAGGAATACTCTTGCAAATACTCTCAATAAGACCCATAAGAACACCGCCAAGCATAGCACCGGGAATAGAGCCGATACCGCCGATAACTGCGGCGGCAAAAGCCTTAATACCGGGCATAGAGCCAAGAGTCGGGTTAACTGCCGGAATACCGAAAAGGTAAAAGAGTGAGGCGAATGCGGCAAGTGCTGAGCCTATAGCAAATGTAATCATAATAATTTTGTTAACATTTATACCCATAAGCTGTGCGGCACCCTTGTCTTCAGAAACGGCAACCATAGCTTTACCTGTGCGAGTGTATTTTATAAATAGCGTTAAAGCTACCATTAAGATAATACCTACAACAACTGTAACAACAGTACCAACGCTAATAGTAGTAGCACCTAAATCAATATTGCCGAGATTTGGTAATGTAATAGGAATTGCTTTTGCACCGAATAAAAGCTGTGACATACCTTGCAAGAAATAGCTTACACCTATAGCGGTAATAAGAACTGCCAAAGGAGACGCACCTCTAAGCGGTTTGTAAGCAATTTTTTCAATAGTAACGCCGAATAATGTGCACACAACAACAGCAAGAAGAAGTGCTAAAACAAGTGTAAGCACGGGGCTTCCTATATTCAAATTCATTACTGCAAAGAAAATTGCATAAGAACCTACCATGATGATGTCACCATGAGCAAAGTTCAACATTTTTGCGATACCGTATACCATAGTGTAGCCAAGGGCAATAAGTGCATAAATAGCACCGAGGCTAAGACCGTTGATAAGGACGCTCATAATCGTACTCATTCTATGTACCCCTTAATATTTTTTTGATGCTTTTGTAACTTACATCGGACAAAAACAAGCGGTATAATATTTGTTTCTCTCCGATATAAGTTGCACTGCAACCGATGCAGTTACCTACATCGGTTGCGTCAACAGACTGTTAGATTATGAGAAACCCCAAAATCAGAGTTTAACAATTACAGGAACTTTTGTGCAAGCACCTGATGCATCCCAAGTCATTTCACCTGTAAGGCCCTTAAGTACGAAGCCTTCAGCTGTAATAGCTTTCTGGAGAGCGTCTGAAAGGTCGCTTGCAGAGATGTCGGCGTCGTTGATGCCGGCAGCTTTCATACCTTCAAAAATAGCATAAATTGCATCATAAGCGTCAGCAGCGAACTGGTCAGGTTTTCCGCCGTATTTTTCTTCGTAAGCAGCAACGAAAGCAGAAACTTTTGCATCTTCGCTGTTTACATCAAACGGAGTGATGTAGCTGATTTCGTTAGAAACAACTGATTTGTCGATTTGGTCAGCGATACCGTCAAGACCGTCACAACCGAAGAGAACTGCGTCAACACCTTTGCTTGCACATGCGTTGGCAATAAGACCTGCTTCTGTGTAGTAGATAGGAAGGAAGATTACATCGCAATCTTTAAGAGCGTCTACCTGAGCAGAGAAGTCTTTTTTGTTATCTGCGTCAAATGTACGAACTTCGTAGGTTTTGTTGAGGTTTTTCATTTCAGCTTCAAATGCCTCGTAAATACCTGTTGAGTAAGTATCGCTTGTGTCATAGATACAACCGATTTTCTCGTATTTAGCAGCGAGTTCCTGAGCTGCGAGAACACCTTGGTCAGGGTCACCGAAGCATACGCGGAAAGAGTTGCTGCCGTAAGTAATGATGTTAGCGGCAGAAGCTGACGGAGTCATAAAGAAAAGGTTATCTGCCTGAGCAGCACCTGCGAAAGCTTCGCAAGAGCCTGATGTTACAGAGCCGAGAGATACTTGCATACCTGCGTCCATAAGAGCGTCATAAGCAGTTGTAGCGTCTGCGGCAGCAGCTTTGTCGTCTTTGATTTCAAATTTTAATGTGATACCGTTAAGACCGCCTGCTGCGTTGATTTCAGCAACTGCAAGTTCAGCGCCGTTTTTAACAGAGATGCCGTAAGCTGAAGCGTCACCTGTTAAAGGACCTGTAGCACCGATGAAGATTTCACCTTTTGCTTCTGTTTTGCCGTCTGTTTTGTTGTCTGTTTTTGTACCGCATGCTGCAAAGCAACCAACTAATAAAGCAGCTACTAATACAAGTGCGGCAACTTTCATGAATTTTTTCATAAGTATAATCTCCTTTACAAAAAATTTCTTATTTATAATAAAAAGAACTTTACCTTTTTTTCGGTAAAGTCCTTTTAATTATCGTGATAAAATAAACCTTACCTGTTATTTAATTTTAAATTTGTAATTCGTAAAATATGTGCAAAGCCCATAATAAGGCTTAGTATTGTTATGCCAACGGCAGTAACATTAACAGAGCTTAAAATTACGCCTAAAAATAAAACAAACACTGCAAAAAAAGCAGTGCTAAGCAAGAATACAGAATTTTTGAAAGAATAAGGGCAAGATGAAGTACACGCTGCACCTGATGCACCGCACATACTGCTGTTAGAGAAACTGAATTGTTCACTGAACATTGCGTGACCCTTCCTTCAAAAATATGAGTACTATAACTCAATGTGAATACGTTACAGATTATATGCTATTTTTATTGGTTTGTCAATAAAATATTAAATTTTCAACAATTTTAACAAACCGATTATGTGATTGGACGCGTCAATGTGCTAAAGTGACGATACAAGCTCGGTTTTCAATGTAAAAAGACGCAAAGCAACCCACCGTCTTTATGAAAGGTGGGTTGCGGATAAATAATTTTACATAACAAATCGTTGCTGTTTACCTGTCCTCGCGGAAGTAGGTAAGACCCAGACTCTGCGGGGGCTGATTTTCTCTTTTCTTTCTTGCGCTGACAATAACAAGAACAATAATCGTTACAAGGTAAGGCAGCATTTTGAAAAGCTCCTGAGAAGCAACATCAACGCTTACATAGTTGTGAATAATGAAAAGACCGCCGAAAAGTATAGAACCGAGTATGCTGAGGTTCGGTTTCCAAAGTGCGAAAATAACAAGGGCAATAGCAAGCCAGCCTCTGTCGCCGAAGCCGTCGTTAGACCAAACACCGCAAGCGTAATCCATAACATAGTAAAGACCGCCCAAGCCTGCAATAACAGCACCGATGCATGTAGAAAGGTATTTTGTTTTGGCAACATCAATACCCGCCGCATCGGCAGTAGCAGGGCTTTCACCGACTGCACGAAGCTTAAGGCCCATTCTTGTTTTGTTTAATACGAGTGATGTTATAACGGCGATAATAATTGCGCTGTATGCCAAAAAGCTGTAGTCTATAAAAATATCGCCAAACCAGCCGAGTTTAGAAGCAAAAGCAGGGGTTTTGCTGAATACCTCACTTGTTTTGCTGAGAGTAATAGAAGGCACATCTGCACCCGTGATTTTAATAAGCGAACCGCCGAAGAAGTTGCCTATGCCTACACCGAATGTAGTCATTGCAAGACCCGTAACATTCTGATTTGCTCTCAAAGTGGTTGTTAAAAATGAGTAAAGTAAACCCATTAAAAGTGAGCCGAGCATAGAGCAAAGAAGCGGAATGAGTACGGCAAGCAGTGGGTTTAAAACATCGGCAGACTGCTCATAAACAAATGCGCCTATAACGCCTGCGATACCGCCAACATACATAATACCCGGTATACCGAGGTTTAAGTTACCGCCCTTTTCGGTGATAATTTCACCGGTAGAGCCAAAGAGGAGGGGAATACCTTGCATTATAGCACGGTGAATAAAAGCTACTATCATTTGCTTTCTGCCTCCTTATGTTTTTTGTTAAAAATGATTTTATAGTTAATAAAGAACTCGCTGCCGATAATAAAGAATATAATAATGCCCGTGATAATATCGGAAAAAGCCGTGTTAAGACCGAATTCGGTAGCAACCGAAATTGAGCCCTTTTGAAGAAAAACTATAATGAAGGATGTTAAAACCATATAAATCGGGTTGAATTTGCCAAGCCAGGATACCATAATAGCGGTAAATCCGCGGCCTGCGGCGGTGTCACGGGTAATAGTGTGGTCTGTGCCGCCAACTAAAAGTAAGCCTGCAATACCGCAAAGTGCGCCCGAAAGAATAAGGGTTCTTATAATAACCTTTTTAACATTTATACCAATGTAGCGGGCTGTATTTTCGCTTTCGCCCACAACAGATATTTCGTAACCGTGTTTGCTGTATTTTAAGTAGATGTACATAACAACGGTAAGTAAAGCAACGATTACAACATTTACAAAATACGGTTGATTAAAGAGAGTAGGGAACCAACCTGCGTTTGTTGTGCTGTTTATAATACCGATTTGACCCGAACCTGCAGGAACGGCTTTAACAAGACAGAAGTAAGAAACAAGCTGAATTGCAATGTAGTTCATCATAAGTGTAAAAAGGGATTCATTAGTATTCCACAAAGCCTTGAATACAGCGGGAATAACCGCCCAGACAGCACCCGCAAGCATACTGACTGCAACCATAACTATCATAAGAATAGGTGCAGGAAGAGTGTTGCCGAAATACATCATACACATAGCAGTTGCAAGACCGCCGATAAGCACCTGACCCTCGGCGCCCAAGTTCCAGAACTTCATTTTAAAAGCGGGGGTAACTGCCAAAGATACGCAAAGGAGCATAGCAAGGTTTTGAAGTGTGCCCCAAATTCTGCGTGATGTACCCACAGCGCCCTCAAATATTGATTTGTAAACGCCTAAGGGATTTTCGCCGGTAAAAGCAACAATTACAACAGCGCAAACAATAAGTGCGGCTGCAACCGAGCCTATTCGGTATCCCCAAGCAACGGGCTTAGAAAGACCCTTTCTTCTTGCAATGTGAAAAAGAGGCTCTTTAACTTTATTTTGTTTACTCATTATTTTGCCTCCTTACCCTTAGTCATAAGAATACCAAGCTCTTCTTTGGTAGCGGTTCTGCCGTCTACAATGCCGGTAACTCTGCCGCCGCTTATAACAAGAATTCTGTCGCAAAGTGCGGTTAAAACATCTAAATCCTCACCCACATAAATAACGGCAACGCCTTTTTCTTTTTGCTCGGTTAAAAGATTATAAATAATGTAAGACGAGTTAATATCAAGACCGCGAACGGGGTATGCCGCCATAAGCACGGTAGGTGAAGCGGCGATTTCACGGCCTACAAGAACTTTTTGAACATTACCGCCCGAAAGGTGACGGACGGGAGTTTCGTTATTGGGTGTAACAACATGAAGCTCTTCAACGATTTTATCGGCAAGGTCGGCAGGCTCTTTGCGTTTTAAAAACATTGATTTGCCTTTGCGGTAGCTTCTGAGCATCATATTATCGGTAATACCCATATTACCCACAAGACCCATACCGAGTCTGTCCTCAGGTACAAATGAAAGCTTTACGCCTAATTCGCGAATTTCAAGAGGAGTTTTATCTCTGAGATTTTCAATTTTGTTATTTTTAGGGTTGTTGTAAATAATTTCACCGCCCGAAAGCTTTTGAAGCCCTGCAATAGCCTCTAAAAGCTCTTTCTGACCGGAGCCGGAAATACCTGCGATACCCAGTATTTCACCGCTTTTTGCGGTGAATGTTATATCATCAAGAACCTTAATACCCTCAATGTTGTAACAGTCAAGACCTTTAACAATAAGCCTGTCCTGAGTGTCGTGAGGCTCGGTTCTGTCTATATCAAGGCTGATTTTTTCGCCTACCATCATTTCGGTAAGAGATTGCTCCGTAGCGTCTTTTGTATCTACGGTGCCGATGTATTCGCCTTTTCTTAAAACAGAAACTCTGTTAGAAATTTCAAGCACTTCGTTAAGCTTGTGAGTGATAATAATAATTGATTTACCGTCATCACGCATTTTGCGAAGAACATTGAAGAGCTTTTCGATTTCTTGGGGAGTAAGCACGGCTGTAGGCTCGTCCAATATAAGAATATCGGCGCCGCGGTAAAGAACCTTAACGATTTCTACAGTCTGTTTTTCAGAAACGGACATTTCGTAAATCTTTTTGGAAAAGTCAATTTCAAAACCGTATCTGTCGCAGGTGGCCTGAATATCCTTTTTAGCCCTTTTAAGATTATATTTACCCTCGTCAATGCCTAAAACGATGTTTTCGGTAGCGTCAAAAATATCAACCAATTTGAAATGCTGATGAATCATACCGATTTTATATTTGTAAGCGTCACGGGGGGATTTAATAACAACCTCGTTGCCGTCAATGAATATTTGACCGTCATCCGGATAATAAATACCCGAAATCATATTCATAAGAGTAGTTTTACCTGAGCCGTTTTCACCGAGAATTGAAAGAATTTCGCCGCGGTTAACGGTAAGGTTAACATTTTTGTTAGCCACAATATTGCCGAATGTTTTAGTAATATTGCGCAACTCAATAGCAGCAGCCATATTTACCTCCTGTTTTAAGTGAAAAATGAAAAGTGAAAAGTGAAAAATTAAAGAAAAGCGCGTGCCTGCGGCATATTACAGTGCGCTTTTGACTGTTGGTTTTAAAACTGTTTTCTTCTGCTGAAATTGCTTAAAATCAAGCAAAGCGTTAAAACTATACCGAAATTTTTCATTTTTCAATTTTCACTTTTCATTTCTAAATCACCCGAAGGCGGTTTAGAAACAATTCGGCGAGGCACATAGGCCTCGCCTGTAATTTTAAATATCAGAATCAGAATTTCTGGTTAAGAAGTTCGATACCGTCAATGTTTACATTGAAGTATGGAGCTGAACGGAATGAAGATTCTGAAAATTCACCGTTAACGATAACTTCTGTGTCGCCTGTGTAAGCTTCGTCTGTATCAACATCAGCCATGTAAGTTGTAAGAGCTTTGCCTTCAACTGTGAATGTAGATGTATCAAATACTTTAAGAGAGCCGTCAGCGAGTTTAGCTTTAGCAGCGTCAATAGCTTCTTGAGTGCCTTTAGCAGCAGCTTTTTCGTTAACCTCTGTAAGAACTACAGAACCTGTTTCGATAGTACCTGTCCAGTCGGTATCGATTTCTTTGCCGTTCTTTACGCAGTCAATAATGTATGTGAAGTAAGGAGCCCAGTCAATACGAGAGGAAACGATGAATGTGTTAGGGCAAGCGCTGACTGTTGAACCGTTGTAAGAAATGTTAGGGATACCTGCTGTTTCGCAAGCTGTAGGAGCACCCATTGAGTCAGCGTGCTGGCTGATAAGCTTGCAGCCTCTGTTTATAAGAGTTGTAGCAGCTTCTTTTTCAGCAGTTTCGTTATACCAAGAACCTGTGAACTGTACTTCCATAGTAGCTGTAGGGCAAACTGAACGAGCGCCAAGGAAGAATGATGTGTAACCTGAAATAACCTCTGCGTAAGTGAAAGCGCCTACATAACCGATTTTAGCGTCTTCGGCTTTGAATTTGCCTGCTTCGATCATTTCGTTGAGCTTCATACCTGCTGCAATACCTGCAAGGTATCTGCCTTCGTAGATAGATGCAAATGCGTTGTGGAAGTTCTTGAGTCCGGCAGTGTGAGCCATTGTACCTGTTGCATGGCAGAACTGAACATCAGGGCACTGTTTAGCAGCTTCAATCATAAAGCTTTCGTGACCGAAAGAGTCAGCAAAAATAATGTTGCAACCGCTGTCTACAAGGTCGAGAGCAGCTTCTGTACATTCTGCTGATTCCGGAATGTTAGTTTTCATAATTGGCTCAATTCCGGCAGCTTCACAAGCCTCTTTAGCGGCGTTAATGAAGTTAAGGTCATAAGTTGAGTTTTCATCGTGTAAGAAGATGAAACCGACTTTAACAGCAGTTGCTTCAGAGTCTTTGTTACCTTCATCTTTTTTTGCTTCGCCGCAAGCTGTAAAACAGCCGATTACCATTACAAGAGCAAGGCAAAGAGCGAGAACTTTTGCGAATTTTTTCATTCTTGTTTCCTCCTATTAAGAAAGGTTAATTTATTTGTCAGCCATCGTCAGAGCGAAAAGTGATTTTACCGTCACTCATACTCTCGACTATAGCTAATGACCTGACATTGTAGCCCATATCTCTGAGGATTTTGCCGCCCGGCTGAAATCCCTTTTCAATAGCAATACCTATGCCGCAAACCTCTGCGTCTGCCTGCTTGATAATGTCTAAAAGAGCGTTGCAGGCATTGCCGCCTGCGAGAAAATCGTCAATAACAAGGATTTTATCTTTGTAATTAAGGTATTTTCTTGAAATAATCATATTGTATTCTTTACCGTGGGTAAATGAATAGCAACGGGCTGTGTAAACATCTGTACCTATATTTTTATGAGAAGATTTTTTAGCAAACACACACGGCACGCCGAAGTATTTGGCAGTCATAACCGCAAGGGGAATACCCGACGCCTCAACGGTAACAATCTTGTTAACGGGGCAGTCCGAAAACAGGCGGTAAAACTCTTTTGCCATTTCGTCCATAAGAATAGGGTCAATTTGGTGATTTAAAAACATATCTACTTTAAGAATATCGTCACCTACGGCAACGCCGTCTTTAGCAATGCGTTCTTCCAAAAGCTTCATAACCAGTTACCCCTTATATATGTTGTGCCGAACAAAGCCTATTTATAGTATAAATTCAGCATAAAATATAGAAAAACCTAAAAATCAGTGCGATTTTAGGTAATAAACCCCAAAGTTTATTTTACGGGTTGATTATAGACCTAAAATGCGCCAATTTCAAGTGCTTTTTGCTTTTATTTTTATTTTCGGCAAAATGCTACAAAATAGTACAAATTTGACGGTAAACTTGGTTATTCAGCTAACAGCTAACAGCTGACAGCTAATAGCTTGCTTCGCTTTGGGGTACAAGTGATTGCTTCGCGGTGTAATCGTCATAATACCGTAGATGACTGTAGTTTGCTATTGAATTGGGTTAGGTATGACTTATTTATAAAAAAGACGGGTGTTTTTTCCCAAAAAAATAAAGGAAATGTTGAAGATTTCAAAGCTATAATTTTGGATACTTTTCGTCATTTTTACTAAATATTACTGTAAAGTTTTATAACTTTACTTTTTACATATTTATAATTATTTACCAATTCTTAGAAATTCGTGCAAAACCCAGTTTAAATATGATGTTAATCAACTTTTTTCAATATAATTATTTTTGCTGTAAAAGTAAATAACTTTACAGGATTTACAAATTATATTAACTATTATTACTTTGATTATGGAATTTTTATGCTTATTATTAGTCGTTTTGCACAAAAATAAAAATAAATGCCTGAAAACCACTGAAAATCAAAGGTTTTTAGACATTTACAATCATCATTTGCTGTTTAGTTGAGCTTTTGTATAAGACCGTGCAACATTTTTCCTATTTGTTCTGGTAATTCTATTGCATAAGTCGTTTGTTCTTTTGTTAAATATCCAAATCTTACACACAACAAAAGCTGTGTTTGCAGTTCTGCCCGTGAGCCTTTTGCTATTCGCAAAAAGTGGGCAAGTTCTTTATCGTTATCTCTGTCTTTACCCTCTGCAATATTAGACGGAACAGAAATTGAGGAACGCCTCATCTGGTCGCCAAGTGCAAATTTCTCTTCAGGAGGTAATAGCTTTACCAACTTGTTGACTTCTTCTGCTAAATCCATAGCCATATTCCATACTTTTAAGTTCATAAAATTCTCGGACACATTATCAACCCCTTTTTGAAATTCTATAACAAATTCACACTTTATGCAACACAAATTTTTGGTTAACTGCCTATACCAACAAACCCAAATGCGAAGCAGTCACTTGTAACCCAAAGCGAAGCAAGCTATTAGCTATTAGCTATTAGCTGTCGGCTGTTAGCTGAACAAGCTCTCAGCTCATATATAGTATTATATAAAAATGTAAATTTTTTACTCAAAACCCATTGACAACCGGAGCGTATAGTAGTATCATATAATCGACCATAGAGTTGGGGCAGTGGGGCAACTGTGCCTGCTAGCCGGAAGAGAAAATGCTCTATCCGTGAAAACTCAGGGTTTCAGCGCTTTATAAGTTGAGCGCCAAAGCAAAGCTTCTGCTTATTGCAGTTGTTTTGCAAAAGTGTTCTCTGCTTTAAAACGGGGTTTATATGCCTGCGGTTTTAAAATGAGTGTAAGGAGTTTTGAAATCTTGTTTACCGGTTCACGATTTTTCTCGGGTTTTGGCGTGCAGGGGGCTTTTAGCCTAAGGCTGAAGCAACACGCGTGTTTCTTTAGCCCTTGCTGATGCTGTTGAGTAATCGGCAGTTGTCAGGTTTGCCCGCACAGCTCTTAGGGTGCAAATCACTCAAGGTTAGTGTAGGCGGCGTGCCTAAAGAAGCCGTATGCGTGTTCCCTGCAGTGAACAGCGGGCTCTGAATATTGCTGTGGGTTTGTAAAATTCACCGCAGTTTTACAAAGCTCTTGTTTACAAACGCTTCTGTAACCCGATGGTCAAGTTAAGTTCCACTTGAAGTAAAATTCAATTCAGCTTATGTTCGGGGCTTTTGCCCGGCGCGGCGGCTTTATGGGGTTTTGCTACAAGGTTTTCGGAAAATATCGAAAGAGGTGGTTTTGGAAAGAATGAAAGACCTTATCCCAGGTGCGTAAGGGTAAGGCAAATGAGCATTTCGCAAGGTGCTTATGTGTGGGCGCTCTGCCTTTTAACTGCTGTAAAAACGGCTGGTCGCAAAGGCTTCATGCTTTTGTGTTAAAACTTAACCGGAGTGTATGGCGCTTAAGTCATTTTGCAAAAAGCCCGTTTATTGCGGCGCACGCGTATTTTTGTATTGGCGTACTAAAAATATGGAGGTAAAAATTATGAAACAATCAACAAAATTGTTGAGCCTTGTTTTGGCGCTTGTTATGGCACTCAGCTGTTTCTCGGTTATCGCTTCGGCAGAAGCTGCAACCAAAGCAACAGTAAGCTACGATGTAGTAGACGATGCTATACTTTCTCCTACACAGGTTGCAACAATCGTAGTGGATTTGCTCGATGAATTGCTCCTCGATGCTAACATCGAAACAATGGACCTTTCCATTCTCGGTGAGCTTCGTATGGACTCAGTCGACCACATCCTCGCTGACGTAAGCTCTCTCAGAGGCAGCTTTTACTGGACAATCGGTAACGGACTTCTCGGTAATATTGCCGACCTTAAGTTCAAAGCTCTTACAGCTGCCGGAGACGGTAAAGACTACGGTTCACCTATTCAGCGTTCACACGGCGATTTACAGGTTCTTTACCATGTACTTAACCTTGTATGCGGCCAGGATGACGCAACAAACCCTAACATAATTGCTAAAGCGGTTTACGGTCTTGATACAAGCAACGGTATCGACCTTGGCCTTATCGGCAACTTTATGGATACCAGCGAAATCAATGAGGTTCTCACAGATATTCCGGGTATGCTTAAAGAAATGGTTTACGATGGCATCATTCACGGCTCTTACGGATATGATGAGAAGTATGCAGAAGGCGGCAGCGATAAAGTTGCAGGCATGGATATTGCAGACATTGCAAACCTTGCAGTAAGAAATCTTCTCACAAATCCTCAGGAGTATGAAAGAGACGCAGAAGGCAACAAGGTTTGGGATATGAACTCTGTTATCGTTCCGGGTATCGGCGATTACATTGATGTAAACAACATTGATGTTGAAACAGCGTCAGTATTCTCACTTCTTGATATGGCTGCTCAGTGTGCTATAGACCTTCTCGGTGTTCCTGCTCTTAACAACAACCTTAAGAAACAGCTTCTTGAAGCTGTTGAAGTTGATTTCTATGAAATTGACGAGGCAGAGCTCCCTGCAGCAACTGCAGCAAAGTTTGCAGCAGAAGAAGATTATGTAACATACATTTCTTACGACTGCTTAAACTATGAGAATAACACTTGGTATTATACAACTCTTAAAAACAGAGTACAGCTTGATTCTAACGGCGATCCTATTATTGATGAAGAAACAGGCAAAGAGGTTGTTAAGAAAGAGCGTATCTATTATAAAGGTAATGTTGCAGACGCTAACGACTTCTACAGTGCAGTTAACTGGGATTGGCACTTTGTATCTTCTAAATCTTCAGAAGCAGGCACAGTTATTAACTACCAAGAGCTTATTGAAACCTACGGCTCACTCTTTGGTTCTCTTAACCATTTAGTATATATTGTTTATGACGTAGCAGTTTCAGATGAAGCTAAAGCAGATTTCGAATCTGTTTCAGGTACCGGCTGGGTAGACGGTGATATGAGCAACTTCAATGCTAACCTTACTACTATAGGTAAATATCTTCTTACAACCTACGGTACTTACATTTTCGGTAAAAACTCACCTTATGCACATTACACATGGGATGATGTAGCTTCTTGGGATCTTGTAGACGCTATCGTAGCAATCGGCCCAAGCTTCTTCCAGGATGCAATGCCTCAAATCATTATGCCTGTAAATGAAGCAGGTGAATATGATTTCGGCACAGGTGCAGAAATCGTAAAATTCGGTGCTCTTGTTCTTCGTGAACTCATTACCGAAGTTGCTCCTACAGTTAACTATGATGATTACATCTTTGTAGACGGCAACCTTACAAACAGACAGTTCATCAATAACAATGACGAACAGTACTGGATTGACCTTATCCTTAATATGGGTATTGATGTAGGTTACACATACCTTAATAATTTAACAAACTTCAACACAGCTACTCCTGCAGTAGGCGTTGACGAAGCTCGTTGGAAAGGCATGTTAGATACTGCTATTACATGGGCAGTAAACTATGCAGGCGCTACATCAATTAAAACAGGTGACGGCGCAACTCTCAGCGATACAGCCGGCAGCTATTCAATCCTTCAAAAGGGTTACTACGGCGGTTTTGATCCTGATACAGTTGCAGCAATCGGCGACCCTGTAGATAAGCTCAGCTATTTCCTTAACAACATCCTTCCTCTCGGCTTTGTAAGCGGACTTACAGGAAGCGGTGCAACAGGCACATACACTTATGCGGTAGACGCTTATAAGTTAATTGATGTTCTTAAGGCTGTTGTTACAGACTTTGACCTTGAAGCAGTTCTCGGTTTATTCGGCCGTGAGCACATGGGCAAAACCTACAGCACAGACGGTTCGGATCTTTATAATTACAATATCTTAAACGCTCCTTTAGTTACAATGGTTGTAGACCTTGTTAACCATGTTCTCGGCGGTTTGTTCGGTAACGGCGCTGTTACTAAAAAATCAGGCGAGAGCGGTTACACAGGTATTGATATGATCTTCGGTACAAGATCTACAAAGAATTGTGTTGTAAACGGTTGGGGCGGCACAGAAGATATCACTTACTTTGAAATCGACACTGCTATTACCCAGGCAAATCTTGCAGATACAATTTCTGTACTTCTTCAAAGACTTGGCCAGGTTAAAGCGTCACTTCTTTCAATCGCTCTTCCTATAGCTGCTAAGTTTGTAAGCGGTTGGGGCACCGAGCAAGAGTTCAAGGTTCCTGATGTTAAGATTCAGGGTACTACAATTCTTACAAACGGTGCAGGTACTCAGACTCTTACCGTAAAGAACGGTTCAGAGGGTATCTGGCGCGGTTATCTTGACGGCAGCGGTAACCGTCAGCAAGATGATCAGTATAAGATTGTTGTAGACAGCGTTGCAGTTCAGGACTTTGACGGAAACACTCTTTCAACAGTTTCAGTTGACACTGCAGCAGGTCAGACACTTGACTTCGGCGGTTCACAAGTTTATAACTTAACTATTTCAGGTGTTCCTACAACAGGTCAGTTTGCAAAATTCATTGTAACATACAGAGTATTCGGTGAAACAGGCGAACAGCTTGGCGGTCAGTATACAGAAACTGCTTACTCATGGCTCAGCTACAATAAATCAAACGCTAAAGCAGAAGCACTTCACAAAAACGGTAATAACGACCATATCTACCTCTACTCACCGTGGTATGTTCCTGTATCAACTGCAGCAGAATATATTTCTAATGCAGAAACAACCCGTATCCGCCGTGATGACGGCTCAGGAGTATCACCTACATTTGCTTGGCAGACTTACGAGTCATCAAAGGGCGGTAACTATAACAGTGACGAAAAAGACGGTTTAGTTTACGGCTACTTTGATATCACAAACTATAGTTCAGTCTGCGGTATTGATGTTTATTTGAAGAACTTCCAGACTTACCAGATGGCTGAATCATTTGAAAACGATGACGGTAAAACAGGCTCTGTTTCATGGAACATGACAGGTTCTGTAAACGAAGCAAACCTTATTACAGCACTTGCAGGCAAAAATGTTCAGGGCGGTGCTACCACTGTTTTCTCGGTTTACATTAAATCTCAGTACAAACCGGTTTTACAATCAACAAAGAAAGCAGAAGGTACAGCAAATCTTGAATTCAGATATTATGATGATATCACTTACAAGAATCTTAAAGACCTTGTTGAAAAAGAAGTTAAGAGAGCTCGTAAAGCAGCTGAATACACAACAGGCGTATTCTATACAAGCCAGGTTGTAGATTACAGCGAAGAAGAAAGCTTAATGCTTGCTCCGGGTACAGCAGGCAACACAGAATTAGCAGTAGGCGACATCAGTGTTCCTGATTATGTTATCGGTGATGTATGGCTTGATGCAAACGGCAACGAAGTAGCTGCTGATTCTGCAGAAGCTGTAAAAGAAGTAACAAAGGTTAACGGCGGCGCTCTTTGGACTGCATATTACAATGCACTCAAAGCTGCTCTTCCTGCTGCATACCAGGTATGGAATGATAACTCAGTTTATAACTTTGACGAACTTTATGCTCCTCTTTTCAAAGCAACAAGATACATTGATGACGCTAAACTCAGCGCTTCTGAAATTGAAGGCGGCGAGTCTATCGACTCTTATGTTGTTGCTCTTGAGTCAAGGGTTGAAAGTCTTTGGGATGAAAACGGCGGCGAAAACTTCGACTATTCTGATTACAAGATGTACAGATGGAACCGCTACACAAGCCAGCGTAAAGACGCTTATAAGATTATAAACGCTTATCATAACGCAAATGCTGTTATCGAAACACAAGAATTCCCTTATGCAGATGTTACAGCAACAGACCTTAGAACTTATGTTGCAGGTAACCAATATGAGGCTGAAATCCTTGCACTTCTCGAGGATATGGACGCAGAGGCTATTAAAGCTCAGGAAAATGCAAGAGATAAAGCAGCAGACGGTTATGCAGGCTACACAGCTGTTGACGTAGTTATGTCTTATAACCTTGTCGGAATGACAGCAGACAGACTTATTAAGAGAGACGGCGGCGTTAACAAAACTGCTCTCTCTAAAGAACTCGGTAACGCTGAGGCTGCTTATAACGGCGGCGTAAACAGCGGTTACTCAGATCGCAGCTGGGCAAGATTTGAAAAAGCTTACCAGGCTGCAAGCGCAGTAAATGCAGATGCAAGCGCAGGTCAGAAACAGTGCTTCGACGCTAAGTATGAACTTATGGTAGCATGGAATCAACTTAAAACAGTTGAAGAAGAAGCTGATTACACAGAACTTGAGGCATTAATGGCTCAGGCTGAAACAGCTCTTGCTAACGAAAGCCTTTACTCAAATGATATTAAAGACTTTGGTAAGGTAGTTGCAGAACTCGGTATCGAGCGTGTAAATGACAATTCTGTAGAACTCTTCAACGGCTCTGCTCTTATGGTTAACAATAAATCATATTCAGTAGATGACCAGAAGAAGGTTGATGGGGCAGCAACAGCTCTTAAAGAAGCTCTTGCAAGACTTAAATTCAAAGATGTTGCAGTTACAGGTGTAGACACAGCAGAAGAAGTTCTTGTTCCTGCTGATGATAAGACAGGTACAGAAGAAGTTAGAGCAACAGTTTCAAGAATTGCTCAAGGTCTTGTAGCTGACGATGTTAAAACACTTATTTCAACAGGTGTTGTTACAGACAACGCATTTGTAACAGACGATGTTAACTATGCTCTTCTTCAAGATGTAGACGGCGTTGTTGGTACAAACTGCACAGTAACATTCTACCGCGTAGTTGACGGTATTGATATTCCTGTTGCAACAGTTAAACTTGTTGTTAACGGTGATGTAAACGGCGACGGCTTCGTAGATGTTCTTGACGCTTCTAAGACAGAACTTGTTTCTAACAGCCACGGTTCACTTCAAGGCTGCTACTTCTTAGCAGGTAACCTTGGTGCAACCGATGCTGATAACATTGAAGCTTCTGACTTACAGGCAGTTGTAAACATTGCTATTGCTTAATTTGAATTAAGTTATTTAAGTTAATTCTTAAAGCAGGCTAAACAAAAACCTCTTGCCGAAGAAATTCGGCAAGAGGGGTACAAGGAGAATATAATATAGTATGCAGTAATAATTCGCAGTCGCTACCGTATATATAATATGTATATATTATTAAGGTAGGGTATTGCGAATAAGCCAAAGGCTATGTTGACGGCGAGAGCTGTTAGCTATTAGCTGAACACGCTGTAGGCTGTAAAGCATAGCCAAAACCGTAATGCGAAGCACTTGTTCTTCGCCTTGTGCGACAGCAAGCTGTTAGCTGTCGGCTGTGGGCTGTTAGCTGTATTATATATGTACTGTTGTTTAGTCCGCAAAAGCTGATTTAAGAGAAATGAATAAACCTTATCAGGAGGACAAATTAAAATGTCTAAAAAAGTTTTAAGCGTTCTCGTTGCTTTATGTATGATGGTATCGCTCTTTGCAGTTGCAGCGAATGCCGCAGTGCTTAAGTTTGAGGAAGACGACTCTGCTTATGAGCAGATGTGGTCACTCACCGATCCCGCAGACAATGGTGACGGAACTTATGAAGTTGACGTAGTTCTTACTACAAACTACGGCGTTGGTCAAATCCAATTTAAACTCGAAACAACAGGTACTGTTGCTATCGACAGTGTAGTAAACAATGTTGATGATATTTTTGAATTATCATACAGCAATTCAACAAACAAATTTATACTCGTGGCAAATTCTGCCGGTTCAGAACAGATTGACGCTCCTGTTTACGATGCTCAATCACTCGTAACACTTACAGTATCAGGTCAGGGTACATTAGCAATTGTTGATGACCCTAAAACTGCAGATAATGTAGGCGGTACTCTTATTGCCGCTCGTATGGATAACGGCGATATCGTAAACGGCGATCCTGTTTTAGGCCAGATGTACTCATTCGATGTACAAGAAGTTACAATAGGCGCAACTGCTGCTCCTGTACTTCAAGTAATCGATGGTATGAACGGTTATATTAACACAAACTATACACAATATAATGAAGACGACTCAGGTGTAGGTACACCTTGTGACGGTTTCATTTACGGTGTAGAAGCTACTGAACTCGGCGAAACTATTGATAGTGTATTTGAAGTAGTAAACGGCACTATGGAAATTGTACCAAGCTACCTTGCCGGCGGTTCAGAAACCGGTACAGGCGCTACTGTTCTTGTTAAAGACAGCAGCGACAATGTAGTTGCAACATATGTATTCGTACTTTTCGGCGACATTGATGGTAACGGCGATATCGATACCGACGATGAAAATACAGCATGTCTTCATGCTGCATGGATGTACGAAGACGGTCCTGACGGAATGCGTATATATGATAGTGCGGTACTTTTTGCAGGAGATGTATTAGGTGAAGGTGATATTTCAACTGACTCTGCAGACGTTATGGCACGTCATGCTGCATGGATGTACGAAGATGGTACAGACGGTATGAGAATGAGTCAGTCTGACGCAGTTACTTTCTTAACCGGTGCCGGTATACTTTAAAATAATAACAAGGAGGACATGGTGAAATGTCTAAGAAGATTTTAAGCCTTGCTGTAGCGGTGCTTATGCTTGTTTCAGTTTTCGCTGTTTCAGCATCAGCATTCTCAACAACTGCTGATTATCCGGCAAAAACAGAAGCAGGTGACTGGGAGATGGGTGTTCGTCTTGTTTCAGACGCCTATGTTGGTATGCCTGCAGGCGAAACCGTTACAGTAAAAGCATATTATGTATTGCCTGATGATATGGATGTACTTCCAACTCTTTGCAATATTAATATTGTTTATTCTAAAAACTTTAGCTTAGTATATACAAGTAAAGCAAACGAAGCAAGAACATGGGGCGATAGCTATACTTATGTTTATAACGAAGCTGCCAATGTAAATAACTCAGCAACTATGTATACTAACGCTACTAAAAATGCAGCTACTTCTACAAGAGATACTGCAATTATAGCAAATTATGATCTCAGTAATAAAATGGCAACAATGGTATTGCAGTCAGCTATTACCGGTCAATATGATGCAAAAACAGGTATCCCGGTTGATCCTGAGTGTGAAATCTTCACATTAAAATATGTAACAACTGATGTTGTAACTGAACAGGATATCTTTTGTGTAATGGAATCTGATACAACTAACAACGTATTAAAATACGCTAACGGCGGTGCTTCTCCAACAAACTGCACATCAAAAGGTAACTATTGGGGTGCTTGGGGTCAGGCTCCTGCTAACACAGTAGTTATGGGCGAAACAGCAGCTTGCAAAATGCGTCCAAATGCTGAAAATGCAGGCAACTATGACCTTGGCTTTACTTGCACATGGAAAGATGTTTCTATTGCAGGTACAGATGTAAACACATCAACCGGTACAACTGCTATTGACGCTATCGGTGTTGATTACAGAGTAAACGGCACAATCGTTGCAGGTGTTGCAAATGCTGCTGACTCTACTCTTAAAAACCAAGTTTACTCAACAGCAGACGGTTATGCATTCCGTTCAGCTCTTAAGAACATCCCTGCAGCTAATATGGGTGAAAAGATTGAAGCTCGCGGCTACATTACCGTAGGCGGCACAACTTACTACTCACAATGGCAACAGATTAATGCTGAAACAGTTAAAACTGCTGCAGAAGCAAACGGTATGGCTTAATCGAAATGATTTCGAGAATTTACGAAAAGCCTGAATTTAATATTGTTTATTTTAGTGTAAGTGATATTTTAACCGCTTCCGATAAAGTTGTTCACACAACTAACGGCAGCAACTCAAATGTTACCTTACCCGGCACTACCTCAAGCGGTGGCGTAGATGTTGAATTCAGCGACTTTTATCAGTAAAATTTAAAACTTTGGATTTAGAAAGGATATTTTAATTATGAAAAAATACACTTCTCCAGAGCTCGAAATCATGGAGTTCGAGCTCGAGGATATACTCACCGTATCATACGGCGGTTCCGACACTGATATGGATAACGGCTGGTATTAATTAAAAAAATCTCCCCCACAGAGAGAAATCTCTGTGGGGGAGATGAGTTTTTTAAATGAAAAATTAAAAATGAAGAATGAAAAATGAAAACACAGGTAGCAAAACTTGCTATCCAAATAATAAAAAAAGGAAGCTATTAACTGCATTGCGTAAATATAATAAAACACACCTTAAAACATACCTATAAATTCTGCTTGACAAAATTTATAGGTATGATATAATAACATAGTTATAAGAAACGATATACGCCGAAATGATGGAATTGGCAGACGTGACGGACTCAAAATCCGTTGGTAGCGATACCGTGCGGGTTCAAGTCCCGCTTTCGGCACCAGAAAAAGCATCGATTTTATCGGTGCTTTTTTCAGTGAAAAGTGAAAAATGAAAAATGAAAAATTTTGGGGCTCGACGGTCGCTTCGCGACATTATAAGTCGAGCCGTGTTGAAAATAACTTAGCTTTTCTTATTAAAGATTAAAACAGATAGCAATTCTCTTGCTGTCTGTGTTTTTTGTTCTACGGGATATTCGGGATTTGAACCCGCCCTCGGCACAAGAAAAAGCATGGATTTTATCGGTGCTTTTTTCAGTGAAAAGTGAAAAATGAAAAATGAAAAATTTTGGGGCTCGACGGTCGCTTCGCGACATTATAAGTCGAGCCGTGATGAAAACAACTTTGCTTTTCTAAATAAAATAAATAGAAGATTAATTTTAAAATATTCGATATTGTAATCTGCTTTTTTTCAGTGAAAAGTGAAAAATGAAAAATGAAAAATTTTGGGGCTCGACAGTCGCTTCGCGACATCATAAGTCGAGCCGTAATGAAAACAACTTTGCTTTTCTTACTAAAGATTAAAACAGATAGTAATTCTATCGGTTGATTTTTTTCTTTGAAGTTTTAACAAAGTTAAGTTTAATTACAAGCTATCAACTGTAATGTGAAGCAGTCGTATCTACCCTAAAGCGATAGCATTAAATTATATGCGAACGCAGTAAGCCATACCGAAATTTTTCATTTTTCATTCTTAATTTTTCATTTCATTTATAATCTCCAATATGTTATAATAATTCTAACCTTTTTCTTTATTTTTCTTCGAGGTGTTTATACTCGCTATTAAAAGATGTTTAATATCAAGGCAATCTTTTAGTAAGGAATTGCCTGATTTTTGGTCTATATAACCTGTTTCCGTCAATACACATATCCAAAACTCTGTTTCAGCAGTTTCTTTTAAAGCAATTTGCAATTTGTTTATAAAATCAGCTCTGCTTGCTCCATATTTGGCTTCACGGATATTAGCACCAATGCTTGTCGCACTTCGTAATACTTGTTCAGACATACTTTTTTCGTGCTTTTCTTTTTTTACATAATTACTCATATTAACAATTCTAACTGCAAAATCTAATGATTTTTTCATTAAAATATTATTCTCCTGCATATATATTTCAACCCCTTTTTAATATAATCCAGATAATGTAATTATATATTAAAAATATAATTTAGTAAATCAAAAACATTTCAAAGAAATAGGAAGTTTTGAAAAAATAATCAAAACACGAAATCTACATTTACACCGACAAGCACATTAAATTGTGCCGAAGGCACTGTGCTTGCACCGGAATTTTTATTTTTTATTCAAAAAAAGCAGATTGCAATATCAAATATTTTAAACCTAATCTTCTATTTATTTTATTTAGAAAAGTAAAGTTCTTTTCAACACGGCTCGACTTATGATGTCGCGAAGCGACTGTCGAGCCCGCTAATTTTTCATTTTTCATTTTTCATTTTTCATTTTTCATTCAAAAAAAGCAGATTGCAATATCAAATATTTTAAACCTAATCTTCTATTTATTTTATTTAGAAAAGTAAAGTTCTTTTCAACACGGCTCGACTTATGATGTCGCGAAGCGACTGTCGAGCCCGCTAATTTTTCATTTTTCATTTTTCATTTTTCGTTTAAAAACTGAATTTCATAATCATCAAGGAATTTACCCCTCAAACAATCTCTCGCTCTGAAAAAGACTTTATCTTCGTATACCTCTATAATAAAGGTCTGTCCTTTATTATCTGTAAATGACGGTACTGTAATTGAATGAATACCGTTAAATTTTTGGTATGTCAGTTCATTAAACGGTGAGTGTAAATGACCGTTTACATAAAATACATTTTCATATTTTTTAAGTATTTCCTGCAATTCTTCATTTTGTTTGCCAACACTGCCCATATCGTCTGTATGGTAAAACATTTTCCAAACAAGGGGCAAGCCGTGAGAGAATTTAAACGGCTGATGGCACAAAACAAATGCGGGTTTGCCTTTTGCGCTTTCTAATTCATTATTTAGCCAAGAAAGCTGCCGGGGGCTCAGGTAAGATTTTTCAAAGCTTGTTTTATCAGAGCCTAAAACTATTATTTTATAGCCGTTAATTTCTTCGCTGTAGTAAAATTTATCGGTAGGGTGGGAGTTATCGCAGTTCAGGTCGTTTATAAAGTTTGCAAAGCGCTTTGCAGATTGTTTTATTCTTCTTAACCTTATATCGTGGTTGCCCGGTGTAGAAATAAATCGGGTCTCAAGAGAGCCTATAAGGTCCTTAACCGTTTGGTATTCTACCGAAAGGCCGTTTTCTGCAAGGTCGCCAAGCATAATAACAGCGTCTAATTTACATTTTGAATTTTTAAAATCTTTAATACCGTTTTTCAGAATAGAATACCTAACCGGGATAAGTGTAGCGATTTGAGGGTCGGCAATAGTGACTAAAATCAATTTACAGTCAGGATATTTCGGCTCTATTAAATCGTTTTCGGCAGGGGAATCAAGGGGGAATTTTTCTTTTTCTGCCTGTTCAAATTTGTTTTTTAACCGCTTGTAATAAAATACTTGCGCCTTGTTTTCTAATATCATAATATCACCGATAATAAAGTAACATTTTAACGGGCGCTTGTCAATGAAACTTGTTACAAAACAAGAGCGTGTTTTTTGGCTATTTGTTATATTTACTAAAGAATTTTTATGTGGTAAAATTTCTTTATTACTTGAGGAGAGGATGTCAGATTTTGAGTAAAAATAAAAGAGAGGGTTATGTAGTTTCCCGAAAAGAACTTAATATGTTCGCTTTTGGCGCTATGGGTCAGGGTATGATTTATGCCATGATGTCAAGCTACATAAGCGACTATTATTTGAATGTTTTACAGCTTGCTCCTGCATTTGTTTTGGTGCTTATGCTCGGTGCCCGTGTGTGGGACGCTATTAACGACCCGCTTATGGGTATTATTGTTGATAAATGCGAGCCGAAGCGCGGCAAAATGAAGCCTTATATTTTATATGCCATTGTGCCGATTACTGTTTTTACGGTGCTTATGTACCTTTCGCCTAACCTTTCGGGTACAAGTCTTATGGTTTATGCGGCTTTAACCTATGTGCTTTGGGGTATGTGCTACACTATGGCAGATGTGCCGTTTTGGGGTATTCCAAACCTTATGACTCCCAATGCCGAAGAGCGCGGTTATGTTATTTCATACACCAAAAACCTGAACGGTATAGGCTCGGCTATTCCAGAGGTACTCTTTTTAATAGCCGGTACTGCTATTCCTGCAATATTCAGCACGGCAGACCCTATGACTCAAGAAAAATATAAATATTTAATTATGGCAATAATCGTTGTTGTAATAGGCTCCGTTATGTACGGCAACTCATATTTCCACATTAAAGAAAGAGTTAAGCCGCCTAAAAAAGTAAGGCAACCGGGTGAGCCTACTGCGCTTAAAAGAATTTTAACCTGTAAACCCCTTATGCTTGTTGTTGCAATGGGTGTATTATCAAGCGGCAGATATATGATTCAAGCCGCCGCAGTTCATGTGGCAAGATACGCTTTTTATATAGGTCCTGAAATTACAGCCTCTACAACTCTTGCAGAAAAAACAGAATACATTTCTAAGAGTGTTTCAAGCGTTAAAACCATTTTTCAGGTTTGCGCTATAGTCGGTATGTTTGGCGCTATGCTCTTAATGCCAAAGCTTATGAGAAAGTTCGATTACAAAAAAATCGTTATTACAACCTGTCTTTTCGGCTTTGTAGCAAGCATTTTCACAACTCTTATAGGTTGGTTTACCTCAAACCTTTACGCTTGTATTCCTTTTATTCTTATTTCTTGTATTCCTTTAGGTGTTCTTAATGTTATTTCAAATGCCATGATTTGCGACTGCCTTGACTACATAGAATTGAAAACGGGCTTCAGAGATAACGCTCTTGGCGCCGCTTGCCAAGGCTTTATAAACAAATTCGGCAACGCTCTCGCTACAAGCGGCATTATTATAATGTATATGGTTATCGGCTTAGAGCCATCTCAGATGCTTAGTTCTACTGCTGTTGTTGCGGCAACAGAGCTTACAAAAATGCAGAACTTCGGTATGTTCTCGCTTGTTTCCGTTGTGCCGGGTATCAGTCTTCTTCTTTGTGCAATACCCATGTTCTTCTATAAAATTTCGGGCAAAGAAAAGCAAAGAATTATGGATGAACTCAAAGCAAAAAGAGAAGCAGAGGGCGTAACAATTACCGAGTAATTCAATAAAAATGATTTGAGCAGGCTGTTTATGCAGTCTGCTTGTTTTTTCATTTAATACCTCAATAAAAATGAGCGATTTGCTACCGCAAACATAAATATTTTTATTGCTTTTTATCATATAATAATATATAATGAATTTGTATAAATAAAATATTCAAAAAGGAGAATTTATATATGGCAAGAGTTTATAATTTTTCTGCCGGTCCTTCAATGCTTCCCGAAGAAGTATTGAAACAATGCGCAGATGAAATGTTGGATTACCAAGGTTCAGGTCAGTCTGTTATGGAAATGTCTCACCGTTCAAAGGTTTATGACGATATTATAAAAGGCGCAGAAGCACTTTTCAGAGAGCTTATGAATATCCCTGATAATTACGAGGTTCTTTTCTTACAGGGCGGTGCTTCAACTCAGTTTGCCGCTCTCCCGCTTAACTTAATGAACGGCTCAGGTAAAGCCGATTTCATTATTACGGGTCAGTGGGCTAAAAAAGCATATCAGGAAGCTCAAAAATACGGCGATGCTAAAGCAGTAGCGTCATCTGCCGATAAAACCTTCTCTTATATTCCTAAAACTACTAAAGAAGATTTTCGTCCGGACGCCGACTATGTACATATTTGCCTTAACAACACAATTTACGGCACTCTTTACCACGAAATCCCCGACACAGGCGATGTAACGCTTGTTGCCGATATTTCAAGTTGTTTCCTCTCGGAGCCTATTGATGTCTCCCGTTTCGGCGTACTTTTCGGCGGCGCTCAGAAAAATGTTGCTCCTGCAGGTCTTACCGTTGTTATTATCCGTAAAGATTTAATCGGCAATGCAAGAGATATTTGCCCGACTATGCTTAACTACAAAATTCACGCAGACGCACAGTCTCTTTACAACACACCGCCTTGCTACTCAATTTATGTTTGCAAGCTCGTTCTTGAATGGATTAAAAGAAAAGGCGGCATTGAGGCTATTGCCGAAATTAACAGAAAGAAAGCAAAAATATTATACGATTTTCTCGACAGCAGCAAAATGTTCCGCGGCACAGTTGTTCCCGAGGACCGTTCTCTTATGAATGTTCCTTTCGTTACAGATGATGACGAGCTTAACAAAAAATTCATTAAAGAGGCTGAGGAAGCAGGCTTTATCAACCTTAAAGGCCACCGTACCGTTGGCGGTATGAGAGCTTCTATTTACAACGCTATGCCTGTTGAGGGTGTTGAAGCTCTTGTTGAATTTATGAAAAAATTCGAAGCAGAAAACGCATAAAGAGGTATTACAATGTTTGATATTTTAACATTAAATAAAATTTCTCAAATCGGTCTTAAAGAGTTGGACGAAAAATATGCAGTTTCCGACTCTTGCGATGCACCGGACGGTATTATTGTCCGTTCGGCAAAAATGCACGATTACAATTTTAGTGATAAAACCTTAGCAGTTGCCCGTGCAGGCGCAGGCGTAAACAATATTCCCGTAGACGCTTGCACAGAAAAGGGTATTGTAGTTTTCAATACTCCGGGCGCAAACGCTAATGCTGTTAAAGAGCTTGTTATAGGCGGACTTATGCTTTCTTCAAGACGCGTTGCGGCGGCTTATGACTGGTGCAAAGGTCTTAAAGGTGAGGGCGACAATGTAGGCGCACTTGTTGAAAAAGGCAAATCTGCATTTGCCGGTCCTGAAATTATGGGTAAAACCCTGGGTGTTGTAGGTCTTGGTGCTATAGGCCGTCTTGTTGCTAATGCGGCAAACGCTCTCGGTATGAAAATTGTCGGCTACGACCCATACTTTAACGCAGAGCTTAAAGCAACACTTCCTGCAGATACAAAATATGCAGAAACTCTTGAAGAGCTTTATGCTGACGCCGATTACATTACACTTCATTTACCGTGCGTTCCTGCAACAAAGGGTATGATTAATGCCGACTCTATGGCTGATATGAAAGACGGTGTAAGAATTCTCAACTTTGCCCGCGGCGAGCTTGTTGTAGGTGCAGATATGGCAGAGGCTGTTAAATCAGGCAAGGTTGCATCTTATGTTACCGACTTTCCGAGTGACGAGGTTATAGGCGTAGAAAATGTTACGGCGCTTCCTCACCTTGGTGCTTCTACTCCTGAATCTGAAGAAAACTGCGCATATATGGCAGCAGTACAGTTGAAAGAATTTCTTGAAAAGGGTAATATCAAAAACTCTGTTAACTTCCCTAATGTTCAGCTTGATGCAGAGGGCAAGAGAGTTGCTGTTATTCACAAAAACACACTTAACGCGGTTAATGATATTTTAGGCGCTTTCACAAGTGCCGGTATAGAGGTTAAAGGCTTTGTTTCTAAAGCAAAAGGCGACTATGCTTACACTTTAATTGCCGCTGACGATGTTTCTGTAGCAGAGGGCATTAAAAAAGTTGACGGCGTTGTTCGCGTAACCGTTATAGGTTGATTAGAGTAGTAAATTCTAATTAAAATAGAAATCCGGGAAGATGTTTTATATGGTAAAACATCTTCCTTTTTTCTTTGTTATGTGGTAAAATAATAAGAGTCAAAGGCGGTGAGAAAGTGGCTGATGAAGTCGGTATTTTAAAAAACAGGTTTAAAGATTTATATAACCGTTCAAATAATCGCGGAATTTACTGTTGCAGCGATTTTCTGAATATGCACGAGCAAGGTGTTTTATACAGTGAGTTAAAATACGGCTATACCTTGTTTGGCGGGTACCCTGATGCCGAAAGAAAAATCGCAATATTCGGCAGTAAAGAAAATTGCGGTTACAGTGAGCAACCGCCGATTAAGATAATTTGCGTTTCTCCGCTTTCTCAAAAATTTTCGGACGACCTGACTCACCGTGATTTTTTAGGCTCGCTTATGGGACTTGGCATAAAGAGAGAAACCTTAGGGGATATTATTATTACAGAAAACAAAGGTTATATATTCTGCCTTGACAGTATTGCAGATTATATAACCGAAAATCTAACAAAGGTTAGGCACACAAGCGTTAGTACATCTTTTTGTGAAGAATTGCCCGAAACGGCTTTGCCGAAGCCGAAAGAAAAGGCGGTAACTGTTTCGTCCGATAGGGTAGATGTGTTAATATCCGCAGTGTATAATATTTCTCGCAGTAAAAGTTCTGCGTTGGTAGACGGTGAGAAGGTTTTTATAAACGGCAAGCCTGTGATTAGTATTTCTAAATCTGTTGAAACAGGCGATATTGTCTCCGTAAGAGGTTACGGCAGATTTAAATTTTGTGAAATCTTAGGCGAAAGCAAAAAAGGTAAATTACGCATTAAATGCGATGTATTTTGAGGTGAATTTATGAAAACAATGCAACTCGGTAAAAGCGGTGTAGAAGTACCTGTAATTGCAGTTGGCTGTATGCGTATGGCAGATAAAACCGTAGACGGGGCAAAAGCGGTTATTGATACCGCAATGGAGCGCGGACTTAATTTTTTTGACCATGCGGATTTATACGGCGGCGGCAAAAGCGAAGAGGTTTTTGCAAAGGCTATAGGTATGAATGATGATGTTCGCGAAAAGATTATTTTACAGTCAAAATGCGGTATTTGTCCGGGTAAGGTTATGTTTGACTTTTCGAGAGAGCATATTATTGAAAGTGTTGAGGGTACTCTTAAAAGACTGCATACAGATTATCTCGACTTTCTTTTATTGCACCGCCCCGATACTCTTTACGAGCCTGAAGAGGTGGCAGAAACCTTTCGTTATTTAAAAGAAAGCGGCAAGGTAAATCATTTCGGCGTATCAAATCAAAACCCAATGCAAATGCGACTTTTGCAAAAGTATATGGGCGATGAGCCTATTTGTGCTAACCAAGTGCAATTAAGTATTACAGATTGCCATATCATAAAGCAGGGCCTTTATGTTAATATGAATGAAGATAACGCAATAGACAGAGACGGAGGCATTTTGGAATATTGCCGTTATGAAGATATTACCTTGCAGGCTTGGTCGCCGTTCCAATACGGCTTTTTTGAAGGCGTTTATGTAGATAACCCGGATTTTCCTGAAATTAACGCTAAGCTTCAGGAATTAGCAGATAAATACGGTGTAACAAAATCTACAATAGTTATCGCATGGATATTGCGCCATCCGGCACATATTCAGCCCCTCACAGGCACTATGAACCCACAGCGTCTTATAGAGTGCGCCGATGCGGTTAATGTAAATCTCACTAAACAGGAATGGTATGAGATTTTCGTCAGCGGCGGAAATGTGCTGCCGTGATGCACAGCTCGGTGAACGGTGCTTCGCGAAATGTTTAGAAATAATAAAGCCGTTAGTAATTCTGATTTTTGAATTACTAACGGTCTTTTATTTTTCATTCGGCTGTCGGCTGTTAGCTGTTAGCTGTACACGGTTATTTTTTCTTTTTACCGCCGAATATACCCTTTTTTTCTTCCGGGGCTATTTTGTTGTCGCCCATTGTTTCGTTGAATTTTAAGAGCGCTTCTTTTTGCTTCTCGTTTAAATTTTTAGGAACAACTATCTCAACTTTAATAAGCTGATCACCCTTGCGGGTAGAGTTAACATAAGTAATTCCTCTGCCTTTGAGTTTAAATACCTCGCCCGGCTGTGTGCCTGCAGGCAGTTGGTATTCAACATCTCCGTCAAGTGTAGGTACTCTAAGCTTATCGCCGAGAGCGGCTTGGGCAAATGTGACCTTTGCGGTGTACCAAACATTGTACCCGTCACGGCGGAAAAACGGATGAGGCTTTACAGAAACAGCAACTTTAAGGTTGCCTGACGGTCCGCCGTTTACACCTTGGTTGCCTGCACCTCTTACTGTAAAGAGCTGTCCGTCATCAATACCTGCAGGTACTGTAACTTCCTGAGAAATATTTTTTCTGATTCTGCCGTTACCTTTACAGCGTGAGCAAGGATTAGGGTTATATGTACCCTTGCCGCCGCAGCGCTGACAAGTTTTAACGGTATTTATTGTGCCGAAAGGTGAGCGTTGCTGAATATTGATTTGACCTTTGCCCTGGCATTCGGGGCAGGTTTGCGGACTGCTGCCCTTAGCGGCGCCTGTGCCTTTACATTCGTCACAAACCTCAATACGGGGAACAGAAACAGTCTTTTTACAGCCCTTTGCGGCCTCTTCAAAGGTAAGAAATACAGTTGTTTGAATGTCGCTGCCCTGACGGGGTGCATTGGGGTTAGAACGCTGTGAGCCTCCGCCGAAGCCGCCGAAGAATGAGCCGAACAGGTCGCCTAAGTCAAATTCCATACTGTCGCCGCCGAAACCGCCGAAGCCGCCGCCTTGACCTGCACCGTAGCTTGGGTCAACACCTGCAAAGCCGAATCTGTCGTACTTCTCTTTTTTATCAGGGTCAGAAAGAACTTCGTAAGCTTCGTTAACCTCTTTGAATTTAGCGCCGGCTTCTTCCTTATTATCGGGATTTAAGTCCGGGTGGTATTTTTTTGCAAGCTTACGGTATGCTTTTTTTATTTCATCGGGGGTAGCGCCTTTTTGAAGCTCTAACACCTCATAATAATCTCTTTTGTCTGCCATAATTAAACCTAATACTCTCTAAATCTCATTAAAGGAGCCGTAAAAACTAAGGTTTTGTACAGCCCCTTTTTATTTTATATGTTATCAGTCAACATCTGTGAATGGAGCTTCTTGGTAACCATCTCCGCCTTGTGTATTTTGGTTAAAGCCCTGTGCATTCGGATCAAAGCCTTGTGCATTTGGATCAAAACCCTGTGCGTTAGGGTCAAAGCCTTGTGCGCCGCCTGCTGCTTGATAGAGTTTTTCAGAGATTTCGTAGAACTTTGTTTGAAGAGCTTCTTGTTTTGTTTTAATAGCCTCTATATCTGTGCCTTTAAGAGCCTCTTTAAGGTCGTCAATTTTAGCATTGATATCTGCTTTATCTGCTTCGTCAAACTTGTCGCCGTTTTCGCTGAGAAGTTTTTCTGTTTGGAATACCATTTGGTCAGCACCGTTACGAAGATCTACTTCCTCTTTGCGTTTCTTATCTTCTTCTGCAAATCTTTCTGCCTCTTGAACTGCTTTTTCAATATCATCTTTACTCATATTTGATGAAGATGTAATTGAAATTGACTGTTCTTTACCTGTGCCAAGATCTTTTGCGGATACATGAACAATACCGTTTTCGTCAATATCGAATGTAACTTCGATTTGAGGAGTGCCTCTGCGTGCAGGAAGAATACCGTCAAGGTGGAACATGCCGAGAGTTTTGTTATCTTTAGCAAATTCTCTTTCACCTTGAAGAACATGAATTTCAACAGACGGCTGATTATCGGCTGCGGTTGAGAAAATCTGACTTTTCTTTGTAGGAATAGTAGTGTTTCTTTCAATAATCTTTGTGCAAACGCCGCCGAGAGTTTCAATACCCAATGAAAGGGGAGCAACATCAAGAAGGAGAAGACCTTGAACATCGCCGCCTAATACACCTGCTTGAAGAGCGGCGCCGATAGCAACACATTCATCCGGGTTAATACCTTTGAACGGATCTTTGCCAAGGTATGATTTAACAGCGTCCTGAACAGCGGGGATTCTTGAAGAACCGCCAACCATAAGGATTTTATCAATCTCGCTTACATTAAGGCCTGAGTCGGAAATAGCTTGACGGACAGGACCCATTGTTGCGTCTACAAGGTCTGCTGTAAGCTCGTTAAATTTAGCTCTTGTAAGAGTTGTATCTAAGTGGAGCGGCTCGCCTGCAGAGGACATTGTAATATACGGAAGATTGATTGCAGATGATGTAACGCCTGAAAGCTCAATTTTAGCTTTTTCTGCAGCCTCTTTAAGTCTCTGCATAGCCATTTTGTCTTTTGAAAGGTCTGCGCCTGTTTCTTTCTTAAATTCAGATACGAGCCAGTCAATAACTCTTTGGTCGAAATCGTCACCGCCTAAGTGGTTGTTACCTGCGGTTGCAAGAACTTCCTGAACACCGTCACCCATTTCGATAATAGATACATCAAATGTACCGCCGCCAAGGTCATAAACCATAACCTTTTGGTCATTTTCTTTATCAATGCCGTAAGCTAATGCAGCGGCAGTAGGCTCGTTAATAATTCTTTTAACATCAAGACCGGCAATTTTGCCTGCGTCTTTTGTTGCCTGACGCTGTGCGTCTGTAAAGTATGCAGGAACGGTAATAACAGCTTCTGTTACTTTATCGCCTAAATAACTTTCTGCGTCTGATTTAAGCTTTGAAAGAATCATTGCAGAGATTTCTTGCGGTGTATATGATTTGCCGTCAATGTTTACTTTGTAGTCTGTACCCATTTTTCTTTTAATGGATGTAACAGTTCTTTCAGGATTTTGAACTGCCTGACGCTTTGCAACCTGACCTACAAGTCTTTCACCTGATTTTGAGAAACCGACTACTGACGGGGTTGTTCTGTTGCCTTCGACATTTGCGATAACAACAGGCTCGCCGCCTTCAATAACTGCTACACATGAGTTTGTAGTACCTAAGTCAATACCAATTGTTTTTGCCATAATAAATTACCTCCGATATATATAAATAGTTTATTTGTTTATTTTGTGACCTGAACTGTTGCTACGCGCAAAATTCTGTCACCCATTTTGTAACCTTTTTGAAATACTGCCGCAATGGAGTTTTCGGGGAGATCATCGTTCTCTATTGTCATTACGGCACTGTGAATGTTAGGGTCAAATTCGTCACCGACCTCGCCGAACGATTCAACATTTAAATTTGTCAGAATAACATTGAACTGATTCATAATCATCTCGATTCCTTTACGGTATACCTCAATGTCCTCTGTTTTATTATCTACAGCCCTGTCAAAATTATCAATAATAGGCAACAGCTTTTCTAAAACATCTGCTTTTGAGTTGCCGTAAGCGGCCTCTTTCTCTTTAAAAGACCTTTTGCGGAAGTTGTCATACTCTGCCAAGGTGCGAAGATGTGTATCTTTAATAGATTTAATTTCATTTTCTAATTCTTCGTTTTTTTCTTTTAAAGCATCAATTTCGCTTTTCTTTTCGCTCTTTTTAGATTTTTTTGAATTTTCGGTTGACTCGTCAGTCTGAGCTTCTGTTTCGTCAACTTCCGGTGTTGTTAAATTTTCTTCTTCCATTTTTCCGCCTTTCCTATTCATCGAGTGTTTCGGTTAAAAGTGTGCCGATAACACCGGCTAAATACTGAATACTTGGTATAAGCTTTGCGTAATCAAGCCTTGTCGGACCGATTATGCCTATTGAACCGCTGTCTTTACTGCCTACAGAGTATTTTGAAAATATTGTAGAGGAATTTCGCAATTCTCTGAAATAATTTTCTTCGCCCACGGCAACCGTAAGCGGTTTTTTATATGACCCGAGCATATTTTCAAGCGGCTTTTCTTTGTGAATAAAGTCCATAAGCCCGAAAGCATTCTCGGATAGCTCGCTGTGATTTAAAATGTTTGACTGACCTTTTATGTGTAAAGATGTTGTTTTAACTGCTTCGCACAAATCGGCTATGGCGCAAAAGAAAGGGGAGAGAATGAAAATTCTGTCGCCTAAAGACGCCACAAGGGATTGAATATATGTGACTGTAATATCTGCAACATTTTTACCTAAAAAGTAGTTTTGACAAATGTTATAGAAAATCTCGGCTATGTCAACATTTATTTCTGCCTCGCTGCGAATAACCGAACTTTTTAGTATACCCGATGTAGCTAAAAGCACTATCATTGCCGTATGAGAGCTTAAAGGCACAAGTTCAATTCGCTTTATGTGAGCTTCGCTGTCTGCAGGTGAAGAAGAAATTGCCACACAGTCGGAAAGCTCTGCTAAAATACTGCCGGCTTTTTCTAAAAGCTGGTCAGGCTCGCCTGCAAAAGACTGCAGCCATATTTTAATGCGTGCCTGTTCTTCTAAACCTAATTCGTAGGTAGACATTAAGTTATCTATATAATAACGGTAACCGAGCTGTGACGGTATACGACCGGCCGATGTATGAGGCTGCTCTAAAAGACCTAATTCAACCAAATCCGCCATATCGTTACGAATAGTAGCAGAAGATACCGCATTGCCCATTATATTGCAAATTGCCTTTGAGCCCACAGGCTCGCCTGTTGCAATATATTGCTCGACTATAATAGCGAGAGTATCTTGCTTTCGCTTGGAAAGTTCAGCCACGGTTGTCACCTCGTTTTCGCTGTTAGCACTCTGTGTGCCTGAGTGCTAACTTTGATAATAATATACCCCTTTTTTCTGTATTTGTCAACCTTAGTTTTACATTTTTTTGTAAATAGTTTGTGAATAAGATGTGAAAATTCTGAAATCGGTATACATTATATATAACGGCAAGCAAAATTAAAATATACCAACCGCTGAATTATATAAAGAAGCGGTTGGCATATTTTGTCGCTTATAAAAAGAGTATTGCAAATTTATTGCTTTCGCAATATAAACTCCGTTTTTATACAGTATTTATTAAAAAAACAGAGCGGTAAAAAACTTTCGTTTTTTACCGCCGAAATCCGTGTTGTAATTATTGCTCAACAGGGTAAACACTGACTTTTTTGCGATCTTTACCAAGACGCTCAAAGCTTACTTTACCGTCAACAAGTGCGAAGAGAGTATCATCTTTACCTTTGCCTACGTTTGTACCCGGATGGATTTTAGTACCTCTTTGTTTTACAAGGATATTACCTGCAAGAACGAACTGACCGTCTGCTCTTTTAGCACCAAGTCTTTTAGACTCAGAATCACGGCCGTTACGAGTAGAACCCATACCTTTTTTATGAGCAAATAACTGAATGTTAATTTTAAGCATTTCGTTATACCTCCGTAGTAGTTATCGTAACATTTTTAGGGTATTGCTTTTGTAACTCTTTGATGTGGAGTTCAAGACCAAGCAATATATCGTTTGTTTTTTGAGCACTTTCTGCCGGAACCTTTAAAGTCATTTCACCGTCTTCCGAAACCCGGGCGTCTGCCGATACTTTCATAATTTCTGTAATAGTATTTGCAGTAAGGTATGCGGCAGACGATACTGCCGAACATACTATATCGTTTCCGAAAGAGCCGTGGCCTGAGTGACCTTTGAATTTAAACCCGACAGGCAAGCCGTTGCAATTATGATAAAATTCTGCTTTTACCATTGATTATGCATTAATAGCTGCGATTTCAACCTTAGTGTAAGGCTGTCTATGGCCCATTTTGCGTTTTTCGTTTTTCTTTGGTTTGTAAGTTGCAACAACAACCTTTTTGCCCTTGCCGTTCTTAAGAACTTTAGCACTGACGGTAGCACCGTCAACATAAGGAGCACCAACTTTGATGCCTTCGTCTGCACCTACAGCGATAACTTTGTCAAAAGTTATTTCGGAATCAGCTTCAACTTCGAGTTTCTCGATGTATAAAACATCGCCGTTCTCAACTTTGTACTGTTTTCCGCCTGTTTCGATGATTGCGTACATAGATTTTACCTGCTTTCTTTCAGTCTCGCTAATGGGGCATACCGCCGATTTACGGTATTTTTGGGCATAACAATACGCCCGCCTTTAATATGCGGCTCAAGTATAATAACAGAATTTAACGCAAATGTCAATGATTTTTAGAATTATTTGTCGGATTTATCTAAAATTTTTACACTTTCTAAATATTCTAAGTATTCCCATTCATCAAGCTCGCTTCTCATATCGTCAGGGAGAGGAGCGGTAAAAGTCATTTTTTTAAGAGCTACGGGGTGGGTCATTGTTATTTCTTTACAATGAAGCGCCGTTCTGTGAACATAGTCGGTGGGCTTTCCGCCGTACATATCATCACCTATAAGCGGGTGTCCTGAGTGCGAAAAGTGAACTCTTATTTGGTGAGTTCTGCCTGTTTCCGTTTTTATTTCTATAAAAGTTTTACCGTTAAAGCTTTTTAAAGCTTTCCAATGTGTAACGGCTTTATCTCCCTTTGGGTCTACACATCTTTCTGTTTTTCGCGGGTCAGGTCTGTAAATCGGTGCGTCTATTGTGCCGCTGTCCGTTAATTCGCCTGTAACTATAGCGTTATATGTTTTATCCATATTCCCGTTTAAAAGTGACGCGGAGTAAGAATTTTTAGCAAATACCATTACGCCGCTTGTAACCTTATCAAGTCTGCCGATAGCCCTGGCAGCAGATGCCACACCGTAAGCGTTATAAACATAAGAGGCTACCATATTGCAAAGTGTTCCGTTGGGGTGGTTGCGGGTCGGATTAACCGAAATACCGTAGGGCTTGTTTACAATAAGCAAATCCTCATCTTCATAAATAATACTGATAGGTATATCACAAAGCAGAGGCGCTTTTGTTTTTTCGGGTATAAAAATTTCAACCTTATCATCCTCGCAAAGCTTATCAATAACTCTTGTGTGAGTGCCGTTTACAAGTAATGCGTTATCAGTATTACGAATGTGCTTGCAAATAGAAACAGAAAGCTCTGCATACTCTCTTAAAAAGTGTATGGCAGGTCTGCCTGAGTATTCGGACGGTACAATGTATTCAATTCTTCTCGGCATAATACTCACCCGGATTTTAAACAATTTTCGTATTTGGAATAATTTTACTTAATGTATAAAAAAATGTATATACATTTAAAAAAACGCTGAAATTGTTCATAACTTTGTAGAAGTAAAGTTAGTTACTTTACAAAATATTTCTTTTTTAGAATTTCGTT
>JBJEPP010000064.1:0-35822 GCA_051881295.1 Acutalibacteraceae bacterium | reverse complement strand
TTCAAAATTTGAATTACTATCTGTTTTAATTTTATTTTGTTAGAAAAGTAAAGTTAATTTTATCTCTGCAAGCACATTAAATTGTGCCGCAGGCACTGTGCTTGCACCGAAATTTTTCACTTTTAATTTTTCATTTTTCATTCGGCCTGCGAAGCGTTCACCGTGTTTACTTGTTCACCTGTTCACTCGTTCACCGCCGTCAGCTGTACTGCAAACATCACAGTACCTCAAGGCATTTTAATATCAAGTCCGAAAATGCCGTGGTGTCGGTGGCAATGGCATCCTTGTATGTATCTGCCGAAACATCATCGGCATTGTCCGAAATTTTGCGCACGCTTATAAACGGAGTGTTCATTCGTTTGCAAGCGGCGGCTAAAGCACCGCTCTCCATATCAAAAGCGTTAATATTAAAAAGACTTTTATATTTTTCTGCAAGGTCTTTGTTTGTTAAGAAAAAGTCGCCTGTGCCCAGCTTGCCTGTTTTAAAGCCGTCAATAGAGGAAATCTTATTGAAAAGAGCCCTGTCGGTAGTGTGAACATAGTCTTTTTCTGTTTCGAGTCTGCTTTTTTGACCTTGCTTTAAGCCAACGGGGGTTAAGTCAAAATCACATTCAACACAGCTTTCTCCAACAACTATTTCGCCTTTATACACATTAGAAACAGCACCGCTCCAGCCTGTGTTAATAACACCGTCATAACTGCTTTCGCTAAGTGCCGTTACAGCGCCCATAGCGGCATTCACCTTGCCTATACCAAAGCATACTGCGGTACAGGTGTGCGAGTTGTGCGAAAAATCAAAGGCAGGCATACAGTTAATGCTTCGTTCATTGGTAACTTTACTGCCTAAAGAGTTTTTCATAGGGATAAATTCATCTGAATCTGCAATTAAAATAAGATATTTCATTATTCCTGCTCCATTGCTTTCTTTAATGCGGCGGCGAATTGGTCAGGGCAAGATGTTCCTTTAAATCCGCAGCGAATGCCTGAAAGGCTGTTTATAAGTTCTTCGGGAGTTTTGCCCTCGGCTAAAGCTGAAATGCCTTTAAGATTGCCGTTGCAGCCGCCCTCAAACTTTACATTGTGAACCTTGCCTTCGTCAATCTCAAAAGATAACATTCTTGAGCAAACACCCTGGGGTCTGTAATCGTATTTCATTTAATTTTCCTCTCTTTCGTTTTTAACATCTGTATTTTGAAGCAACGCGAAAGCCTCTTCTAAAGTATCTATAGGGGTTTGACCGGTTGCTTTTTTCAATGTGATATACGGCTTATTGCCGTTGCTTACTAAAATTCTGCCACGCATTCCTTTAACAAGAAGCGCAACTTTAGACATATCAACTTCTTTAACATAAAGAAGCAGGCTGTTAGAGTTTTGACCTATTTCGTATATGCCTAAGCCTTCGGCTGTATTACGGAGAAGAGCCACCTTAACAAGACCCTCTACCGCTTTAGGCGGCTCGCCGAATCGGTCAATAAGCTCGTCTAAAACATCTAAGGAGTCTTCATAAGTTCTTATATCTGCAATGCGTTTGTAAACAGAAAGCCGTTGAGGAAGACTTTCGATATAATCTTCGGGAATATGCGCGTCAATCCTTATATCAATAAGACATTCTGCAGAGGGCTTCTCAGTTGCTTCGCCTTTCTCTTCAATAACGGCTTCGGAAAGAAGCTTCATATACATATCGTAACCTACAGCTTCCATATGACCGTGCTGCTCTGTACCTAAAAGATTACCTGCACCTCGTATTTCAAGGTCGCGCATGGCAATTTTAAAGCCTGAGCCGAATTCTGTATATTCACGGATTGCCTGAAGCCGTTTATATGCAATTTCGGTCAGCTCTTTCTGAGGACTAAAGGTAAAATATGCAAAACCTCTCCTTGCAGAACGACCCACTCTGCCTCGGATTTGGTGAAGCTGAGCAAGACCTAATCTGTTAGCGTCTTCAATTATAAGGGTGTTTGCATTGGGTACATCAACACCTGTTTCAATAATGGTTGTGCAAATAAGAATATCAATTTCGCCTTCCAAAAGACGGCGCCAAACATCAGAAAGTTCTTTTTCGTCCATTTTGCCGTGGGCAATACCAATGTCAGCGTCCGGCAAAAGCTCGTGTATTTTATTTGCAACCTTTTCTATAGAGTTTACCTTATTATACAAATAATATACCTGACCGCCGCGGCGAATTTCTTTTGCCATAGCTTCTGCCAGAATACCCCAGTCGTGTTCCAGAACATAAGTCTGAACAGGAAAACGGTCTTGTGGGGCTTCTTCAATAACCGACATATCCCTTATGCCAGACATTGCCATATTCATAGTTCTGGGAATAGGTGTGGCCGAGAGTGTAAGGCAGTCAACATTAGGATAGCGTTCTTTAAGTTTTTCTTTCTGACCTACGCCGAAGCGCTGTTCCTCGTCTACTATAATAAGTCCTAAATCTTTAAACTCAATATCTTTTGAAATAAGCCTGTGAGTGCCCACTATAATATCTATTGAGCCTCGCTTTACTGCCTTTATAATACTGTGCTGTTCTTTGGCAGTTCTGAAACGGGAGAGCATTTGCACTTCTACTGGGAAGCCCTCAAACCGCCTCATTATAGTATTGTAATGCTGTAATGCGAGTATGGTGGTCGGTACGAGAATTGCCACCTGCTTGCCGTCTGCCACACATTTAAAAGCGGCTCTTAGAGCCACTTCTGTTTTGCCGAAGCCAACATCGCCGCAAAGAAGCCTATCCATAGGATGAGGTTTTTCCATATCTTTTTTTATTTCGTTTATACTGCGAAGCTGATCTTCTGTTTCGTCATACTCAAAGCGCCTTTCAAAGTCGCTTTGCATATCAATATCAGGTGAAAATGCGTATCCGGGCATTTTCATTCGTTTAGCGTAAAGGTCAATCAGCTCTTTCGCCATATCCTTTGCAGAGGCTTTAACCTTTGCTTTAAGTCTATCCCAATCGCCGCTGCCGAGTCTTGAAAGCTTTAGATTTTTGCTCTCGTCTTTAGGACCTACATATTTTGAAACTAAATCAAGCTGAGTAACAGGCACATAAAGGGTGTCGCCCTTAGCATATCCGATTTTTATAAAATCCTTTGTAACACCCGAAACATCAAGCTTTTGAATACCGTCAAATACACCTATGCCGTGTACGGAGTGGACTACATAATCCCCCCGCGAGAGTTCTTCAAGGCTTTGAATGGCATCGGCGGCTTTGTAATTTTTCTTGCGTTTTAATTTATTACTTACTACGCCTTTTCCGTAAGATATAATAGTAAAATTATCTGAAGAAGAACTAAAACCGCTTGTAAGATTGCCCGGTAACACCGTAACAATGTTTTTGCTGAATTTTGCCGGGGGAACAGGGCAGTAAACAGAGTCTATGCCTTCGTTTTCCAATGCCTCCTGCAAAGCGTTTGCGGCTTTTTCGGTGCCTGCCAAAACAACACAGGTTGAGCCTTTTTTCAGGGCAGGACGAATGTCTTCTAACAGCACCTCTAAAGAGCCGTTCCAAACGGGATTTTGCTGAATACTGAATGTAGTAAGACCGCCTACGCGGGTATCGAAACTGCCTCTTGCGAAGTTATCTAAATAAATTGCCTTTTTGCTTTCGTAAACGGCAAAAAGTTCGGGAACGGTAAGAGCAAATCTGTCAAGACCCTTTGAAAGTACGCCGCTTTCAAACTGCGCTTTAATTTCTTGAGCTAAAAGCTTACTGCTTGCCGCCGCTCTTTCTTTTACCGCACTGCTGTCGCATACAAATAAGAATCCGTCAGGGATATAATCAAAAACAGACGCAGGGGTAGGGTAGGCTAAAGATAAATATTTATCTACCGACTGTAATTTAACATCTGCCGATAAAAGTTCAATATCTTTGTTCAGGTGTTCTTTCGCTTTTTTAGAGCCTTTGCCGGATAAGTTTTTTGTGTATTCCTTAACTTTCTCCAATAACTCCCCATTGCTGTTAAAAATAATCTCTGTTGCAGGGGTTATTTCGCAGAACTCAAGGCTTTCGGTACGCCTTTGAGTTGACGGGTCAAAGTGAGAAATTGTGTCAACACTGTCGCCCCAAAGCTCTATACGAACGGGCTGTTCACTGTCGGGCGGAAAAAAGTCTATAATACCGCCTCGGATTGCGAACTGACCCGGACCCTCAACGCTTTCGCTTCGCTTAAAGCCTGCGCTTATGAGAATTTTTGTGATTTCTTCGGTAGAAACCTCTGTTTCACAGTCTATTTTAAAAATGCGTTTTTTCAGCTCGGTAGGGGGAATTGTAAGCTGTAAGCAAGCTTCTGCCGAGCAGGTTACAATTTTACAGTCGCCGTTTAAAATTGCACAAAGAGCCTTGATTCTCAGTTGCTCATATTCCCGTGACTGACCTTGTGAAGTGTTAAAAGAAAAGTCGCGGGCAGGGTAAAAATATGATATTACTTTGCCGCCGTTCAGTCTGTTTATATCTGCCGTGAATTTACGGGCGCTGCTTTCGTCAGGCAAAACAGCAATAGCCTTGCGTGAAAATTCCTCGCAAAGCGAAAATGCTAAGAGTGCTTTAGGTGTCGGTGAAAGTCCTACTGCGCCGAGAGGACCTAAATCACCGTTTATAAACCTGACAACATCTTTATATTGCTGTGAGTTTTTAATTAGTTCTTTGTAACCTGACATAATACCTTGATTTTTGTATATATTAACTGTTAAATTGGGACATTGCCTCGTCAATATCACCTTTTACCATAATTTCAAGAGCCTTTTCTGCGTTCTCTAAAGCACCTCGGACTTTAGGAATATCGTTTTTTGAGAATTGACCTAATACCCAGTCCGCCAAATCATAATCAGGGTGAGGCTTCGCACCTACACCGATTTTAATTCTGGGAAAATCCTGTGAGCCTAAGTGGGCAATAATGCTTTTTATACCGTTATGTCCGCCTGCACTGCCTTTTCTGCGTATGCGCAGTTTGCCCGGCTCTAATGAAATATCGTCAAATACAACTATAATATTTTCAGAAGGAATTTTATAAAATCCGGCACATTCGCCTACGGCCTCGCCGCTGTTATTCATCATAGTTTGAGGCTTCATAAACAATACTTTTTTATCACCTATTTTAGCATCGCCTATAAGTGCATGGAATTTAAGTTTTTTTACAGTAAAGTGCAAACTGTTTTCCATTTGTGTTATAAATAAAAAACCTGCGTTGTGACGGGTAGTTTCATATTTTGCACCGGGGTTTCCAAGCCCTACTACAAGGTAATCGTAAGCAGAAGATGTACCGTTTTTTTTCAAATTATTAAACATTTTCGGTGTTCCTTTATTTTTGGTGTTGTCTTTTATACGGTTTTTTCTTGTTAACCCAATCCAATTTGTTTGTTTGCGTGTTTCTTGCTATGCCCAGCGAATCGTCAGGCACATCTTCGGTAATTGTAGAGCCGGCGGCGGTAAAAGCATTTTCACCGATTGTAACCGGAGCTATAAGATTTGTGTTACAGCCTATGAATGCGCCGTCTTTTACGGTCGTGCGGGATTTATTTCTGCCATCGTAGTTAACCGTAACACAACCGCAGCCGAAGTTTACATTTTTACCCACATCGGAGTCGCCTACATAAAGAAGGTGAGGCAGCTTACTGCCCTCGTCTACGGTAGAGTTTTTAACCTCAACAAAGTTGCCTATATGAACATTGTCGCTTAATTTGCTGTTGGGTCTGATGTGTACAAAGGGTCCGGCAGTAACGCCTGAGCCTATTTCAGACTGATAGCTTTGCGTGTTGTTAAGTTTTGTGTTGTCGCCCACCGTTGTGTCGCTGATATATGAATTAGGTCCTATAACACAGTTTTCGCCTATTTTTGAATTGCCCAGAATAAGTGTGTTGGGCAAAACAACCGTGCCTTTGCCTATAGAAATGTTTTCGTCAATAATTACTCCGTCAGGGCAGGGAATTTCTACACCGTTGTCTGAAAGATTTTTAATAATCTCTGTTCTTTTATCATTGCTTATCATATAATGACCTCCAAAATATTAAAGCATACTATCACATTTAATAAGTATATCATCATTTGACTGTTTTTTCAATAGTTTGCGATTAGTAACGGTTAAATAAATCTTTGGCAATTTGATTTTAACACGGTTTTAAAGTTACGAAAAATTGTCGATATAGTTGCATTTACGCGGTGAATGGTGTATAATAAACCCGTATTTGTAGGTTAAGGGGGCGGGTACTGTGTCAAAAGGCTTTAAACGGGGGCTTATTGTATTTTTAGCCATTGTTGTTATTGTTGTTTCAGGGTACTCGCTTCCGTTTTTTTCAAGATATGCCCCGCAGATTTTAAACAAGGTAAGTGCGTCTGACGGCAGGGTTTTGGTTGATGATTACAATATTGCCGAGGAGAGTGTTTACCTTTCGGGTGAATGGGAGTTTTTTTGGGACAGGCATATTGTAAGTCAGGGTTTAAATGATTTAGAGGGCATAGAGCCGGATGATTATGTTACCGTGCCATCTTCATGGACTATGTATGAGCTCAACGGTAAAAAATTAGATAACGGCGGTATAGCAAGCTACAGACTATACCTTGACGGCGTTCATTCCGATAAGCCGTTTTTGGTTTCTGTAAATAATATGCCGGGTGAATGTAATGTATTTATTGACGGTACGCTTGTTTACACCAACAGAACAGATAGAGAAATAGAAAGTATCTCCACAAATCCTATCAGTGTAAAAACAGACGGTACACCATACGAGGTTGTAATTGAGGTGGACTGCGAATATACCGGCGGTATTATGACAGTGCCTGTTTTGTCTACATATTCAGACTTTACCGAAAATCAATTTAATATGATAGCTCTCAGGTTTTTCTTTTTAGGCATCGCTTTTCTTTTTGCCGTGTCTGTTTTTATTATAAGCATAATGAACCATACTACGGAATATACCCATTGGCTTGTAGTTCTGTGCGTTTCGTTTATTGTAAGAATGTTAATTACTAACGAGGGTTATCTGGTTGCCCACCGGCTTTTCGGCAGTATAAATTACGAAATAATGACCTCTTTAGTATATGTTTCTACCTACATAATAAAGCTTTCGGCTATTATGTATATTATAAATGTTTTAAGAGTAAAAATACCTACAAGAACGCTTGTGCTTATATGCGCAATGTTCCTTTCCTGTGCATTTGTACCCTATTTATTTTACAGTTACATTTATGTTGCTTATACATTCATTCTGTTACAGTCGGTAACACATATCGTAGATGTTTATATGATTTCCGAAATATCTAAAAAGATTGTGGATAATAAGAAAAACGCAATCCCGTTTCTGATTGCGTATTGCGTAATGGTAATAGGTATTATAGAAGATACTTTCTATATAAACGGCTATTTAACACTTAATGTTTCATCTGTTCTTCCGGCTGCATGTGTAGCGTTTATATCGGTTATGGCGTTTATGTATTTTTCAGAAATTGCATCTGCATATAAAAAGGCAGAAAAGACGGCGCAGCTCAGCAAAGAACTCAGCGATATGAATACTACTTTAATGCTCAGTCAAATTCAACCTCACTTTCTTTTTAATGCACTGAACACAATTAAGTATTTAATTAAGAAGGACTCGAAAACCGCAGAAACGGCTATTGTAAAATTCTCTAATTATTTAAGAGCCAATATGGATTCTTTAACTCAGAAAGAGCCTATTGAATTTACTAAAGAGCTTGAGCATGTAAAGAATTATTTGTCTATTGAAAAGCTCAGATTCGGCGACAGATTGAATATTGAGTATGATATAAAGTTCGATGATTTTAAAATACCGCCTCTGACAATACAGCCTATTGCGGAGAACTCTGTAAAACACGGTATTAACCAAAAGCCGGAGGGCGGAACTCTTAAAATATCGTCTTATGAAGATGGTAACTATATATATGTTGTTATTGAAGATGACGGCGTGGGCTTTGACCCAAGCAAAGAGCCTGAGAATAAAAATCGCAGTCATGTGGGTATGGCTAATATTAAAGAGCGTTTAGAAAAACTCTTAAAAGCAAATATCAATACCGATAGCATAATAGGTGTAGGCACAAAAACAACAATAATAATTCCCAAAGGAGAGGTAAAATAATGAGAATTATGGCAGTAGATGACGAGGCTTTAGCCCTTGAGGATTTTTGCGATACTTGTGAAGAAATCGGGATTACAGATGAAATTGTAACCTTTAATAACCCTCTTGACGCTTTAGGCTATGTTGCAAATAATAAGGTTGATATTGCATTTTTAGATATTGAAATGCCGGTTATTAAAGGCATTGAGCTTGCAAAACGGATTAAAGATATTAACTCAAATGTGCGTATTATTTTTGCTACAAGCTACAGCGAATACGCCTTGGACGCTTTTTCGGTAGACGCTGTAGATTATGTAATGAAGCCCTATGAGCCTGAAACCATAAGAAAGGCTTATGATAAGGCAATGCTCGTTAAAGATGTAGAAGAAGAAAGTCCTGTTTTTATTAAAACATTCGGTTATTTTGATGTTTTTGTAAACGGTGTAACAGTTAACTTTACAACGGCAAAAAGCAAAGAATTATTAGCCCTTTTGGTAGACAGAAACGGCGGCACGGTTACTACCGAGCAAGCAATATCTTTTTTGTGGGAGGGCAGAAAATATGACGAAACAGTTCAGTCTCTCTTCAGAAAGGTACTTAAAAATTTAAGAACTACTTTAGAAGAGTACGGCATAAGCGAAATTTTAGTAGACAACCGTAACCAAAGAAGCATTGATAAATCTAAATTCTCCTGCGACTATTTTGATTTTACGGAAAAAGGCAAAAAAAGCGAGTATTTCGGAAAATATATGGAGCAGTACGAATGGGCTAAAGAAACTCAAAACAGACTTGATGCAATGAAATAATAAAATCACTACCTACTGTTGCGAAAACAGCAGGTAGTTTTTATATTATATCTCTAATATTTTATTTTTAATTCCAATTCTGCAATTCTTTTGGCAACCGCTTGCATTTCGGTTAGCGTAATTCCGTCAATGTCACCGAAGGTTTTTAAAAGTGTTCCGTCAGGCTTTTTCTTTGCGCCCCGTTTTGCTCCCGGCATTAAAACATCTACGCCTGCCCTGACTCTGTAAGCCTGGTCCTTTAAATTGGGGAACTCAGGCGAAACAGACGGTTGCATCCACCAATCAGTAATAACAGTGCCTTTATAGTTCCACTCGCCTTTTAAAACTCTTGTAACCAAATCGTAATTATAATGAGCCCAAACGCCGTTTATTTTATTGTATGAAGTCATAATCGTAACAGGATTTGCCTCTTTAACACAAATTTCAAAGCCTTTCAGGTATATTTCTCTCAAAGCTCTTTCCGAAAGGCGGGAGTCATTTTCATTTCTGTTGGTTTCTTGATTATTACAAGCAAAATGCTTAGGACAAGCGCCCACACCCTCACTTTGAATACCTTTTACAACTTCGGCGGCAGTTTTACCGCTTAAAAACGGGTCTTCCGAGTAATACTCAAAGTTTCTGCCGCAAAGGACATTTCTTTGTATGTTCATACCGGGACCTAAAAGAATATCAGAGCCTTTTACTTTCATTTCGCTGCCGACTTTTTTGTATACTTCGCATGTGAGTTTTTTATTCCACATAGAAGAGAACAGTGAGCCTACGGGCAACAGTGAACAACATTGTTTTATGCGTATGCCCGAAGGACCGTCTGTGGTAATTACAGGCTTAATGCCTTTTTCGCGAAGAGACGGCAAAACACCGCCGAAAGCGCCTGCATTGCCCTCGTTACCCAATTTACTGTTCATAGTGTAATCTCCGCGTGAGATAGCCTCTAATTCATCGGGAGTTAACTGGGATACAAATTCGTCAACAGTAAATTTATTGCTTTTTACATCTTCTAATGTTATACCCCTGTTACCTGTAAAAGAACCGTTATAGCGTAAATTTTCTTTTATAATTTCTTTTAGGTTTTTGGAAGAAAGCGGCACACTTTCGAAAGACGCGGAGCCGTTTTTTTCAACCATTCTTTTAAACGGATGCGTAGGTTTAGAAATCTCGTCAAGTGTTTCCGAAACAAGAGTTTCGTCTAAATTAAAGCTGTAAACAAATTCAGCGCTTCTGACATCGCCGCCAATGTAGAATTTATATTCGCCTTTTTCCAAAACATAAGAAGATATATGCCCGGTAACACCCGAATCATCATACGAAGAGAATGTGTAAAAAGGTATATTGAATACAAATTCTTCTGTTTCGTCTTTATTTAATTTACGGCTTTTTTCATATTCGCAAAGAACTCTTTTGGGCTTGCCCAAGGCACCGCTTGGCGCTTCCACATAAACTTGAATAACATCCTTGCCAGAAAAATCGCTTATGTTTGTTGTTTTGACTTTAAGTGAAACAGCGTTGTTTGTTATTTCGGCGCCTGAAAATTCACGGGTAAATGTGCTGTAGCCCAAACCAAATCCAAAGGGATATAAAACCTTGTCTTTTTCAAATGTTTCAAAATATCTGTACCCTACAAAAATATCTTCGGCATAATTGTTAAATTCTTTGTTGCCGAAGTTTTGGGAGGAGGGGTAATCGTCATAAGATTTTGCAACGGTTACGGGCAGTCTGCCTGACGGCTCGGCTGCACCGAAAAGTATATCTGCTAAAGCGTTGCCGCTTTCCATACCTCCTTGCCATGCTAAAAGCAAAGCGTAATCGCCTTTTAATGTTTCAAAAAAGCTGAAATCAATAATATTGCCGATATTAAGAATAATAACAGTTTTATTGAAATAGGTTGTAACCTTTTCTAAAAGGAATTTCTCGTCCTTTGTAAGGTAATAACTTCCCTCGGCTAAGGAATTTTCCCTGTCTTCGCCTGCGGAACGGCTTATAATTATAACAGCGCTGTCACTTTTTTCGGCGCTTTCTCTTATAATGCCTTCGTTTATGGGCATTTCAGGGTAATTATAGGGCCAATGTCCCCAAAAACCGTGGTCTACAGGGTGTTTATCTACCCAAGTCTTATATATTTCATAAAGCTCGCTGTTTATGTTTGCTTTTGCGTTTAAAAGTCCGTCAATTAAACTAACGGTATACGGCTTTATAACATCACCGCCGGAGCCGTAGCCTACATACATATAGTCTATTTGGCATCTGCCGAAAACAGAGATTTTATCATTAAGGGAGAACGGCAAAACGCCGTCATTTTTTAAAAGAACAGCACCCTCGGAGCCTGCTTTTCGCAAAAGCTCAGGCATACCCTCGGTTACGGTTTTATCCATTTTATCCGTATCGGCGAAGGCTTCGTTTTGAGAAAGTTTATTTACAATTTTACCGATTAGCTTAGAGATCATTTTGATGACTTCCTTTCAACAGACATTTTAATAATTTTATCTTTTCGGTATTTTTTTATAAATAAATATAAAAACCAAAATGTGAATGTGCCTAAAAAGATACCTGATAAATCAACAGTTAAATCATACAGCTGAAAGGCTCTGCCCGGAACAAAATATTGATGAATTTCGTCTAACCACGCGTAACCCCAAGAGGTGAGAATAGCAAAAACGAAGTTGATTTTACCTTTAACGGACCAATATAAATTGGTTACTAAAAAACTCAATAATCCATATTCGCAAAAATGAGCGGTTGTTCGAATTGCCTCGGGTGTAAAAATATTAAAGGAGATTCTTTGTAAGAAAAGCAGTATTGAGTTACTTGTTTTGGTAGATTCGTAACCGTTTTGAGCCGACAGTAAGAAAATCACAGCGCATACAAGTATTACAACAATAACAGACAGAGTTATATAAATTTTTCTCTTTTTAGAATGTTTCATTGCTTTGCTCCGTATTTGCAAATTTCCTTCAACCTGCATTCTCGGCATTTGGGCCTGCGTGCAATGCATATTGCTCTGCCGTGAAGGACTATTCTGTGGCAGAAATCGTTGCTTTCTTCAGGGGGCAATATCTTTTTTAACTGCATTTCCACCTTCAGCGGGTCTTTGCTGTCTGTCAGCCCTAAAAGATTTGTAATGCGTATAACATGAGTGTCGCACACAATGGCGGGCTTTTTATATACATCACCTAAAATCAGGTTAGCGGTTTTTCTGCCAACGCCTGCAAGAGTCGTAAGTTCTTCTATAGTATCGGGCAAAACACCGCCGAAGTCATCTCTTACGGATTTTGCCATAGATATAAGATTTTTTGATTTGTTTTTATATAATCCCAGCGTTTTTATAATTTCTTCAACATCTTTAAGGTCTGCCTCGGCTAATTCGTTTTCTGTAGGATATCTGCCGAACAGGGCAGGGGTGACTTTGTTGACTTTAGCGTCTGTGCATTGCGCCGAAAGGCAGGTAGCACAAATAAGCTGAAAGGGTGTTTCGGCATTTAATTCACATTTTGCAATAGGATAACTGAGTTTTAAAAGCTCTGTTATTTCGGTTGCCCGTTGCTTTTTAGTCATAAAATCAACTCCGTTTTTAAGTGGTTACATTATATCAAATTTGTTTCAATGGGTCAACCGGCGTTTTTAAACCTGTATGTAAACGGGTTTATAAATATAACTAACAGAGAGTAATTCACCCTGTTAGGTTGAATTACTCTCTGTCGATTATTTATTGGATTATTAAGATTTTTTTGCTTTTCTTTCTTCAATTTCCGCAATCATTTCTGCCTGGCGTTTTTCTGTAATATTGTAGAAGAACATAGGAACGGCACAAGCTATCATACTGATAGCGCCTGAAAGTACGAGCATATTCCAAAGCGTGTTTGCGCCCTCTGCCGAAATAAAGCCTGTTTCTGCGTCAATTCCTGCGGCTGCAAAAGAGATAACACCGATAAATGCACCTACAGCCATACCGATTTTGTTAATAAGAGTTTGCATAGCGAAGCAAATGCCCTCGCCGCGCTCGCCGGTTTTCCATTCAAGATAATCTACGGTATCGCCTATCATAGCATAGGTGATAATGTTGTTAACACCTTGCGGAATACCGAGAAGTACAAGAGCAACAGCACAAACTACCAATTTCCACGGAGCGTCATATCCTACAAAATACATAACAGCCATAACAACTCCGCCGAAAAGGTGAACTGCTATATAAGACCACTTCTTTGTGAATTTCTTAGACATCCAAGGAACAAGTATTGATGCTACAAGACCGCCCGGAACGACAAGAAGAGTTATAAGGCTGTATATGCCTTCGTTTTGTAAAACATATTTTGCAAAGTAAAGACCTCCGGTGTATGTATAAACCATTCTTGCACCGCCGAGAATACCCGAAAGGACTATAAGGAGAAGCTCTTTGTTTTTAAAGAGAAGCTTTAAGTTGTGACCGAGACTGGGCGGATTATCGTTTGCCGTGTAACGCTCTTTTGTATTTTTAAAGCCGTAGAAGAACATGGGAACAGAAACAACAACAAGAACAACTGCACAAATAAAGTAAGTCCATTTAAGAGTATCGGCATTCTGAGTTTCCATACCCTTAATAACTGTGCCGACAAAAGTTTCAGCCTGTTCTGCGGTAACGCCTTTATCGGCCATAATTCTGCCTATATCGTCTGCAGTGTATTTGTATTTCGCTGTAACGGCATTTGTAATAATCGGTACAAATACGGTAACAATACCTGCACCGAGCGTACATAAGAGACGGGTGACTGTAAGCATATTACCGCGAACAACCGTATCATTAGTCATACATGTTGAAAGTCCCCAATAAGGAACATCGGCAACCGTGTATACAACAGACCATATAACATAAATTATTGCTACAATAATGAATGTAGAGGTTGCTTTTGCCTGAAATACAGGTAAAAAGCAAGCAACTGTCATAATGGCTATAGGAATTGCCATCCACTTAAGGTACGGTCTGCATTTTCCCCATTTAGTACGGGTTCTGTCAACAATACTGCCCATAATCGGGTCGTTGAATGCGTCAAATATACGGGTTCCCAGCATGAGCCAGGCAACTGCTATTGAGCCTGCAACAGAGCCTACCGTAACTCCGTCTGCACCGAAAAGGAGCGCGTCTGTTAAAAATATTGTTAAGTAAGAGCCGATAATTGTACAAATAAAGTTCTGACCGATACCGGTAATACCGTAAGCTAATGCTTCTTTCGGTTGAAGTTTGCCGTCATTCGGTGTGGTACCGTAAATTTTATGGAGCAAACCGTTTATTTTTTCACCCATAGTAATTCTCCTTGCTGAACAACAGAGTCAGAAAAGAACGACTCTGTATTATTTATTTAATCAGTCTATAGCTTCTACTGTTTTCATAACAATAGGAGTAACCGGTGTAGAGCGTTCGCCGCCGAAGCTCATTCTGCGTTCAATTTTAAGGAAGCCGTCAACAACCTCCATACCCTCTGTAACCTTGCCAAATGCTGCGTATTGACCGTCTAAGAATGTGCAGGAGTCATCATAGCAAATAAAGAATTGACTTGAAGCGGAGTTGGGCATTTGTGAACGGGCCATTGAAACAACGCCGCGGGTATGTGAAAGATTGTTGTTTACACCGTTACTTTTAAACTCGCCTTTGATTTGCTCTTTTGAACCGCCGCAGCCTGTACCCTCAGGGTCGCCGCCCTGCGCCATAAATCCGTCTATAACTCTGTGAAAGGTTAAGCCGTTGTAAAAACCGCTTTTTACAAGCTTTAAAAAGTTTTCGCAGGTGATAGGAGCTTCTTCGGGGTAAAGCTCAATAATGAACTCGCCGCCGTCTTCCATTGTGACTTTTACTTTTTGCATTTTTGATTACCCCATTTTATTTATTTGGAATGAATCCGTTAATATTGCCTTAGTTACCGTTGACATAACAAGACCTGTAGAGCCGTCATCGTTATAAGATACTGTAGTCATATCTGTATCATAACGGTAGTAATACTCGGCGCTGACCGGAACACCTGTCAATTTGTCAATTTTAACTGTAATTTTGCCGTCATAGAATTTAACCGAATTAAGAGTTGTGTCGTTGTTAGCAACATCTAATGCAGGAACATTAAATACCTTAGCGTAAGGTATTTTGGCAATTCTTTGCGTAATAGCCGCGTTTGTTTCACCGCAAGGGTATTCCGTGCCTTTATATGTGTAGTCGCTCATTTCAACAACTCTTACAATGTATCCGTCCTCTTCGTAGGTTTTAATACTTTCAATATCGTTAATAGTAAGCTTGCAGGAGTATGTAACATTATTTATAGGGAATTGCGTTATGTGCTGTGAATTACCTTTGGAAACAGTTTTTGTTGTAGTAACAGGGTTGTATGCGTCTTTTGCGTCCTGCACCATCTCCTTTAACTGTTCCTTTTGCTCTTTTGAAAGGAACATACCGTAAATGCCGCTTGTCATTTCGTTATACATAAGCTGCATATAGTCTTTGTATTCTTTGTTTTTAACATTGAGTGACTCTAAAGGAGCGCCTGAAGTTGTAACAAGCATAGACGGCATTTCAGATGTGGATTCTCTGTAAAAACCGGGTCTTTTTGTTTTAACGCTGTTAAGCTCATTAACAAAAAGCGAAAGCAAATATTCATCGGTATAAGAATCTATATCGCCCACTGTAATACCCGTAGCAACGCACATAACCGTTTTAACATCGGCAAAATCAACAACGCTGTCGCCGTTCAAGTCGTAATTTTTTTCCGGCATAGGCGCTTCAATAGACGCGGCTACCTTTAATACGGACCTTGCGTCATTAAGGTCAACCTTGCCGTCTCCGTTAAAATCGTAGGTGCTTCCTACAGTTTCTTCATCTATTGCGAATGTACTTACAGAAAAAACAGATAAGAGAACACAGATTACAAGCGCAATACTAATAAATTTTTTCAAAAATATCACCTTTCTATTTAAAATTAAACGCTGCTTTTAAGAATTTAAGCATTTCGCCTACTAAAACATCTTCATTTTCATAAATATCTTTACCCGTGTAAATCAAAAAACGCTCTTTATAGTAGTCGCAAGCGGTAGTAAACTGTAACATCATAAACAAATTATCAAGCAAAAATGCAAACATAGCAGGATTAATATCACTTCTGACATCGCCTGTTTCCTGTGCTTTGCTTATAGCCACAGTGTAAATTGAAGCGGATATTGCCTCAATCCGTTGAGAGAGCATATCAATCAGCTTAGAGTTATTGCTGGTAGTAATATGGTTATAAAGCTTAATATACTCAGGCTGTTCTTTTGAAAACCGAATAATTTCTTTAATGATTTTTTCTGCTTTAAAGAAAATGTCTTCATCTGACTCTGAAAGCCCGTATAAAAGATTTTCAAGAGAAGAAAGCCCTGTTTGAATAACCATTGTAAAGAGTTTTTCTTTGCTTTCAAAATATTTATACACAGAGCCAACGCTGATACTTGCTTTTTTGGCAATCTGCTGAACAGATGTGTGCTCAAAGCCGTTATCGGCAAACTCTTCTACAGCGGCACGCAATATACGCAGGCGCTTTTCTTCGGGGAGTCTGTCGAATGTGGATTTGCACAGCTGAACACCGTCATTTACATTTTTTGTGGGCATTTTGCACCTCGTCACATTTGACCTATTATATTTAAGTACATAATAACATTTTTTGAATTGAAATGCAATGTAAAAACAAAAATCACCCTACAAATTTGAAGGATGATTTTTGTTTAGTGTTTATAAATTATATTAACAAGGTGTTAAAAATGTAACCAAAAAACTAATAATCACATTGACAGCTGTTACATTCGCTTTCTAAATCAAGCTGAACTGTCAGGTGATGTACTCCATACTCCCGACTCTTTTCTTCTAACTGCTTTTTTACTGTTTTTAAATCGTCTAAAGTCTTTGCAGATATATTTGCGTGGAGTGTTGCTAAAATATCTTCGCCGTCCATAGACCAAATGTGGATATGGTGAATATCCGTAACATTTTCCGTTTGCAAAAGTGTGTTTTTGTATTCTTCAATATCAAAATCTTTCGGGGTTGTTTCAAGAAGGATATGAAAAACACTTACTAATTGCTTTATTGACTCGACAAGTAAAAATACTGCTATTACTAAAGATAAAAGGGTGTCAATAAAAGTCCAGTTAAAGAAATAGATGAAAATACTTCCTGCTAAAACAGCAGCCCAGCCTAAAACATCTTCTAAAAGGTGCAGGCTTATAGCCTTTTCGTTTGCGCCTGTACCTTTGTGGGTTTTAAGCACCGCTAAGCCGTTTATAATAAAGCCGAAAACGGCAATTATCAGCATACCCAGACCGTAAATTTCTTTAGGCTCTTTTATTCTTGCGACAGAGCCGTAAATAACGCCTGCAGAGCCTATAATGAGAATTACGGAGGTTATAATTGCCGAAACTAAAGAATATCTTCTGTAGCCGTAGGTGTATTTTTCGTTGGATTTTTTTAACGACACCTTTTCTAAAAAATAGGCACAGCCTATTGCAAGGCAATCGCCGAAATCGTGTACGGCATCCGAGAGAATAGCAAAGCTGTTTGTAAAAACGCCTCCGATTATTTCAACGATTACAAAAAAGAAATTAAGGAAAAACGCAGTTTTGATGTTTTCGCCTGCGTGCGAGTGATCGTGTGAATGAGAATGGTTGTGAGAGTGCTCGTGAGAATGTGACATAAATAATACTCCTTTCTGAAACCGAATTTTTTGTTTATTTTATACCGCGAATTTTTGCTTATTTTTATTCGGTTAAATGTTCTATGGCTTTTTCAAATATCTCTTTGATATGGTTGTCGGAAAGCGTATAAAAAACCTCTTTGCCCTGTTTTCTTGATTTTACAAGGTTATTTGTTTTTAAAACTCTGAGCTGATGAGATACTGCCGACTTTGTCATATTTATAAGAGCCGCAATGTCGCAAACGCACATTTCGCTTTTATCTAACGCCCACAGTATTTTAATGCGGGTACTGTCGCCGAATATGCTGAAAAAGTCGGCAATATCCATTACAAACTCATCGTTTATCATATCCCTTTTAACAGCGTTTACCGTTTCTTCGTGCAAAATATTGCAGTCGCAGGTAAATTCCGATTTACTCATATAAAAATACCTCCTTTCAGAACAGTTGAATGTCTGCTCAACTGTATTATAGTTGAATAACCGCTCAACTGTCAAGTGTTTTGTCGAAATTTGTTTATAAATTTTTTTGTTTATTAAACTCTAATTCACAAAATGTTATTGAAATAGGTTTTTAATTATAATATAATAGGTATTAAGTTAAGAAGACGAATATTCATATATTTTCGGAGGTCTTTCAATGAAAATAAAAAATGTTAAGTTCAGAATTATTACAGCACTGGTTGTTATAATTCTTTCAGTGGGTTCACTTGCGGTAATGTCATCTGCCGCAGATACTTTTGTATCATACAACAATAAATACGGTCAAATAGTGCCTACGGATTCTAAATTAGATAAGCCGAAAACGAGCTTTACCTTTTACGGTGACAGCGCAACTCTTTATTTTATGAGAATAAGCAAAGGCGAGGCTAACGCCAACTACGCAGTGGAGATTTATTCCGATAAAGCGTGCACAGAGCTTATAAGAAGCAGTTCCAACTCTTACGGCGAAAAGGGCAGCAGTCCTCTTAAAATTACCTGGAATTTAAAAGATACCGTAAGCGGTACATATTACGGCAAGTGCTATACTTATATCGAGAAAAACGGAAATACAATAGTAGACAGCGACTCCGTTTATAATTTTACTATTAAGATTGACAGGCTCGGTAAAAAAGAAGTTGCTTTAAGCTCGGTAGGTAACACAACCTCGGGAATAAAAATTACCTGGGCAACTCTTCAGACTGCAACCGAGTACAGAGTTTACAGAAAAGGACCAAGCGATAAAAGCTGGGTAAAAATTGCCTCTCTCGGCAAAGGCGCTTACACTTATACCGACAAAAATGTTAAAAGCGGTACTAAATACACCTATACCGTAAGAGCTTATGACGGCTCGTATAAAAGCTTATACAATACAAAAGGCCTTTCCACAATGTTTCTTTCTTCACCTACCCTTAAAAGTGTAGACGGAACAAGTGCAGACGGCTACGCTAAGCTTACATGGGGTAAGGTTGCGGGCGCAAAGGGTTATTGTGTTTACCGCAAAGGCGGAACATTAAGCGACTCATCCTGGAAAAAAATTGCTACAATTAAAAGCGGCAGTACAGTAACTTATACCGATAAATCAGCTACTAAGGAGTCTTGGGCATATACATATACCGTAAGGGCATATAACGGAAGCTATATGAGTTATTATGATACAAACGGTATTGATTATAACCATTTGGCAACACCAAAGCTCACAAAAGCAGAGGCGGCTGCAGGCGGTGTTAAAATTACATGGACTTGCTCTGACCCTGATGCGGTCAGCTACAAGGTTTACCGCAAAACTGCAGACGGTTGGCAGTATATCGGCAAAACATCGTCAAAAACATTTACGGACAGTAATGTTAAGTCGAATACAACTTATACATATACTGTAAGAAGTGTGGCTAAAACGAACAACGGCCCGTATAATTCAACAGGCATTAAATATAAATATTTAAGCATACCGACACTCAGCAGTGTATCGTTCGATTCTAAGAATAATGCAACAGTCACATGGAAGAAGGTAACGGGAGCCGCCGGATACAGAGTCTACAGAAAAACCGCTTCAGATAACGGCTGGACTAAAATTGCGGATGTTTCCGGCAATTCGACAGTTTCTTATGTAGATAAAGTCAAAAAAGTTTCAGGTGAAACATATACATACACAGTAAGAGCATTTAACGGCAGTACATTCAGCTATTATAATACCAAAGGTATTTCAAATATGTTCTTAGATGTTGTTTCGTACAAGGTTGAAAACAGATGCGGCGAAGATGGTAAAGCAGAAGTTTTACTTAAATGGTCGGCTGTAAAGGGTGCCAAGGGCTACCATGTTTATAAAAGACTCTCGGGCCAAACTGCTTGGGTAAGAATTGCGTCTGATGTAACAGATCTTTCGTTTACCGATACAACAGTTCAAAACGGAGAGCTTTACGAATACACTGTAAAAGCAGTTAACGGAAGTTACTCGGGCAGATATACCGCAACAAAATTAAAAGTTATTGACACACCTGTTCTTTTAAGCACATCTCTCGCAGAAAACGGCATAGAGATTAAATGGGGTCAGGTAGAGGGTGCAAGCAGTTATTATGTTTACAGAAAAGCGCCAAACGGCGGCTGGAAGATGATTGGCTCGTATTCACTCCCTTATTATATAGACGATTCTTCAGACTCGTTAACAAGCGCATATTATTACACGGTGCGCGCAGAGTCTGAGGGCTACAAGAGTTATTATGATACAGACGGCATTAAAAACTTTGCAACTGTAGAGAACTTCACCGCTGTATTTACCAACGAAACAGAAGAAAATCCGCCGTTTATTACGGTTAAATTCGATTTTGACGATACTGCAACTAAGGTAGAGCTTTACAAAAATGTTCCTGATGAAGAACCGGTTTTAATAGGCGAATATACAAGAGAAGATGAGTGCGTATATGTTGATTACGATTTGGTTATCGGAACAGAGTATACATATACCGCTGTTGCTTCTTGCGATAACACGGTTTCGGTATCGCAAACCGCTGTTGCAAAATATCCGCACTATCCTTTAAATGTGCCTGAGTACAATGTAGAAGCATTCAGAAATGAAGATACAACCTACGGTATAAATATAACCTTTGCGGGTATTGAAAATGCTCAGGGCTACGAGATTTACAGAAAAACCGAAAATACCGGTTGGGAAAAGGTTGCCGATACTGTTGATATGAAATACAACGAAGAAACAAATACATATTTGTTTGAAGACGCAGATATTGACACAGAGGTTGTTTACTTCTATTCCGTAAAGGCTGTTGCAGACGACAGAGACAGCATTTTTGACGAAATCGGTAAATGCGCTGTAGTAAGGTTGCCTCTTGATGAGCCTACGGATATTATCGTTACAAAACAGGAGAATGAAGACGGTACGGTTTATGCGGTAATTACATGGGGTGCTGTTGACGGTGCAGAGAGTTATAAGGTAATCCGCCGAACAGACTCAACAGATTATGAGGTTATAGCGGAGTTACAGAATACTGATGCTTGCGAATATACAGATAAAACAGTTGAACAGGGTGTGAAATACACCTACAGTATAGTTGCCGTTTCAAGTGACAGAGGAGACTCTGTAAATGTTATGGGTGCAGAATTCTTGTGGGAGCTTCCTGAAGAGCCTACAGAAGAGCCGACCGAGGAACAACCTGCAGAAGATGTTGCGTAGCCTGTCGGATAACAGCTAAAATAAGCATTACACAAACAGAAAACAGAGAGTATTCAAAGCGAATACTCTCTGCAATTTTTTGCCATTATTCAAGAACTTTTAAACAATTCCGAATAACTGTTTTGCGTTTTCTGCCGTAATATTTAAGACTTCTTGTGGGCTTATGCCTTTAATTTCTGCAACCTTTTCTGCAACATAAGGAATATATGTTGAAAGGTTTATTTTACCCCGCATTGGCACGGGCGCCATATACGGACAGTCGGTTTCTAAAAGAAGTCTGTCCATTGGCAGCATTTCTGCAACTTCAACGGGCTTTTTAGCGTTTTTAAAGGTTAAAGCGCCGCCAAAGCCGATATACATACCAAGCTTTAGTATTTCTTTTGCAGTTTCTTTACTTCCCGAAAAACAATGGACAACACCTTTTGGCTTATATTTTTTTAATAAGTTCAAGGTATCCTCGTGAGCTTCGCGGTCGTGAACAATAATAGGCAAATCTAATTCATTTGCAAGCGTAATTTGCTCAATGAATATCCGTTTTTGCTCCTCTTTGTTATCTTGACGCCAATAGTAATCAAGACCGATTTCGCCTATGGCAACGCATTTTTTATGCTTAGCAAATTCACGGAGTTTGTCTGAATAATCATTCTGCAAACCGTCAATATCTTCGGGGTGAATACCTACCGCACCGTATATATAATTGTATGTGTTACAAAGCTCTAATGTTTCTAAGCAGTTTTTCACAGTAGTACTGCAGTTTATAACGCCCGAAACACCCGATTCGGTAAGTGAATCGAGTGTTTCTTTTCGTATATCTTCGAATTTACTGTCGGTATAATGTGCGTGAGAATCGAAAATATTATTTAACATAACTTTACCTTAAAATTGTTCCTGCGGGGAGTCCCTCAACAAATGCTACTTTAACATCGTCTTCGGTAATATCGCCTGCTAAAATCATACCGTGGCTTTCAACACCGCAAAGAGTTCTTGGGGCAAGGTTTGCTACAACAATAACTTTTTTACCGATAAGCTCTTCGGGTTTATACCATTTAGCAATGCCTGACGCTACTGTTCTGGGCGTTTTTGTACCGTCATTAAGAGTAAGCTCTAAAAGTTTTTTAGCCTTTTTAATAGGCTTGCAGTCTGTGACCTCACAAACTCTGAGTTCAACCTTAGAGAAATCGTCAAAGTTTATTTCTGCAAGACCCTCAATTTCTTTTACTTCTTCCTCTTTTTCTTCAACAACAGGAGGGAGAGAAGCCTCAATTTCTGCTAATGTTTTTTCAACATCAAGTCTTGAGAAAAGCGGTACGGCAGTGCCAACCTTATCACCGACTTTTAATGCACCGAACTCTTTGAGAGAGTCAAATGAACATACATCCGTGCCGATTTGCTCTAAAATCTTTTTACTTGTTTCAGGCATAAAGGGCTCTAAAAGGACTGCAATGTAGCGAATACCCTCTAAAAGATTATAGAGAACTGTGCCGAGACGGGCTTTCTTTTCTTCATCTTTGGCGAGAGCCCAAGGCATTGTTTCGTCAATGTATTTGTTACAGCGCTTTGCAAAATCAAATATTACCGAAAGTGCGTCAGATACCTTATAAGTATCAAGAAGCGTTGTGATTTTGGGAAGCATTTCCATAGCCTGTGCTTTAAGCTCATTGTCAAGCTCTTCTGCTTCTGAGCCGTCCTGAATAACGCCCTCAAAATACTTGTTGTTCATGGCAACCGTACGGTTAACAAGGTTGCCTAATGTATTTGCAAGGTCGGAGTTGTAACGCTCAATAATCGTTTCGTAGGTAATAGAGCCGTCTTGTGCGTGGGGCATTTCGGAGAGAAGGTAGTAACGGACTGCGTCTACACCGAAGCGGTTGCAAAGGTCATCGGCATAAATAACATTGCCCCGTGATTTACTCATTTTATCGTTACCCGAAAGAAGCCACGGATGGCCGAAAACCTGTTTCGGGAGCGGTTCGCCCAAAGCCATAAGCATAATCGGCCAGTAAATTGTGTGAAAACGCAAAATATCTTTACCTATAATGTGAACATCTGCAGGCCAATATTTTCTGTACAAATCGGAATTTTCTTCTGTATCATAGCCGAGACCTGTAATATAGTTTGAAAGAGCGTCTATCCAAACATAAATTACATGCTTATCGTCAAACGGAACAGGTACGCCCCATTTGAAAGATGAACGGGAGACGCACAAATCCTGAAGACCGGGTTTAATAAAGTTATTTATCATTTCTTTTTTACGGCTTTCAGGATATATAAAGTTTGGATTTTCCTCAATATACTCCTCAAGCTGTTTTTGGTATTTGCTCATTTTGAAGAAGTATGTTTCTTCTTTTTCTTTGCGGACCTCTCTGCCGCAGTCAGGGCACTTGCCGTCTGTAAGCTGAGTTTCAGTGAAAAAGCTTTCGCACGGCACACAGTACCAGCCCTCGTATTCGCTTTTGTAAATATCCCCTTGGTCATAAAGCTTTTTAAAGATTTTTTGAACAGCCTTTTCGTGGTAATCATCTGTAGTACGAATAAATTTATCGTAGGTTGTGTTAAGGCAGTCGCAAATATCTTTTATTTCGCCTGCAACCTTGTCAACATATTCTTTAGGTGAAACACCTGCCGCAGCTGCATACTCCTCGATTTTTTGACCGTGCTCATCTGTACCTGTTTGGAACAGTACATCATAACCCTCTAAGCGTTTGAATCTTGCTAACGCATCGGAGAGAACGATTTCGTAAGAGTTACCGATGTGCGGTTTGCGAGATGTGTATGCAATAGCAGTTGTAATATAATACGGCTTTTTGCTCATTTTTCCAACTCCTTGATTTATAAAACATTTCAAGTAACAATTATAGACTTATTCATTCTTTAAGTCAAGTTTATATTTACCTTATTCGATGATGTATACAGTGCTTTCATAATATTTCTATACTATTATATATAATATGTAAATATATATAATATATAAAGTTCAATTTACAAGCGTCAATAAATCGTCTTTACTGTTTTGTACCTTGCCTTCGATTACGGCGTCTAAAAGCCTATTCAGAGTGTTACCCACTTCTTGACCCGTAATACCTTTTTTTATTAAATCGTTGCCCGTAACCGCTAATTGAGATATTGTGCAGCATTCGTTGTTGTCTTGTATTTCTTGAAGCCATAAAAGATTTTTCTTTGTGCCTTCTGAAATATCCCTGTAATCTTCGCTTAAAGCACCGCGGTCGCTCTTTTTGATTATCAGCAAGGTGCGAATATCATCGGGTGTTTTTGTTTTTAACTGTTTTTTTAATTCCGTTTTGCTCTCGCAAGGTTCAAAATCGTGGCAGCTTACTAAAAACGAAACTCTGTTTACGGTCTTTTTATCAAATTTTAACCTTGTAAGAATATCTTTTGCCATTTCTCCGCCTACCGCAGCGTGATTTTTAAAGGTGCTGTCGCCGTTCTCGTTTATTTTATGAGTAGGCACTTTGCCAAGATCGTGTAAAAACATAGTAAGACGAAGAATTTTATCATTTGGAATAGTGTCTACAGTGTGGCAAATATGCTCCCAAACATCGTAGGCGTGCTTTTTACCGTATTGTTTAAAGTTTACGGCAGGGGATATTTCGGGTACTGCCACCGAAAGCACATCGGGGTACTCCATAAGCACATTAAATACATTTTTACCGCAAAGAAGCTTTGTCAGTTCAACGCTTATTCTTTCAACTGAAATATTCTTAAGTAAAGCTTTGTTTTTATGAATTGATTTTTGAGTGTTTTCTTCTATTTCGAATCCCAGCACAGAGGAAAATCTCAAAGCCCTCATAATTCTGAGTCCGTCCTCGTTAAAGCGTTTGTCGGGGTCGCCAACGGTTTTTACTATATTGTTACATATATCCTTTTGTCCGTTAAACAAATCCGTAAGACCTGTTTTGTCATTGTAGGCGAGAGCGTTTATGGTAAAATCCCGCCTTTTAAGGTCCTCTTCTAAGCTTCTCGTGAATGTAACGCGCTTCGGGTGACGGTTATCGTTATATTCACCGTCAATTCTAAAGGTTGTAATCTCAAAAGGTTCGTCATCTATAAGCAATGTAACGGTGCCGTGTTTTATTCCCGTATCTATAATCCTGTAATCATTAAAAACAGCTTTTGTTTCTTCGGGAAAGGCAGATGTTGTAATATCCCAATCACCGGGGTTAAGTCCCATAACGCTGTCCCGTACGGCACCGCCCACGGCAAAAGCCTCGAATCCTGAATTTTGAAGCTGTGAAATTATAAAGCTTACATTTTGCGGTAGGTTTATTTTCATATAAATTCCTCTTGTAAGAAATGAAAAAGCACGGTAAAAAGAAAAACCGAGGGTTAATATTTAGTACGCTCAATGTTTTTTTCAAATGGCAGAGGTGCTTTTCATGTATGTTATACTATTTATAATACATCATATTAAACATTTTGTCCAACTTTTTCCAAAAAAATTACAAATTGAAAGAAATAACCTGAAAACACCCCCCTAAATGTTACAGTTTGTAATTTCTACACTTGTAACAAAATAACTTGTAATTGGTTTGTCGATTTTTCGACAAAATAATACATTTGTGTTAGTAAATGACGGAGGCTGTTCAAAACCTTTGGTCAAATTCAACAAAATGAACAACCTAACGAATTTGACTTTTGAGAAAAGTTGGTTATAATACCTAATGCCATAGGAAATCGGCGTGTTTGCTGGCAGTATCGGATTGAAAACGGTGACAGAGTTTCAGTTCTTTATTGCGAACAAAATCGCCTACAACGGTAACTTTTTTAAAAACCTGATTGAAAGGATAAAAGGTTTCGGTTATCCGTAAAAGTTACTTTCTAAGGAGATTATACCATGACATTCAGACAAATAGGCGATGTTGCAGTTTGCAATCCGCTTAAAAGGGTAGCCCTTTTAATGTTTGCTTTACTGTTCTTTGTATCAGTTACTGCGTTCGCCATTCCGCCAATGATGTACGATGTTACAATTTATGACGGAGAAAATGTTATCGTTTACAAAACCGCTTTACAGGACGGTGAATCGGTTTTAAAAAGTGCAGGTGTCGAAATTAACGAAGAAAAAGGCGATAGAGTCAGCTTCAAAAATTTTGACGGCGAAGACGGTAGCGCAATTTTTATTACCCGCGGCGTTAAAGTTACGGTACAAAACTTTGACGGCTTGGTAAAAGAAGTTTATTCTTCAGGTACGGTAGCAGATGCTGTTGAAAAATCCGGCTTCTCACCTAAAGAAAATTCTGCTTTTAATTACAGCGAAGACGAATTTCTTTCTGAGGGAATGTATATTAAAATTTATGATGTTTTCACCGTAACTGTTAAGGCAGACGGTAAAAAGGTTAAAAAGACTGTTTCGGGCGAAACGGTAGCAGACGCGCTCAGCGTATTAGGTTACGAACTGGGTGAAGAGGATTACACAAAGCCTGAAATAACAGAAATCTTAAAGGACGGAATGACAATTTCCGTGTACAGAGTAGCCACAAAATCCCGTACAGAGAAAGAAGCTATTCCTTACGAAACAGAGTACACATATACGGACTCTCTTTCAAAAAATACCGAAAGAACCTTACAAAAAGGTAAAAACGGTGAAAAAGAAGTTGTTTACGAAGATGTTTATGTAAACGGCAAGCTTCAAACATCTGAGGTTAAAACAGAAAAAGTGTTGGCAGAGGCTACAAATGCTCTTGTTCAGGTCGGCACAAAGGTTCAATATGTGCCGAAAACACTTCCTATAGGCACCCCGATTAGTGAGATGGCTGTTCCGTCATACATCAATGTAGGTAAAGACGGTATTCCCACCAACTATAAATCGGTAATAAATGCTAAAGCCACAGCATACTGTATTCCGGGCGGTACCACCTCAACCGGTAAAAGAGCGCAAACAGGCTATGTAGCCGTTGACCCAAAAGAGATTCCTTACGGTACTGAAATGTATATTGTTTCTGCTGACGGCAAATATGTTTACGGCTACTGCATCGCGGCAGATACAGGCAGCTATATTTACGATGTGGACTGGACAATTGACTTATTTATGAACTCCGAGTCACAATGTGTTCAGTGGGGCAGAAGAGATATTATAGTATATGTTTTCTGATTAAATTCTTATTAAACAGCTTATAAAAGACTTGCTCAATTTGTTGAGTAAGTCTTTTTATATACCTTTATTTTTGCTGACGGAACATTTAGTACGGTCTGAGGGTACGATATATGCATTTTTAGTGAATAAATGTATAAAAATGCAAATAATATGCATAGCCATGAATAAACGAAACGGCATAAAACAACGAATAAATAATAAAAAATATAAAAACAAATTAAAATTTGTACAAAAAATAGGTTGAAAAACCATTGTTTTAGGGCAAATAGTACGAAATTGCCATAATTGAATTTAATTGCATAAAAAGGTTGACATTTCTAAATGAAAGATGTATTATTATACATGTTAAATGAATATTTTTACGGGAATGTATTTCCCAAACAATTGGAGGATTTAAAATGGATAAATCAAAAATTAAAAAAGTGGTTTTAGCTTATTCAGGCGGACTTGACACATCAATCATTATTCCTTGGCTTAAAGAAAATTATAATAACTGTGAAGTAATCGCGGTTTCGGGTAATGTCGGTCAGGCGTCTGAGCTTGAGGGTCTTGAAGAAAAAGCCATTGCTACAGGCGCGTCAAAAATCTATATAGAAGATTTAACAAAGGAATTCCTTGAAGATTATGTTTTTCCTTGCGTTCAGGCAGGCGCCGTTTATGAAGAATACCTTTTAGGTACTGCTTTTGCCCGTCCTCCTATTGCTAAAAGAATTGCAGAAATTGCTGTTGCAGAGGGTGCAGACGCTATCTGCCACGGCTGTACAGGTAAAGGTAACGACCAGGTGAGATTTGAGCTTGCTATTAAAGCGTTTGCTCCCGATATGCCTATTATTGCTCCTTGGAGAGAGTGGGATTTAAAATCCCGTGAAGAAGAAATCGCTTATGCGGAGGCTCATAATGTTCCTCTTAAAATAAACAGAGAAACAAACTATTCTAAAGATAAAAACATCTGGCACCTTTCACACGAAGGTCTTGACCTTGAAGACCCGATGAATGAACCTCTTTACAATAAGGAGGGCTTTTTGGAAATGGGCGTTTCTCCCGAAATGGCGCCTGACAAACCGACTTATGTTACAATTCACTTTGAAAAAGGCGTTCCTACTGCTATTGACGGTGTTGAAATGGGTGCAGTAGAGCTTGTCACAAAGCTTAATGAGCTTGGCGGTGCAAACGGTATCGGTCTTCTTGACATTGTTGAAAACAGGCTTGTAGGTATGAAATGCCGCGGCGTATACGAAACTCCGGGCGGCGCTATCCTTTACAAGGCGCACACAGTTCTTGAAACAATATGTCTTGATAAAGAAACAGCTCACTACAAAGCTCTTGTTGCTCAAAAACTTGCAGAGCTTGTTTACAACGCTCAATGGTACACACCGCTTGTTAAAGCTATTCTTTCATTTGTTAAAACAACTCAGGAAACAGTTACAGGCGATGTTAAGCTTAAGCTTTACAAAGGTAATATGATTAACGCAGGCGTATGCTCACCGTATTCTCTTTATGACCCCGAAATCGCAACATTTGATGAAGACGAGGTTTACGACCAAAAAGATTCAGCAGGCTTTATTAACCTTTACGGTCTTCCAATTAAGGTTATGGCAAAAATGAAAGAGAAAAACGGTTTGGAAAAATAATTCAAATAATAAGTTACTGTTGCACACTCGCCAAAGGGTGAGTGTGCATAAGTAGTTTTTTTGAAAGGGTAAAAACTATGGATAAAATGTGGGCAGGCAGATTCACTAAAGCGCTTGATAAAGAGGCCGATGACTTTAATTCATCGTTGCATTTCGATTGCAAAATGTTCCGTCAGGATATAGGCGGCTCTATTGCCCATGCAGAAATGCTGGCAAAGCAAGGAATTATCAGCGAGAGCGACAGCGAAGAAATAATAGACGGTCTTACAGGCATTTTAGCGGATATTGAAAGCGGCAAGCTGACCTTTGACAGCGATGCCGAAGATATTCACATGTTTATTGAAAGCGAGCTTACATCCCGTAAAGGCGATGTAGGTAAACGGCTTCACACGGCCCGAAGCCGTAACGATCAGGTAGCGCTTGATGTCCGTCTGTATCTTCGTGACGAAGCAAAAAAAGTAAACGATTTGCTTTACAGTCTTTTAGAAGCCATTGTAGAAAAGGCAGAGGAAGCTCAGGACGCCATTATGCCGGGCTACACTCATTTACAGAGGGCTCAGCCTGTTACATTTGCTCATCATCTTTTAGCTTATGCCCAAATGTTTATCCGTGACGCGGGCAGACTCAATGACGCGGTTAAAAGAATGAACTACTCGCCGATAGGCTCTTGCGCTCTTTCAGGCACTACATATAATACCGACAGATACTTTGAGGCAGAAAAATTAGGCTTTTACGGTATTTGCGAAAACAGTATAGACGGCGTATCGGATAGGGATTTCTGTGTAGAGCTTATGAGCGCTTTTGCAATTATTATGATGCACCTTTCAAGATTTTCGGAAGAGGTTATTTTGTGGAGCTCTTGGGAGTTTAAGTTTATTGAGCTTGACGATTCATACACAACAGGCAGCAGTATTATGCCCCAAAAGAAAAATCCCGATATGGCAGAGCTTGTAAGAGGTAAAACAGGCAGAGTTTACGGCGACCTTTTTGCACTTCTCACCACATTAAAAGGTATTCCCCTTGCATACAACAAAGATATGCAAGAGGATAAAGAGGCTGTTTTTGACAGCATTGAAACGGTTGAGAAATGCCTGAGCATATTCGCTCCCATGATTTCTACAATGAAAGTTTTAAAAGAAAATATGTATTCTGCCGCACAAAAAGGCTTTATAAATGCAACGGACCTTGCAGATTACCTTGTTAAAAAAGGTATGCCTTTCAGAACTGCCTATAAAATAGTAGGTCAGACCGTTGCAGAGTGTATAGAGAAAAATAAGGTTTTAGAAACTCTTACTTTAGAAGAATACAGAGCCCACAGCGATTTATTCGGAGAAGATTTATTTAATGAGATTTCTCTTGAAAATTGTATTAAAACAAGAATTTCGGCAGGCTCTACGGGTTACGACTCTGTTAAAAAGCAAATTGAAAGCGTTAAGGTGTTTTTGAATGACAAAAAAAGTATTTATTGACGGCAAAGCGGGTACTACGGGGCTTCGCATTTACGAGCGTCTTGCAGAATTTAAGGGTATAGAGCTTATCACTCTTTCAGACGATAAAAGAAAAGATATTAACGCCCGTAAAGAAGCGTTAAACAGCGCAGATGTTGCGTTTCTTTGTTTACCTGACGATGCGGCAAGAGAGTCCGTTTCTTTAATAGAAAATGACAAGACGGTTGTTATAGATACTTCAACCGCACACCGCACTTTAGACGATTGGGCTTACGGCTTCCCCGAACTGTCAACCGCACACCGTGAAAAAATAAAAAATTCTAAACGAATTGCCGTGCCGGGCTGTCACGCAAGCGGATTTATTTCTTTAGTTTATCCTCTTATAGAAGCAGGTGCAATAGACGAAAATATCAACCTCTCTTGCTTTTCTCTTACAGGCTACAGCGGGGGCGGCAAAAAAATGATTGCCGAATACGAGGAAGAGCCCGATGAGCTTTTAGGCGCACCCCGTCAGTACGGTTTAACTCAAAACCACAAGCACTTAAAAGAAATGGTTAAAATAACGGGTATAAAAAATGCCCCTGTATTTTGCCCGGTAGTAGGCGACTTTTATTCGGGTATGGAGGTTACCGTTCCATTATTTAAAAGTGATTTAAAAAATGGCTTTGATATTAACAAAATCAAAGAAATTTACAAAGAAAAATACAACGGCGAAATTGTAAAATTCTGTGACGAGCTTAGTGAAAACGGCTTTATTTCGGCAGGACTTTTAGCAGATAAAGACAGTATGATTATTTCGGTTTTCGGCAATGAGGAAAGAATTCTTCTTACCGCCCGATACAATAATTTAGGCAAGGGCGCGTCAGGTGCGGCAGTTCAGTGCTTAAATATTGTTTTAGAAAATGAAGAAACTACAGGTCTTGATATATAACGGAGATATAAAAATGAAGATTATTGAAGGGGGCATTTGCGCTCCAAAGGGTTTTACCGCAGGCGGTGTTCACTGCGGTATAAGAAAAAACAAATCAAAAAGAGATTTATCTCTTATTTTCAGCGAAAAAAAGGCAAACGCTGCGGCGGTTTACACAACTAACCTTGTAAAAGGTGCTCCCATCGTTTTAAATAAAATGAATTTAGCGGACGGTAAAGCTCAGGCGGTTATTTGCAACAGCGGTAACGCGAACACATGCAATGCAAACGGCTTAGAAATAGCCCGTGAAATGGGTGAATTTGCGGGCATGGCTTTAGGCATCAGCCCTGAGGATGTTATAGTAGCGTCTACTGGCGTTATAGGTCAGCCCCTTGATATTACACCTATAAAAAATTCCATAAACGACCTTAAAGCCTCTCTCGGCAACAACAGCGCCGAAGCGGCAGAGGGCATTATGACTACCGATACTAAGTTAAAGCAAGTTGCCGTTTCTTTTAATGTAGGCGGTGTTGAGTGTAAAATCGGCGGTGTTGCAAAAGGGTCGGGTATGATTCACCCTAATATGGCAACAATGCTTGTGTTTATTACTACCGACTGTGCTATATCTTCCCAAATGCTCCAAAAAGCTCTTTCGGGGGATATTCAAAATACCTTTAATATGGTTAGCGTAGACGGCGACACATCAACTAACGATATGGTAACGGTTCTTGCAAACGGTATGGCAGGCAATAAAGAAATTACAGACGAGGGCGAGGACTTCGGCGTATTTATGAAAGCCCTCAATACAGTAACCGTTGACCTTTGCAGAAAAATTGCGGGTGACGGCGAGGGTGCTACAAAGCTTTTAGAATGTAAAGTTACAGGTGCCGAAACTCTCTGTATTGCAAAGGCAGTTGCAAAAAGTGTTATTTGCAGTAGCCTTACAAAAGCCGCTATGTTCGGTGCAGACGCTAACTGGGGCAGGGTGCTTTGCGCTATAGGCTACAGCGGTGCAGATGTAGATGTTAACAAGATAGATGTTTCTTTCACCTCTTCAAAAGGCACAATTCCTGTTTGTGTAAACGGTGCAGGCATTGAATTTTCAGAAGAAAAGGCAAAAGAGATTTTATCGGAAAACGAAATTACAATAAATGTTGAACTCAATTCGGGCAATGCCGAAAGCACCGCCTGGGGTTGCGATTTAACTTATGAATATGTAAAAATAAACGGCGATTACAGGACTTGATAATATGGATATTTCAAATTTACAGCGTGCAGAGGTCATTACTCAGGCACTCCCTTACATACAAAAATATCATCAAAAGATAATTGTAATTAAATACGGCGGCAACGCTATGGTAAGCGAAACCCTTAAACAACAGGTTATGGAGGATATTGTTCTTCTTTCTCTTATCGGTGTAAAGCCTGTTCTTGTTCACGGGGGCGGACCTGAAATTTCAGATATGCTTAAAAGAGTAGGTAAAGAAAGTCAGTGGGTAGACGGACTTCGCGTTACCGATAAAGAAACTGCCGAGATTGTTCAAATGGTTTTAGCAGGCAAAATCAATAAACAGCTTGTAAACCTTTTAGGCGGTCACGGCGGCAGGGCAGTGGGTATTTCGGGTATAGACGCTCACCTTATTGAAGCAGAGGTAAAAGATGAAAGACTGGGTTTTGTAGGTGAAATTACAAAGGTTAATGTTCAACCTATTCTTGACCTTTTAGACCGCCACTATATTCCGGTTGTATCAACTGTAGGCTGTGATTTTGACGGCAATGCATATAATATAAATGCCGATACTGCCGCCGCATATATAGCAGGCGCTTTAGGTGCAGAGCGACTTATTACAATGACCGATATACCCGGCATTTTAAGAGATATAAACGATGAAGATTCTATTATTAAGTGCATAGATATTAAAGGCGCAAGAAAGCTTTTTGAAGACGGCACCGTTTCGGGCGGTATGATTCCAAAAGTCGAATGTTGTATAGACGCTATTAAAAAAGGCGTTCATAAAGTAATTATTCTTGACGGCAGAGTGCCTCACGCAATTCTTCTTGAAATGCTTACTGATGAGGGTGCCGGCACTATGGTAGTTGAGGAGATGAAAGAATGAGTATTACAGAGCTTGATAAACAGTATGTTGCAAATACTTATGCCCGTTTTCCTGTTGAAATAGTCAGCGGTAAAGGCTCTAAGCTTTATGATTCAAAGGGTAAAGAATATATAGATATGGGTACAGGCATAGGGGTTAGTGCAATGGGTACCTGCGACAGTGAGTGGGTTGCGGCTGTTACAAAACAGCTTAACACTCTTCAGCATACATCAAACCTTTATTATTCAGAGCCTTGTGTAAAATTAGCAGAGCTTCTTTGCAACAAAACAGGCGCTGAAAAGGTGTTTTTTTCTAACTCGGGCGCAGAGGCTAACGAGTGCGCAATAAAATGTGCGAGAAAATGGGCGTATGACAATAAAGGTGCGGAATATAATAAGATTATAACTCTTGTAAACAGCTTTCACGGCAGAACAATTACTACTCTTGCCGCAACAGGTCAGGAGTCTTTTCATAAAGATTTTATGCCTTTAACCGAGGGCTTTCTTTATGCAGAAGCAGGGGATTTAGAAGCTGTAGAAAGCTTTTTAAAAGAAGAAAATGTTGCAGGAATTATGTTTGAAACTATTCAGGGCGAGGGCGGAGTAGTGCCGCTTTCACAAGAATTTGTGTCGGGGCTTTCTGTCCTTGCAGAAAAATACAATGTTCTTTTAATTGCAGACGAGGTTCAAACAGGCAACGGCAGAACAGGCGCTTTATACGGATATATGAAATACGGCATTAAGCCCGATATTGTATCTACCGCAAAAGGTATAGGCGGCGGTTTACCCCTTGGCGCAACTATGTTCTTTGAGAAAACAGCAAACACCTACACTCCCGGTACTCACGGCTCAACATTCGGCGGCAACCCTGTTGCGTGTGCGGGTGCGGTCAGCATAATCGGGCGAATGACTGATGAATTTTTACAAGGTGTAGAAGAGAGAAGTCAGTATATATGTAAAGAATTAGGCTCTGCAAAAGGTGTTAAAAGCATTACGGGTCTCGGCTTAATGCTGGGAATTGAAACCGAGCGTGATGTTAACGATATTTTAGCAGAGTGCAGAGAAAACGGTGTATTGCCAATAAAAGCAAAAACAAAAGTCAGACTTTTACCGCCTTTAAATATTCCTATGGAAGATTTAGAAAAAGCAGTAGCAGTTATAAAAAAAGCGTGCGAGGTATAAAAAATGAATTTACAAGGCAGAGATTTTTTAAAGCTTCTTGATTATTCAAGCGAAGAAATTGATTATTTAATCAATTTAGCCGCCGACCTTAAAAATAAAAAGAAAAATAATGTTCCTCACGACATTTTAAAAGGCAAAAACATTGCCCTTATATTTGAAAAAACAAGCACAAGAACCCGTTGCAGCTTTGAAGTTGCCGCAAGAGATTTAGGTATGGGCGTAACCTACCTTGACCCTACCGCTTCTCAAATCGGACGAAAAGAAACCATTGCAGATACGGCAAGAGTGCTTTGCTCTATGTATGACGGTATCGAGTACCGCGGCTACGGTCAGGAAATTGTTGAAGAGCTTGCAAAATATTCAACCGTACCTGTGTGGAACGGCTTAACTAACGAATTTCACCCTACACAAATATTAGCGGACTTTTTGACAATTAAAGAAAAGTTCGGCACGCTTAAAGGCTTGAACTTTGTTTATATGGGTGACGCTCGTTATAATATGGGCAATTCGCTTATGGTAGGCTGTGCTAAAATGGGTATTAACTTTACCGCTTGCGCACCTGAAAAGTATTTTCCCGATTCTGTACTTGTTGACGAGTGTAAAAAGATTGCAAAAGAAAGCGGAGCAAAACTCTCATTTGAAGTTGACCCAATGAAAGCCACCAAAAATGCAAATATAATTTACACAGATGTTTGGGTTTCTATGGGCGAGCCTGAGTTTGTCTGGGCAGAAAGAATTAACGATTTAGCACCGTATCAGGTTAATTCTGCACTTATGAAAAATGCAGATGAGAACGCAATATTTATGCACTGCTTACCTGCATATCACGATAAAAAGACAGAAATCGGCAAGCGTATGTGCGAAAAGTTTGACAGAGACGCTATGGAGGTTACAGACGAAGTTTTCGAAAGCGAACAGTCGGTAGTATTCAGGGAAGCAGAAAACAGAATGCATACAATTAAGGCGGTTATGTTTGCTACGCTTTAAGCTGTTAGCGGTGAACGATTTTTCAGCTAACAGCTAATAGCTAATAGCGGCTGTCGCAAGCCAAATGAAAAACGAATAATGAAAAATGAAAAATTTCGGTGCAAGCACAGTGCCTGCGGCACAATTTAATGTGCTTGCAGAGATAAAATTAACTTTACTTTTCTAACAAAATAAAATTAAACAGATAGTAATTCAAATTTCGGAATGTTTGAATTTACTATCTGTTTTGGTTTATTTATTGAATTTGTTTATTAGGCTTTGT
>JBJEPP010000063.1:0-9775 GCA_051881295.1 Acutalibacteraceae bacterium | reverse complement strand
GCACCGAGGTAGCTTGTCGGGTTGCCGATTTGGTCATAGCTGATAGTTTCCTCGGCTGAAAGTGTTCCGTCACCGTTTGAATCCACACCTGTTAAAAGGTTGTTCCAACCGGTTTTACCGTCGTTTCCGTAGGTGTAGTTTACGGTTTTTACACCATCCTCTGTTGTTTCTGTTTTGCTTATTATGTTACCTAAACAGTCGTAGCTGTAGTTATATGTAACACCCGTTGTAGCATTAACTTCTCTTAAAAGCTGATTTTTATTATCGTAGGTATAATCTCTATAGGCAGCATTACCTTTTTTAATTTTTTCTATGTTGCCCATATTGTCATAATAGTATATATACTGGGTGTTGTCAAGAGTTTCAGCAGCTATTTGAGTTGTTTTGAAACCGTCTCCGCGTGCAGAAGTTCTGTAAGAGTATTTGGTATAAACAGGTGTGTTTGTTGTAAGCTTTTTCTCCACCAATCTGTTAAGTCCGTCGTATTTATAATCTACAACTCTTGTGCTTGAGCCGGCAATTTTGTAACGGGATATCAGGTTATCTTTAGCATAGGCTTCTGCATTTTCCGCACCAGAATTTTTTGAATACAAATATGCGTCAACGGCAGTGTAGCCGTCTATTCCAAATGCTACTTTTGTTAAATTGTTGCGTACATCATAAGAAAACTCGGTTGAACCTACATGTGATGATGTATCGTTAGTTTGAAGCTCCTGACGGATTAAGCGGCCTAAAGAATCGTAATCGTATAAATACTTTAGGTTGTTTTCATAATCCCGATGATACATTGCGGTACCGGAGTTATTGTATTTCCACGAATAGCTTGTTTTGCTCACGCCGTCATTTACAGTAACTATTGAAGATTGAAGACCTAAATTATTGTAGTTATACTTTCTTTTATCTCCGTTACCGTAGGTTGTTTCGGTTAACGCTCCGTTTTTGGCAGCATATGTATCAGTAGAAAGCGCCTGACTGCCTACCTTTGTTTTTGTTACATTGCCGTAACTGTCATAAGAAAAGCTGTAATTTTCGCTCGGTGAACCGGCGGCTGTGCCTGTATAGGTAATGCTTGAAATTCTGTCGCTTGCAACACCGCTTTTTGTTACATAAGCATAATTCACTACAGTGCCCTCGCTTGTAATACTTGTTAATCTGCTTTTTACCGCGTCTTCATTATATGCTTGGTTATCGTAACCGTATAAGGTTTCGGCGCCGTTTGCATATATTACCTTTTTTTTAATACCGGTTGCCCATGCACATTCATATTTAGTTTTATAGCCGTTTTCATCGTACACATACCTTGTATATGCATTGGCTTTTATGCCTTTATCTGTATTTTCTCCGTAATATTCCTTTGAGGTTTTAATAGAGGCTGTATTACTGCTGTTTTTAATTTCTGTAGCAGTAATTAAACCGTTCCCGTTATATTCATTACTTGTTACAATACCCTTAGCCGATGTTGTAGTTAACAGATTGTGATTATTGTCATAAGTTGCTGTAGATTTATAACCTGCGGTATCGGTATATGATGTTAAATCATTGTTATCGTCATACTTTGCATTTACTTCTTGTTCAGGGTTAGAAGATGTCGAAATAAGGTTACCCTCTTTGTCGTAAGTATATGTTTGAGCTACATCTTTTATAAGCTGAATATGGTCAAAATATGCATAGTTTTCTTGATAGCAATATCTCGGTATAACAATTATTGCTGTCGGAGTATAGGTGTATCCGCTTTCGGGGCTTGTATATTTCAGCGAAAAGGCGCTTGATGAATATTGCCAGCCTGAAATTGTTGTGTTGAACACAGCAGATTTCTTATACTGCATAACGGTTGAGGTTGTACCGTCTGAAGTCTTAGTGCGTGTATATACTACTCTTACCGCAATTTCAAATTTAGTATTATTGTTGTGCCAACTGTCGTTAACTGCATAGCCGTTAGCCCAACCGCTTACAATATATGTATCTTTTGAATTGGGTTTTACAGCAACAGTCTGCTTCATACCCTTGCTTTCAAGTGCGTTACCGTCGATTCTTAAAGAACGGGAGCCTTGTTTGTGAGAAACATCTGAACTACCGTCTATAACCGCTCCACTGCTGTTTGTTGTAACGGTAAAGTCTCCTGCATTTTCCCAAGAGGTTGGTGAGTTTGAAGAATGTTTTTCAAAACTGCCGTTTTCAAGCATATTGTAGCTGTTAACCGAGCTGCCCAATTCAAGCTGCATACAGTCAAAGTAAACAGTACCGGTCATATCTCTTAAACATAAATATGCCTTTAACGACGTGGTATTTGCCGGAATTGTTATACTTACGGTTAACCTACGCCAGCCGTTATTGATTGCCGTATCTGTTTTTGCGGTTATTCTTTCGGAATACTTTACATCAATAGCAGTATTGCTGCTGTTGTATGCAGTCAGCTGAATATATGCACCTTTATTTTCGGTATTATATATCTCGGTTAATGAGTCTGCTCTTACATAAGATGAGAATGTGTAAGTATTGCCTACGGTAGGATTATTGAGTACTTGACCGTAATAGCTTACACCCTTGCCGCTGAATGCTGTATTTGTGATACTCAGCGACTTATTACCCATATAGCAAACAGAAGAATTCCCTTTTGCGGTTGTTACCGTATCGCTTGCACCCTGAGACCAGCTCGAAGTAGTTTCTGCATTGCCGTTGTATAAAAGATTTACTGAGTTTTTACCTAATGAAGCGCTTGAACTAACCTTATTTGCCGAGCCAAGCGTTGAAGAACCCGAATTGTAGCTATAGCTGCCTGCGCCTATCTCTCCGCCTGAACCGTAGCTTAACTGCTGAGATGTTGTTCTGCCGCTATTGTCAAACTGTAATGTTGTAATAATATCGTCAGCGCCTTTTTCGTTATCTTCTTCATAATGATAACCGTCAGCTCCTGCGCTTCTTATTACTGTTTTGTTGTAAGCAGTTCTGTCAAAGGTTACCGTTTGACCTTTAACATTAGTACCAGAAGCATTTCTGCCGTATTCTTTAACTGCCGCAACTCTTCTGCCTGTTGACTTTGAGGTATAATCAAAGTTAAGCGCATAACCGTTGAAGCCCTGAACATAGTCGATTAAGCCCTCATCTGTTTCTGTATTTGTGCTTTCACAGCAATAATGAATTTCTGTGTAAGTGTTGTCTGAATATTTAATTTTTCTTAAAAGACCCGAAGATGTTGTAAATGTTGTAACCCGTCCGGCATTGTCGGTAATGGTTTTGATATAACCGTTATTTAACCCGTCGGTTGTGTAGTAATCAAATGTAAATTTGTGACCTGCGCCGTCTACGATGTAATCAATTACCTGGTTAGCAGAAAAATTGGAGGCGGCGGCTTTAAAATATACTCTTATTTCATTATTGTTACTGTCTTTTTGACAGAAAAGGTTGCCCTGGTCATTAAAATACCATTTATTGCCGTTTTTATCTGTTATGCGGTATTTGTAACTTCCGCTGCTTGCCGTAATAAGGGTTAAGCCTAAACCGTCCTCGTCTTTATAAACAGTCGAGTCATTTTCGGTTGTTTTTTTAATATAGTGTTCTGTGCCGTCTGCATCGGTATAAACATAAGGGAAATCTTCTGCAGCCGTATCCTTTAAGCCGTATTTTGATGACGGTAAGACAGTTTGCTGAATATTTAACCTGAAGCCTTTGCCGGATGTGGTTTTTGACGAACCGCTTTTGCCTGCACAGAATTTTGTATTTGCACAATAACCGTTGTAATAAGCCTTAAGCTTCAAAGGCATAATTTCGCTTATACTTGAAAGAATAGGCAGCTCATAAACAAGATTACCTGTGTAATCGTTAATATATGCCGCGCCTGCTGTATCGTTAGAATAACTTGAATAGCTCCAATGGTTTTCAAGACCTTTGTTGTTTCTGTATGTTATTCGAATTACAGGGTATGTATTATCACTTTGGTTTTCAGCAGAATAAAGCTGTGTTTTTTTTGTCTTTGACTCGTCTGCCGATTTTAACATTAAGCCGTAGTTTTCAGCCCCCTCATACCACGCTTTTACACTTTTTGTAATATCAAAAGCATACTCTGCGCCGGCTGCACTTTTAAATTCACAGTAATCTATAACCTTACTGTCGTAGGTAGGCTGTGCATTCCATGTAACTGTTCTGTCATTTTCCCAAGCAGATGTTACATTATATATGTTAAGGTACCCGTCAGAGCCGTCTCCTAAATCGGCGGAATACTGACAAAATCCGATGCTTGCTTTTTCAATAACTGCACAGTTATCGGGGAGTTCGGGTAAATCAAACTTAATGAATGTTCTTGTTTTGCCCAAACAGTTGTAACCGGCATAAAGAAAGTAATCATACGGAAAAGATGTACTCGCCTGGCTGTTATCCACATAGCAGTCATAAGTTTTTGCTCTGCCCACATCAAGAATAATTGTTGGGTCAATAACTACAGGGTATTCTCTTTCGTTGTCATTTAACCAATTGTTTGATGCTTTAACTGTTAAAATGTATACGCCGTTTTTGTCTTTTATATCCATTTCAACATCATAAGAGTATTCGCCGCCGGCGTCATACATATACGGTGCAACAATAGATGAAACTGCTTCGGTACATTCTTTATCGGCATAAAGGGTGATTGAGCCGTCAGCTTCTTTTTTAGGGAAAAGTCCGTCCGTATCAACAACAAATTCAAATTTATTTTTTTCTTGCTTACTGTTTAAAACTATACTTTCTTTGATTTGGTTTGATGAAATCTCGTATTCTAAATCTACATCGTTGTAGATTTCTTTATATGCAATTGCACTCTTTTGATTATCAATTTTCAGCTTTTCAGAATTTTTATCGGCGCTTTCGTCAACAGACGCTTCTTGTGTAAATTCTTCTATTATTTTATTGGACTTTAATTTTTTATATTCTTTAACTTCACCCTTTGACTTTTTAAAAAATCTGTTTTCTGTTACAGGTGAAAATTTAATTTCGTAATCTCTTGCAGAAACCTCTATTTGTGCAGAGCCGTCCTCTTTGAATTCTTCGGGGAATGATATATCACTGTCAGAGTTTTCAATTACGAATTCGGTTTTTTCTGAATTTTCTTTTTCGGTTATTGAATAGTCATATTCTTTCCACTCACCGTTTTCTTCATAATGAACAGGCTGTGCATACTGTGCAGCCATATATGAACCGTCTGACATTCTGAAATATTTTGTATACTCTGTACGCATATCAGTAATTTCCGAAATAATTTCAGCTTGTCCGGTTTCTTCGGTATCTTCACCGATTTCTTCCGAAACATCAATATCTTCATTTTCTGCACTTTCACTTGTTAGCTCATTTACCTCCGCCGCAAAAACAGGGGTTGCCGCCGAGAATACGCTGAAAAGCATCAGCACGGATAATATGAATGATAATATCTTCGTGGCTTTTTTCATAACTTTTTTCTCCAATAAAATTTCCATAATATTACTAACAATTATTTCAATAGAATAATACTATACAAATATTGGTATTTTCAAGGTGATAAATATACAAAAAGAGCTGCCTGCAGTTGGCAACTCTGTATAGTGGCATTTTAATATTATTTATACTTAATTTATAGCAAAGCCGTCCTCCAAAAGAGAACGGCTCAGACTGTAGGGGCTGTCATAGCGACAGCTCCGATAATTTTTATATCATTTAATCAACCAGTTCAAAACACCGCTTAAAGCTCCTATTATACCGATTGCTCCTAATGTAATCCCCGCAACTTTAAGCTGAAAATCCTGCCTGTCGGAAATATGGCTCTCATAAAACCCTAAGCTTTTGCTTTTAAGACCGAAATCTTTAAAATGATACATTTCAGAGTCAAAATGTTTAAGGTTGTTTTCGTAGAGTGTTACAAGTCTTACACCGCTTCTGCCGCCGTCAGTGTATGGTCTGAAACCTGCGGTTTTGTTTTGTGCTAAATAAATTCCGTCAACTACTCCCTCAAAGTCGTTTAAATGGTCGTGGCCGAAAAATGCACCTATTATGTCTCCGACTTTTTTCCAAGAAGCGAACTGACCGCTGTTTGCATCAGGCGATCCGGGTGCTTCGCTCATATAACCTTTAACACCCTTTTTTAGGATATACCGTTTGTTGTGTGATTTTATTTGCGGCTCTGCGCTGAATAATCTGTGGTACCGCTTAGCCTCTTTTGTCAGCTCGTATTCTTCAATTACGGGTATGTGTTGAAATAACAGGGCAGGGAGTAATTCTCCGTTCTCTTCTTTTATTTTTTGTGCGGTTTTTTCGTACCATTCAATTTGGTCTTGGTGTACCGTATCGTAGTAAGATATTTCAGGAATTTCACCGCTTGAAAGACTGTCTATAAACCACAAATTAAAAATATTTTTATCCGAGTTTTCGCTTTTTAATAAAAGATAATGGTTGCCGTAGCCTGCAATACTGTCGTCTGCATTGTAAAAATAGCTGTTTTCGTATTCGTTGTAAAGCTCCGTTTGAGTTTTAAGCGATACATTACATTCACGGTCATGGTTGCCGTAAATAAATGTCATCGGAACATTTTCTTTTACTACGGGTTTTACAATTCTGCTTATGGTTTCACGCATTTCCTCGGTAGTATCAGCAGTGCAGTTGTCACCTAAATATACTGCTAAATCAGGTTTAAGCTCTGCAACGGCAGTACCTATTAAATTTTGCATATCTTCAATTTTTAACAGGTCTTTTTCACCGCTTGTGTCATATTTTTCGTGAATATCGCCTATAAGAAGTATTTTGAATTTTCCGTTTTTGAAGCGAAGCGGTTCCTTTGCCATTTTGCTGCCCCCGTGTATTTGATTTGAATTATATTATCATACCGCTAAAAAATTGTCAATTACATTGTATTTCAAAGGGATATGTATTATAATAAGTTCAGTACATTAGATGAGGTATTTATTATGTATCAAAATAATAACGAGCTTTTCAGGTTTATAAATAACAGTCCAACATGTTTTCACGCTGTAAAATCTATTTGCGATTATTTACAAAATGCAGGCTTTGAAAGACTTTATGAGAATAAGAAATGGTCGCTGTCTTCAGGCGGCAAATATTTTGTTATCCGCAACGGCTCTTCTGTAATCGCTTTTTCTGTGGGCGAAGATTTAGAGAATTACAGTTTTAACCTAACCGCGTCTCACAGCGATTCTCCGAGCTTTAAGGTAAAGGAGGTTCCCGTTATGTCAGGCGGCTCTCTTTACACAAGGCTCAATACAGAAAGGTACGGCGGTGCTATACTTTCTTCTTGGTTTGATAAACCTCTGTCACTTGCGGGTAGAGTATCGCTGAAAAACGGCAATACTATTGAGAATAAGCTTATTGACTTTAACAGAGATTTGGTTTTAATTCCCAATGTTGCCATTCACTTTAACCGTGAAATAAACGAGGGTTATAAATATAATGCCCAAGTAGATACTATTCCGCTTTTAAGCTGTAACGGCAACAACCCCGAGCTTTTATACGATTTGATAAGTGAAGAGTTAGGTGTAAAAAAAGAGAATATCTCGTCAACCGAACTTTTCTTATATAACAGAACTGCGCCGACTCAGTGGGGTGCAAAAGGCGAATTTATTTCTGCACCCCGTCTTGATGATTTACAGTGTGCTTTTGCCGCCTTAAAGGGATTTTTGAACGGTGAAAGTCATAAATCGGTAAATGTTTATTGCTGTTTCGATAATGAAGAAGTAGGCAGCAGTACAAAGCAGGGGGCAGGGTCAACATTTTTAAAAGATATACTGTCACGCATAAGCTTTTCATTGGGTAAATCCGATGAAGAACACCTTTGTGCATTGGCAAATTCATTTATGATTTCTGCCGATAATGCCCACGCAGTTCACCCAAATCACCCTGAATTGACAGACTCGGATAACTTCGTTAAACTAAATAACGGACCTGCCGTAAAGGTGAATGCTTCACAAAGCTACGCAACCGATTCCGTTGCATCCGCCGTTTTTAAATTGATTTGTGAAAAATGCGGTGTGCCTGTTCAATGCTTCTCTAACCGAAGCGACCAAAGAGGCGGCAGTACCTTGGGCAACATAGCCTCAGGCAGTGTAAGTATCCGTATGGCAGATGTAGGGCTTCCTCAGCTTAGTATGCACTCAAGCTACGAAACTGCAGGGGCTGACGATACAGATTATCTTATTAAAGCAGTAACAGAATTTTATAACAGTTATTTTTGCGAAGAAGATGGAAATCTTATAATTTTATAATACAGAAAATTTTACTATTGTCAAATTATAAAGATTATTGTAAAATCATTAAAAAGAGGTGTGATTATGAGCGAACAAAACAAATTAAATAAGGTTGACGGCGCGTTAGAGCATATTTTTCACAGAATACTTCATTGGATAGAGCGTGTTATTGCGGTTTTTACCGTTGGCGTTCTTGTTGTTGCTTTAGGTATCGAAATATATGATGTTTTAGTGGGCAAAAGCTCTATTTCAGATGTCTACGGGTATTTGAATAACATTTTAACTATAGTAGTAGGCTTAGAGTTTGTCCGTATGCTTGTAGATACCACCCCGTCAAGTATTTTACAGGTGCTGACTGTTGCTATTACCCGTCAGGTTATCTTAAACCACGGCGACCCTGTGAGTATGGCGGTTTGTATCGCTTGTATTGCGGGCTTATTTGCGGTACGCAGATTTTTCTTCCGTTCTAAAGAACTTAAAGAAGAACTCATTGATGAAACATAAATTTTTCAGAAGTAGTGAGATAATATTCTTACTGCTTCTTGTTTTTATACAAATAATGTGTTAAAATAATGAAACAACAGTTGTTTTAACAGTTTGCTAAATAAGTGAGGTATATTATGGACGAACAGGATGTAATTGTATTAACGGATCAGGATGGTGCAGAGGTTAAATTTGAACTTCTTGATGTTGTACCTTACAAAGATAAAAAGTATGTTGTTTTATTCCCTGCAGATGATGAAGATGTTACTCAGGTCACTATTTTAGAGCTTGACGAAAGCAACCCTGATTACGATAACTTTATAGGTATAGAAGACGACTCTTTAATCGAAGCTGTTTTCGAGGCTTTTAAAGAGCGTGTGGATAACGAGCTTGAAATTATAGAATAGGGCTTTAAACGGTTGGCGGCTGATTGGTCATCAACCGTTTTTATTTAACCAAAATCGGATATTTAGTATTAAAATTATGTATTTTAACAATAATGTAACAAATATTTTGTACATTTGCATATAATCTTATAACAAATTTTGTCAAAAAAGTGAATGAATATTCACCAAATATTATTGACTTGAAAAAATTTTTTTGTTATTATATCTGTAACGCTTTAATGTGTGTTTTTTAGGAGTTTTTATGAACTGGAAAGAAGTTTATAACAGTAAATTAGTCACTGCCGAAGTTGCTGTAAAAGCTATAAAAGATAACGATAAGGTCGTTGTAGGCTGTGCTCACGGCGAGCCCCTCGGAATAGAAGATGTTATGGCAGAGCATTACCTCGACTTTAATAATGTTGAGATTATCAATATGCTCACTTTCGGCTCTTGCCCGTGGAAACGGCCCGAAATGAAAGGACATTTCAGTTACAACTGCCTTTTTGCTTCTCAAAGCAGCCGTGATGCCATTGCGAGCGGTATAAGCGAGTTTACAACTTCCCACTTCTACGAAATTCCAGAAATTATTGAAAACTACATAAAACCGAGAGTCAGCATTGTCTCGGTTTCTCCGCCGGACGAACACGGCTATGTTTCGTTCGGTACTAATATAGATTATTCAAAAGGCACAACCGATTATTGTGAGGTAGT
>JBJEPP010000062.1:0-36494 GCA_051881295.1 Acutalibacteraceae bacterium | reverse complement strand
AAACGGCTTCGGGCCATAATCGGTTACCGGTAATTTAAAACAGTCATCCCTGTTTTTTCGATACATATAACCACTCCTTCCAAAAATATTATATGATGTACAAAGCGTGGATGTGAAAACCTCTGACAATGTAAATCTGCAACCTGCTTGGGTGTTAAGGATTTAACAGTGCCGTCCGCCTGCTTAATTTTGATTTCATCATTGAAGTTATTACCGTTAAAATAAGCAACAGACAATGCCAAAAGTGGTTTTATATACCGGCTAATTATTGATAGAATAAAATTAAAGTGATATAATGTTGTAAAGACAAATCGGAATTTGGAGGAATGAAACATGGCATGGGATTCAATACAATATCTTAGATTTTCAGATGAAAGGCAACAGCCGTGTACAGACTTAATATCTCGATTAAACGGTGACTTTAATACAATATTGGATTTGGGGTGCGGACCCGGAAACAGTACCCAATATCTTTTTGAAAAGTATAAAAATGCGACCATAATCGGATTGGATTCCGATGATAATATGCTTGAAAAGGCACGGGAAGAACATAAAAATTTTAATTTTGTTAAAGGGTTCGCACCGAACGATCTTCGTAATTTTAATCAAAAATTCGATTTGGTTTTTTCAAATGCTTGTATACACTGGATATATAATCAAGAAGAACTGATTGACAAGGTGTATGAAATATTAAATGATAAAGGTGTATTTGCAGTCCAAATTCCTCTTACTGACGAATCGCTTTTTTACAAAATTTTATATAACTTAATAGATAAAAAATGGACCAAGCTTAAATCTGTCAATAATTTTCACAATCTTAATCAAGAGGGATATTATAATACGCTTATAAAGCGGTTTAATAAAGTAATCATATGGCGGAGCGATTATTATCATGTCGTAAGCAAAGAAATGGTTATCGAATGGTATAAGGGTAGCGGTCTAAGACCGTATCTTGCTTTACTCGATGAAAAAGAGCAAAAAGATTTCTTAAATGATTTGCAGATGATTATAAATAAAGAGTACTCTCTGTTGGATGACGGAAATGTATTTCTAATTATGCCAAGATTGTTCTTTATAGCCGAAAAGAGTTGAACACAATGTGGTTTAAAAAGCGATATTTTCGCCCTATCTGCGTTAAAACCTCTCGTAATACGTACAGTATTACATCGAGTTTTTCTTTGATAGAACAAAAATTGTATATAAGGATTCCAATTTGCAGAATTATCCGTTACCTCTGAGAGAAGTACTTTCTTTTAGAGGTGATTTTTATTTAGTTAAACTGCAATTTTTTGAATAATTCGGTTAACCGTAGGTATACTGTTATGTATAAGAATATTAAAAAACTGATTAAATTGAAAGGAATTTTTTATGACTGCGTTTGTTAATGAAAACTGTATAGGTTGCGGCTTATGTGCAAGTATTTGTCCCGAGGTTTTTTCTATGACCGACAGCGAAACTGCAAAAGCAAGCGATGATATTATAGATGAACGGGAGGAGTCTGTTCGTGAGGCTGCCGACAGTTGTCCCGTAGATGCAATTGAGGTGGATTAAGAACAGAGTATTTGATATTTAAGGAAAATTATGTAAAATTAAATCCTTGTATTTGTTTCAAGGGGCGTATTTGATGTGCCGGTTGAGGAATTCAATATTACTCCAACGGATAAACTGCAGGAGGACCTTGCAAAAATTTTAGGTTAAAGCTTAATAAAAGGGGACTGCCTCAAAAAGTATTAACAGCATAGGCAGTCCCAAATTCCGAAATAATATACAGAAAAGTTTATTTGTTTAAAGTAATGATATTTGTTACTCTCACAGCACGCTGATTTTTTTTTACATTCAGCGTGCTTTTTGTATCGACAAATTTCGGTCTTTTCTCTTTTTCAATACTTGACAATAATATAACAATCTATTATTATAATTAACAAATAATGTTTTTTAGGAGTGTTTATATGGACGCAAAATACGAGTCATTGTTTACCCCTTGGAAAATCGGTAATTGTGAAATCAAAAACCGTATAGTTCTTACAAGTATGGGCGGTACAGACCTTTTCGGTTGGATGGAGGTTAACCATTTCGACAAAGTCGGCGCACAGTTTATTATGGAGGTTGCAAAGAATAATGTAGGACTTCTTCTTCCCGGTTGTCAGCCGATTTATAACCCGATGTTAGGTCAATGGCTTTACAAAAACAAAAAAATGTATAAAGACCTTGCTAAATGGATGCCTGAATTTCACAAAACAGGCGCTAAGCTTTTTGTTCAGCTTACCGCAGGCTTCGGCCGTTCATTTACCATTGACCATCTTATGCAGACTCTTTATTCAAATCCCGTTTTAAAAACCCTTTCAAAACCGATTATGAATTTAGATAAAATCACGGCTACGGCAAGTCCTGCCCCAAATCGCTGGTCAGATAAAGCTCCGTCAAGGGCTCTTACGGTTAAAGAAATTCAGGAGTATGTTGATGCATTTGCAAAAACTGCTAAACTACTCAAAGATGCCGGTGTAGACGGCGTAGAAATTCACGCTGTTCATGAGGGTTATCTTCTTGACCAGTTCACTCTTAAATATGTTAATAAGCGTACCGATGAATACGGCGGTTCTCTCGAAAATCGCTACAGATTTGCAACAGATATAGTTAAAGCCATTAAAGCTGTTTGCGGTGACGATTTTCCTGTATCTCTCCGTTACAGCGTAGAGTCAAAGACCAAAGGTTTCCGTCAAGGCGCTCTTCCGGGTGAAGATTATGTTGAGGTTGGCCGTGATATGGCAGAATCAGAAATTGCCGCTAAACATCTTCAAGATGCAGGTTACGACTGCCTTAACTGCGATAACGGTACTTACGATGCCTGGTATTGGGCACATCCTCCTATTTATATGGAAGAAAACTGTAACCTTAAAGAGGTTGAACACATTAAAAACTTTGTTGATATTCCCGTTATCTGTGCAGGCCGTATGAATCCTGCAGTTGCCGCACAGTCTGTTAAAGAGGGTAAAATTGACGGCGCAGGCTTTGCAAGACCTTTCCTTGCAGACCAGGCTTGGGTTACAAAACTTATGGAGGGTCGTGAAGAAGATATTCGTCCATGTATCTACTGTCACAACGGTTGTTTTACTATGTGTAAATACGAGGGTACTCCAAACACTCAACCTCTTTCAGACAGTTTACACCTATCCCGTTGTGCTGTTAATGCTCAGACAATGCAGTGGAATAAGCATTACATAAAACCTGCAAAAACACCTAAAACAGTTCATATTATCGGCGGCGGTATCGGCGGTATGGAATCTGCTCTTGTACTTAAAAAGAGAGGTCATAACCCGATTATCCACGAAAAGAGCGATGTTCTCGGCGGTGTATTTATTCCTGCAAGTGCAGAAAGCTACAAAGGTAAGCTTCGTGATTTGCTGGCATGGTACAAACGCGAAATTGCAAAAGCAGGTATTGAGGTTAAGTTTAACGATGAGGTTAAAGATATCAGCGTATTTGCAGGAAATCCTGTAATTATTGCTACAGGTTCAACTCCGCGTTTGCTTAAAACGGTTCCGGGTTACGAAAAAATGATAGAGGGTTGCGACTTCCTTAAAGGAACACCTGTCGGTGAAACAGTTGCCGTTATCGGCGGCGGACTTACAGGCTGTGAAATCGCTTACGAAATCGCACTTCAAGGCAAAAAGCCTATTATTGTTGAAATGAAGAACGACCTCGTTGCTCAAGACGGCGTTTGCCTTGCAAACTCTTCATATCTTCGTGAGTGGTTTGCTCTTAACAAAGTGCCTGTATATCTTGAAACCACTCTTAAAGAGGTTAAAGACGGCTCTATCGTTATTGCAGATAAAAACGGCAATAAAACAGAAATTCCGTGTGATTCCGTAATCAGCTCGGCAGGCTATATTTCAAATCCGCTCGCAAAAGAGGGTAAAGATGTTTATCTTGTGGGCGACTGTAAATCAATAGGCAACCTTCGCTCGGTTATTTGGGGCGCATGGGATGTTGCAATGAAAATATAATTTTAGCCCATAGACCGAGAAAATGAAAAATTATTGTGCATAATATAACAATTTTCATATCCTGATTTATCAAAACTAAAACAGATAGTAATTCAAATCTTTATTGTTTGAATTTACTATCTGTTTATTTGTTTTGTTAAATAAATGCTTCTGTTAACGCGAGGTGAAGTAAAAATTCATTATTAATACTAAACCGGGCAATATAAAAAATAATTGAACACTATATGCTTATTAAATAAATTTTTAGCACAATCTACTGCTTTTCGCTTTTATTCGGTGGGGTTATAAACAACACCGACAAATACAATACTGTCGCACATTTCTATTGTGTAAATAAACGGTCTGTTTAAACTGAAATCGAGAATTTCTTCAGGTGCTGCAGTATCGCCCGCAAGAAAAAGTTCGGTATATGCCGCGCTTTCAACGCCTTTTTCATTTAGCTCAATAGTTGTTTCCTGAGTTATTCCCGAAATATACACACTGCCGTCAACATCTGTGGTAATATTATTAAAGCTTCCGATTTTATCTCTGTCAAAAGCAGTTTTTACCCCTAAGTTCTCAAGTGTGTCTACTAAATCGTATTTAGTGTTAAAAGTAAACTTCGGTATACTCCAGTTTATTTGACTGAATTTTTCTTCACCGCCTGTCAGAGCTTCTTTAAGCCTTTCGGGACTGCTAAATAAACTGTTAACCGAACAATCTTCGTCAGGTAAAATGAAATTAACCTTCGCTTGGTTTTTACAGTACAAACCGGCTCTTTTAAAACCGTCTCCTTTGTACCAGGTAGAACTGTTGCTTGTGTGCATAAAATCAACTGTTGCAGTCTTACCGTCAGCTAAATAAAATGTATCAGGTTTTGTTAATTCTTCTAAAAATTCGTTTGCCCATTCGTCTTTAAAGTAAATTGTATTGATTATGGTGAGTATTTGATTTATATCTGTTTCTACGGTCGGGCTTAACTTCCCTTTGGTGTTTTTAGAAATCCATTTTTCTATTGTTTTGTTTGTTTTTGTACTGCCAAAGTCAACGGAATAGCTTTCTGCATAGAAATTTTCAACTGCATTGTTAACAAAGTCATCATTTATAACGAATTTATTATTAAGCCAAACAGAGTTTGATATTTTCAGTTTGTCAATTGAATTATCGCTGTAAAGAAGACGGTATAAATTATTGCATTGTTTGTTTAAAGTTTCAATGGAATCAACACAAAGTACATCAAGTAATTCGTTAAGCGCGTCACCCGTAGCACCTGTTGAGGCTATCGCCAACGCATAGTAAAGAGATAAAGGGGAGTAGTTTGCATTTTTGTTTCTGTCTTTTAAAAGCGCAGATGCAGTATTGTAAGAAAATTCGTTGACAGAGTTTTTAAAATTTTCATCTACAACATATTTTTCTCTTAATTCATACCATTCATCAAAATCATTTTGCCTGTCAACGCTTTTCGGCAGTTTAACCGAGAGTATGGGTTTATATTCACCTATAGTAATTTTATTATTTATATCGTTGTTATTATTTTGTTCATTGCTTTTTCGAAAAGAATTATTGTGTAAGAATACGCCTGTACCTATACCGATTACAATAGCTATAGTACAAGCTATTGCTATTGCTTTTTTGTATATGGGTTTTATTCTTTTAATCGGTTTAATGTTTGCCTTTTCAACTAAATTGCCGTCAATATCTGTAATAGCGTCAAATAACTTTTTCTCTTTCATATATTAACACCTTCTTTTTCTAAATATTTTTTGAGACTTTCACGCAGTCTGTAAAGAATGCCTGCTATTTTCTTTTCTGTAGCAGAATAGTTCATTGCTATATCTTTAATGCTGTCGCCGTACCAATATCTGCGAATAAATATGTTGCATTTTTCCGTTTCTAAGCCTCGCAGCCATTTGTTTATGTATTCGGTTAAGTCGTTTGTATCAATTACCGTTTCAACAGATGATTTATCGGGAATACATTCGCTAAGCTCAGAAAGTAACAAATCACCGCCGCTGTATCTTTTTTGTGCGTGGTTTTCGCGGTATTTGTTAATAGATAAATTCCTGACTATTTTACCCATATAAGCAACAAGTGAATTTGGATTTTTAGGCGGAATAGTAGACCACAATTTGTTTAAGGTATCATTAAAACACTCTTCGGAGTCTTCTTTGTTGCCTAAAATATTAAATGAGATTTTCTTCAGCAAATTACCGTATTTTTCGGTACATTCGGCTATTGCATTTTCGTCTCTTTGGTTAAATAACTCAATTATTTTAACATCTTCCAAAGTCTCGCACCCCTTTCACCTATATAGACGGATTTTAAACTGAAATATTCGTTTATATTTTAAATAAATTTTATTTATTAACAAGAAAAGTAATACGGCTGGCAATTAGGATTTATTTTATATTTACATTATCAAGGTTATTGTACTATATTTTCGGGGAGCTTTCAATAACTCATTTTCTATTGTTAACGGCTTTTTGTAAATATAAATGACAATTTTTGCATAGATTATTATCAACAGACAGCATTAAAAAAATATTGCGATAAACAATTGAAATAAATATAAACTTATGCTATAATTTATAGCGATATATCCGCCCATGGCGCAGTTGGATAACGCAGCAGATTCCGATTCTGAAGAACGGGGGTTCAAATCCTCTTGGGCGGGCCAAAAAAATACACATCCGAACGGATGTGTGTTTTTATCCGATTATAAACCATATTGTGTTCGGCTATATCATCACACAGTATTTGTGTATAAATAATATTTCGGCTTCACACCGCCTACTGTAAACCTATGCATAATCTGTAAATTCTTGCACATTATAAACCCGAAAGGGTGATTATATGATTCACGAAGATACGATTAAACTTTTGCGGGAATGTGACGCGGGTATAAAAATGGGCGTTTCTGCTATTGAGGATGTTTTAGATTATGTTAAAAACGACTCCTTTAAAAACATTCTCACAAAATGCAAAGAAAAACACGAAAAGTTAGCCACGGACCTTGAAGAATTGTTAAATGAATACGGCGATGACGGAAAAGAGCCGAATCCGTTAGCATCTACAATGTCAAAAATAAAAACTAATGTTAAACTTTCTTGCGATACATCGGATGAAACCTCTGCCGATATTATTACAGACGGTTGTAATATGGGTGTAAAATCTTTGAATAAATATCTTAACAAATATGTTGCCGCCGAAGAAAAGGTTAAGGATATTGCAAAAAAACTAATTGATTTAGAAGAAAATTTATCAAAAGATATAAGAAGATTTTTATAATACGAAAGAAGAATACTATGAAAGAAAAAGGTATCTTAAAAGAGGCTATCAGTCTTAAAGAAGAATTGATAGATATAAGGCGTTGGTTACATTCTAACGCCGAGGTCGGTTTTAATATAAACAAAACAGCAAGTTTTGTTAAAGATAAGTTAGAAAAAATCGGATGCGAAGTGCAGAACTGCGGCAATAACGGTCTTACCTGCCTTATCGGTAAAAATACCGATAAAGTTTTTCTGCTCCGTGCCGATATGGACGCTTTGCCCATAACCGAAGAAACCGACCTTTCTTTCTCCTGCCCCGATAATGCAATGCACGCCTGCGGTCACGATATGCATACAACAATGCTTTTGGGTGCGGCTATTATTTTAAAAGAGCATGAGGATGAGCTTCAAGGTTCTGTAAAGCTTATGTTTCAGCCTGCCGAAGAAATTTTCTCAGGCTCAAAAAATATGATTGAAAACGGCATTCTTGAAAATCCTAAGGTTAACGCAGGTATGATGATACATGTGCTGGCGGCACAGCCTATGAAATCCGGTGTAACCGTTGTTTCAAACGGTGTATCAGCCCCGTCTGCCGAGTATTTCACAATAAATGTTCACGGACGCAGTTCTCACGGTTCTGCTCCTCAAGAGGCTGTTGACGCTCTCACAATTGCGTCACATATTGTTATAGCTCTTCAGGAGATTTCCGCAAGGGAATTGGGATTTGCTGACGAAGCCTTAATTACTATAGGTACAATGAAATCGGGCACTGCCGGTAATGTTATAGCCGATTCGGCTGTTTTAGAGGGTACTTTAAGAGTATATGACGAAGCCCTAAAAGAAACGGTTAAAAAGCGTATCGTTGAAATTTGTGACGGTATAGCCACTGCTTTCAGGGGTAAGGTTGATGTTGTTTACGGTAACGGTTGTCCAACTCTTTTAAATAACGAAGAATTATCAGAGAAAATTACAGAGTATTCTAAAGAACTGTTGTCAACGGAATGCGTCATAAATGCAAAGGATATAAAAGGTTCAAGTAAAAGCGGCGGCAGTGAAGATTTTGCATATATCAGCCACGAAATTCCCACAGTTATGTTAGCGCTTTGCGCAGGCGATAGGGCAGACGGGTTTAAATATCCGCTTCATCACCCTAAATGTACCTTTGATGAAAATGTTTTGCCTATAGGTGCCGCACTCCACGCATATAATGCAATTAAGTGGTTAGAGAATAATTGAATAAAAAATGCTCTCAACCTTGGCTGAGAGCATTTTTATATGTATTATTAAAATTATTCTTTAACTTCTTTCTTTTTGTGGAAGAGTATTTTATCAACAGGGAAGTAAAGGAAGAATTGAATAGCACCGCAAAGTGCGTTAGAAATTGTAAGAGCAAGATTTTCGTTTAATCCTTTGCCAACCAGGAAGCCTTGGAATGTAGGAAGAAGCCATGCAGAAAAACAAATAAGCGCAATAGTAAATACTATGTAAATAGGGAGTGTAACCGCTACATTTGCACTTGAATTAAATGTTTTTTCTCTGTTAATAAAGAATGAAACAATTTGAGCAATAATGTTACTTGAAATTGATGCAATGAATACGCCAAGTCCGTTTTTAGCACCGCCTGCCGATGACCAGAAAAGGAATTCATAAGCTCTGTCAATAAGCTCATCGCTCATAAAGAGCTTAATAAGCAACGGTAAAAATGTTTGAATAACAAATGCACCAAGGCTTACCACAATAAATTTTACAAATTGCCATAATGTTTCAACGCCTTTGCCTTTTTTTGCAGCTGCAGCGTCAATTTTAGTTAAAGCGCTCATAATTCACCTCAAAAAATATAATTTTATGCTCCTTATTTTACCATATCTTTTTAATTATTGTCAATATTATTTGGTATTTATTGGTATTTTTTAGTCTATTCATTATAAAAACTGATTTGTTATTGAAAATATATAAATAAATTGTAAATATCATATCCTACATTGGTAAAAATTGTTGCATTTTTATTCTGTATTTGATAAAATATGAGTGTATAAATATATGTCAAGGAGGGGTACATATATGAATTTTAATGAAATTGCTGCAAAAGCCGTAAAAAGTATCGGCCTTCATTCTTCAAAAAAACTTGCAAAAAAAGGTCAAGTTGCAAAAGAAATTGTTAATCCGGATCCTGTTACCGTAAAAGGTGAAAAATATGTTTGCGGCTATGCCGTAAAAGAGGTTATGCCGAAAGATATTAAAGCAAAAAAATATTGGATAGCAGGTCACGGTATGGGCAATGTTATCGAGCGCGTTCATGACCCTATAACAGTCAGTGCTATGTGGATCGGTGCAGACGATAACGGCGGTTATGTTCACTTGGCAGCCGATATTATCGGTCTTACAAACTACGATTTAAACACAGTCCGCGCGTCTCTTAAGGATTTTATGGCAGAGTCAAAGTGTATAGATGTTTTTCTTTCTTGCTCGCATACTCACGCAGGCTTTGATACTGTGGGTTATTGGGGTCAGCTTGCAAAACTCCAAAGCGGTAAAGATAAAGAATATATGGATTTACTCTTTAAATCATTAAAAGAAGTTGCTATAGAGGCTTACAAAAACCGTAAAGAGGGTAAGCTTTATATAGGTACTGTCAATGCACCTGACTGTCAATATGACAAACGCCCGCCTGTAGTTTTGCACGATGTTCTTACAAGAACGCGTTTTGTTCCTGACGATGGCTCAACAGAAACATGGTTTATAAATTTCGGCGCTCATCCCAATACATTAGGCGGCAAAAACAGAGATTGCAGTGCAGACTATCCGTATTGGCTCAGAAAAACCATTAACGATGACCACAAGGTTAATGTTCTTTTTGGTCTCGGTCCTATCGGTGCGGTAGACCCCGGTATGCACGACAGTGAAGAAGATAAAGTTGAAAGAACAAAACGCCAAGGTGTTGCTCTCGGCAATTATGCTCTTAAAATTGATAACGATAAAGAGCTCCCTGTTGAAATTACCGTTTATAAGCACCGGTATTATTCACCGGCAGATAACGGACTTTTAGTTCTTTTAAGCATTTTAAACATTTTCACATCACAAAAAGTTGCTTGCGATAAAGGCGAGCTTAAAACAGCTCTTCTCACAGAGATGGTATATATTAAACTGGGTACTCAGCAAATTCTTATGATTCCCGGTGAGCCGTTCCCTGAGGTGGTTTACGGCGGTGCTGTAAGTGCAGAAGAATCTGCTACGGGCAAAGGTCCTGAAATAAACCCTGAACCTATAATTGATATTGTGGGCGATAAAGATTTACTCGTTTACTGTGTAACAAACGATATGACAGGCTACTGTGTAGTGCCAAATGATTATGTTCTTCACAAATCAGAACCGTATATTTCACAAGGCAGAGATGTTTTCGACAGAAAACATTACCACGAAACAAATTCATTAGGTTATTTAACTAACGAAGCTATTGCAGAGAATGTAAAAGAAATTATGAAACGCGTCACACAATAAAACATAATAAAAATGTGTCGTTTTTATGCGACACATTTTTTGCGTGTTATGCGTTATAAAGGAAGACATAAAATATGTATGTAAACGAAAAAACTTTTTCTGTTCATCCCGAAAATACCGTAACAGAAAAAGAAATGCAGAGTTATCTTTTTTTAGAAAAAAACAATATTCCGTATATTCGTGCAGAGCATGACGAAGCCGCTACCATAGAGCTTTGCGAAAGCGTAGAAAAAGTTATCGGTGCAAAGATTTGTAAAAATTTACTTCTTTGCAATCGCCAACAAACTAAATTTTATATGCTTTTAATTCCCGGAGATATGGTATTTAAAACTAAGTATCTTTCTTCACAAATAAACTCTGCGCGCCTGTCTTTTGCAAGCGGTGAACAAATGGAAAAGCTTTTAAATGTAACTCCGGGTTCACTCACCGTTTTGTCTTTAATGTTTGATAAAGAGAAAAAGGTAGAGCTTCTCATTGAGCAAAATGTATTTAAAGAAGAATATTTTGCCTGTCATCCGTGTGTTAATACCGCAACAGTTCGCTTTACCTCAAAAGATTTAAAAGAAAAGGTTCTGCCGGCATTAAACAGAGAATATACATTAGTTGATTTGTCAATTCCCGAAGAAGATTTATAAAAAGGAGATTTTATATATGAAGGTATTACTTGTAAACGGCGGTCCGCACGAAAAAGGCTGTACATATCAAGCCTTGGTTGAAGTTTCAAAAGAGCTTAATGCTGAGGGTATAGATACCGAAATTTTTTGGCTGGGCACAAAACCGGTTCGCGGTTGTATAGGCTGCGGAGGATGTGCCAATAACGACCGCCATTGCGTGTTTAATGATGATATTGTCAATGTGTTTATAGATAAGGCCAAAGACTGTGACGGTTTTGTTTTCGGCTCTCCCGTACATTTTGCGGCTGCTTCCGGCACTATAAATGCCGTTCTTGACCGTGCTTTTTATGCAGGCGGTACATATTTCAGATATAAACCGGGAGCAACAGTAGTCAGCGCAAGGCGCGCCGGCACTACATCCGCTTTAGAAAATCTTAATAAATATGTTACCTATAATAATATGCCGCTTGTTTCATCGGGTTATTGGAATATGGTGCACGGCACAAATGCCGAAGAGGTTTTAAAGGACGAAGAGGGAGTTCAAATTATGCATACTCTCGGCAAAAATATGGCATGGCTTCTTAAATGCATTGAATTCGGCAAAGAAAATGGCATAAATAAACCTGACTCCGAAAAGAAAATTCGTACCAATTTTATAAGATAATTGATTTTATTTATATTTAATGGTATACTTAGGTTATAATTTTTGAAAGGAAGTATTCCTAATGAATGATGTAAAGGCTCTTTACGAAATTTGGAAAGAAAAAGCCACTCTCGACAGCGACTTACAGGCAGAGTTAAATTCTGTTGCGGGTGATGACGAGGCTATTCTTGACCGTTTTTATAAAAATCTTGAGTTCGGCACAGGCGGTCTTCGCGGTGTAATAGGTGCCGGCACAAACCGCATGAATGTTTACACGGTAGGTCAGGCAACGCAAGGTCTTGCCGATTATCTTAATGAGGAATTCAGCGAGCCGTCTGTTGCTATAGCCTACGATTCCCGTATTAAATCTGATGTTTTTGCGGAAACCGCCGCCTGTGTGCTTGCCGCTAACGGCATTAAAGTTTATATTTACCCTGAGCTTATGCCTACTCCTATGCTTTCGTTTGCTGTGAGAAGACTCGGCTGTTCTTCGGGTATTGTTATTACTGCAAGCCATAACCCTGCAAAATATAACGGATATAAATGTTATGACCGCAGAGGTTATCAAATTACAGACGAAGGCGCCGCAAAAACTTACGAATATATGAAAAAAGTTGATATGTTCGATGGCGTTAAAAGAATGACTTTTGACGAAGCTCTTGCAACCGATATGGTAGATTACATTGAAGATTGGCTAAAAGATGAGTTTATAGACGAAGTTCTCAAATGCTCGGTTAACCCCGATGTTGTAGCAAAATCAGGAATTAAAGTTCTTTATACACCGTTAAACGGTACGGGTAATAAGCCTGTCCGCCGCGTTCTTAAAAAACTCGGAGTAGAAGAGTTAGAAGTTGTTAAGGTGCAGGAAAAACCGGACGGAAACTTCCCCACATGCCCATACCCAAATCCTGAAATCCGTCAGGTATTTGAAGAGGGTCTCAAATTAACAGAGGATTTTCCGGCTGACCTTATGATTGCTACGGACCCGGATTGTGACCGCGTGGGTATTGCAGTTCGCGATAACGGCGAATACAAGCTTATGACAGGTAACGAAGTAGGCGCAATGCTTTGCGAATATCTTCTTTCTCAGCTTAAAGAAAAAGGCAAGCTGCCTAAAGATCCGGTTGTTGTTAAAACTATTGTAACAACGCCGCTTATTACTGCTATCAGCAAAGCCTACGGTGCAGATTTAAGAGATTTGCTTACAGGCTTTAAGTATATAGGCGAGTGCGTTACAGAGCTTGAAGAAGCAGGCGAAAAAGACCGTTATGTTATGGGCCTTGAAGAAAGCTACGGCTATCTTACAGGTACTCATGCCCGAGATAAAGACGGTGTCAATGCGGCAATGATTATTTGTGAAATGGCTGCTTACTATAAAACACAGGGTATTACACTTTGGCAGTTTATGAACAGTATTTACGAAAAATACGGCTTCTACTTTAACCGTCTTGATAACTATGCCTTTGAGGGTGCTGCAGGTATGCAGAAAATGGCAGATATGATGGAATCGCTTCGCAATACTCCGCCTGCAGAAATCTGCAACAGTAAAGTAGTGTGGGTAGGCGACTATAAAACCGGTATTACGACAGACGGCGAAACGGGTCTTCCTAAATCCAATGTTCTCTCATATAGAATGGAGAGCGGCGATACGGTTATTGTAAGGCCGTCAGGCACAGAGCCTAAAATAAAAATTTATATTACTGCAAAAGCAACTTCAAGAGAGGAAGCAGAAAAGAAGCTTCAAGCTATTTCTGATAGTGTAAAGGTTCTTTTAGGTATTGAATGATGTTTTCTCAGAACGCTAAACGAATTATTTGTATTGTTTTGGCCGCACTTATGGTTTTAAGCATCGGCAGTGTGGTTTTATCGGTAATATTGTAATTTTATCGGTAATATTTTAACGATTAAAGCACATCAACTTTCGGGTTGGTGTGCTTTTTATGTATTATAATTTCAAATACGGTTCATTAAAAACGGAGTACACCGATAAACATAATTTGCATCAACAACATCAGTGCCGTGCTGTTGCACGGCACCTTATCAGCTAAATGTTAGCAGCAGCCACATCTTGGCTCGTCGTAGCCAGGACCGCAAGGTTCTTGACATCTACAGCCGTTGTTGCAGAATAAAAGGATGATAACAAGGATTATGATCCATGTGCAACTATTGTTATTAAATAAGCAACCCATTCTAAATCCCCCTTTCACTGCATAATATGTTTCTGAACAAATTTTGTTACAAAATGAATATATCAAAATTCAATGAACAGAATATAAGCACAAATAAATAATAAAAGGGGATATATAAATGAGCTTCAAGTTTGATTATGATGAGTATAAAAATAATTCGCCGCAAGGTTATGATTATTCTGTAGATGATTTTGATTACGAGTATTCTGAAGAATTTGATGTAGATTTAGATGATGAAAATATTCAAGACGATTTTTATGATTAATGTTAAATAACTGTTCTTGAATTATTAACAATTAAGAGTTATAATAAGCGTATGAACTGACAAGAGGTGGTTTATATGCTTTGTCAAAATTGTAATAAAAACGATGCTAATATGCACATGAAACGCATTATAAACGGCAGAGCTGCCGAGGTGCATTTATGCTCTGACTGTGCCCGTTCTTTAGGCTACGGAGAGGCCTTTTCAGGAGTAGGGTTGGGCTTTTCAAATGTTTTAAGCGATTTATTTTTAAATTCTTCTGACCGTAGTGCTGATTCCGTTCGTTGTTCAGGTTGCGGCAAAACCTTTGAAGAAATTGCAGAAGACGGTAAAATAGGCTGTGCAGAATGTTATGCAACATTTTATGATAAACTTTTGCCTACCTTAAACCGAATTCACGGTAAAGTCGGTTATATAGGTAAAAAGCCTTTTAAAGACGGTGAACTGTATAATCAGTTGTCGGTTCTGAAAAGCAAGCTCGAAAACGCTGTCGCTAACCGAAATTATGAATTAGCCGCTAAGCTTCGTGATGAAATTATTTCGGTTTCTCAAAATGGGGGTGCGGATTTATGAGTGCAAAATGGTATTTAGGCACAGGCGCCCAAAATGATGTTGTTATAAGCACAAGTATACACCTTGCACGAAATGTTCAGCAGTTTCCGTTTACCAATATGCTATCTTTACAAGATAAGTTAAAGGTAAATGCTTATATAAAAAATGCGGCAGATGCTTTGAACGACTATTCTTTCAAGTATTACGAGATGAAAACTCTTTCTCAGTCCGAGGTAGTAGCACTTGCCGAAAGGCATCTGGTCAGTCCTGAATTTGCGTCTTCCCGCGATGGCAGAGCACTCCTTTTAACAGAGGATGAATCAGTAAGTATTATGCTTAATGAAGAAGACCACATCAGGCTTCAGGTTATGTATGCGGGTTTTGCCTTGGATGAGGCTTTTAACACCGCAAATAAGTTAGATAATCAGCTTAGTACAAAGCTTGATTTTGCATTTGATGACCGTTTGGGCTATTTAACACAAAATCCTAATAATTTAGGTACTGCTATGAATGCTTCGGTAGTCCTTCATTTGCCGGGGCTTGTTTCTACTTCTCAGATAACTAAGCTTATAACTACCGTTTCAAAGCTGGGACTTTCTTTACACGGCTCATACGGTGAGGGAGCAGCGGCAAAAGGCGATTTGTTCAGGCTCAGCAATACTATAACTTTGGGAATTTCGGCAAAATCCGCTATAGAAAATCTTAAGTCAATAGCTTTACAAATAGCCGCACAGGAGCGTACAGCCCGTGATATTATTTTCAATTCAGTTGAAACAGAAGATAAAATCTTCAGGGCTTTCGGCACATTAAAATACGCAAGACTTATCGATACTAACGAGTTTATGGACCTTATTTCTCTGGTAAGGCTGGGTGCGGTTTCTAAAATGCTAAATGTTGATGTGAATAAAATTGAGGAGCTTATGATTCACATGCAGCCTGCAACAATATCTCTTACTGTTGACAGACCTCTCGATAAAACCGAACGGGATAAGCTCAGAGCAGAAATTGTAAGGAGAAGCATTTCTTAATAATTTGATATAAATTTTAAATAAAACAACTACCAAGAAGTATATTCTTTTTGGTAGTTATTTTTATTGAAAATATTACATTTTTGTGTTAATATGACAAAAGTTGTTTTATTATTTATAAATAGGAGATATTATGGCAGAGAAAATATCAAGTTCAAAAACATTGTTTGCTTCATTTTTAATGTTTTTAGCGGCATTTATTTGGGGTACTGCATTTGTTGCGCAAAGTAAAGGCTTAGAGCAAATCCAAAATTTAACATTTTTAGCTTTAAGGTCATATTTGGCGGTTATAGTTTTAACTCCCGTATCTTTGTTTGTTTACTTTAAAAATAAGAAAAAGTACGGAAACGGTGAGCATAACGAATATAAAAAGTTCTTTTCAAAACCACTTTTTATAGGCGGTATCCTTTGCGGTACATTCGTTTGTATTGCATCGCTTGTTCAACAATACGGAATTATTCTGTCAGGTGTCAGCAAATCCGGCTTTTTAACTACGCTTTACATTTTGATAGTACCTATTTTGGGTATATTCTTAAAAAAGAAAATAAAAGTTACAACATGGATTTCTGTTGCAATAGCCCTTGTGGGTATGTACTTTTTGTGTATGACTGCCGGTAATTTTTCAATTTCAAAAGGCGACTTGTTTTTAATTCTGTGCGCATTCCTTTTCTCTGTTCAAATCCTTTTTGTGGATCATTTCGTTGAAAAGGTAGAGCCGGTAAGACTCTCGCTTATGCAGTTTGCGGTATCTGCCGTTATTTCAACAGTAGGCGCAGTTCTTTTTGAAACAATAGATATTAACGCAATTAAAGAGGCTTGGTTCTCAATTTTCTACGCAGGCGTGCTTTCATCGGGTGTTGCATTTACCTTGCAGGTGGTTTCACAAAAGAACTTAAACCCAACAGTGGCTTCACTTATTATGAGTTTAGAATCTGTTTTTGCCGCTCTTTCAGGTGCTGTGTTCGGCGAAAGGCTCACAGGCCGCGAAACTTTAGGCTGTATATTAGTGTTTAGTGCAGTTATATTAGCACAAATACCTATTGAAGCTTTCTTTAAAAAGATTAAAGCAGATAAAAAGGCGGATTAAATAAATATAACGGGGGCTGTAAAAAACTTTTGTTTTTTACAGCCCATGTTTTTCTGTCTTTTGATTACGCCATTAAGATTTATTGGCTAATTTGAATACTGCTTCCTGTTCGCCGATAACTATCATACTGTCGTTTACAGCAAATTTATACTGTGCACCGGGCGCCGCGGCAACATTATCGCCGTTTTTAACTGCAATAATATTAACTTTATATTTATTGCGGACATCAAGCTCGATAATGGTTTTGTCAACCCAGTTCTTAGGTATTGCAAGCTCATAAATTGCATATTCGGGAGTAACCTGAATTAAGTCTATAATGTTTTTAGCGTTGTATTTAACACCTGTTTTTTCAGCAATTATTCGGTTAGCGTAAATTACATCGTCTGCACCAATTTTTTTAAGCATATCGGCTTGTCTGTTGGATTTTGCGGTAGAGCAAACAAACTTCGCTCCAAACTCTTTAAGCATAGATGTAATCTCAAAAGATGAGTGATAATCTTCTGCAACGCAAACAAAGCACACATCAAAACTGCTGACATCTAATGATGAAATAACATCTTCGATACAACAGTCGCCAACATAAAGGTTATCAAAATCCTCTTTAATGCTGTCTATAAGCTTTGCGTCTTTATCAATAATAACAACATCATTACCGAGTTGTGTAAGTTTAAATGCAAGCGGCAAACCAAAGTTGCCTGCACCGATTATAAGAAACGATTTTGCCATAAAAATTTCTCTCCTTAACCAATTAGTATTTTTTCTGTAGGCCTGTCAATTTGAATATCTGCTTTCTTTTCCGTTAAGAAAAGTATCAGCGAAAGCATTCCAACTCTTCCGCCAAACATCAAAGCGATTATAACAAGCTTTGAAATGCCGTGCAAGCTGTTTGTTATTCCAAGAGATGAGCCTACAGTTCCTATTGCTGAAATACATTCAAATATAACATCACTTGATGTGAGATTTTCGGTGCCGCATATAATTGAAACGGCAACAAAAAGAATTGCCACATAAACAACAAATATTGCAGAGGCCTGAGGTAATGCGTCAGGTGAAAGCTTTCTTTTGAAAATTTCCGGTCGAACATCGTGCCTTGCAGTAGCAAGTGTTGAAATAATCAAAACTGCAAAAGTAGTTGTTTTAAGTCCGCCTGCAGTAGAGCCGGGGCTGCCGCCGACAAGCATTAAAAAGTCGGTAATAATCTTACTGTTGGTAGTAAGGTTAGAAAGCTCTACCGAATTAAATCCCGCTGTTCTCGGTGAAACTGCCATAAATACCGCATTTATTATTTTATCTATTATATTAAACTCTTTAAGTACATTATTATGCTCAAATAATAAAAACAAAATTGTGGGTATTACAATAAGCAAGGCAGTTGTTGTTAACACTATTTTAGAGTGTAAGCTGTACTTTTTTAATTTAAATTTAAGATTTACAACATCAGTCCAAACAATAAAACCTATACCGCCTATGATTATAAGAGTTGTTATTGTAAGCATTACAATTTTGTTTTCTGAAAAATAAGTGAGCGAAGAATATCTCTCGTATTTACCCATCAAATCAAAGCCGGCGTTACAAAAGGCAGATACAGCGTGAAAAACAGCATAGTATATACCTCTTCTTGGGCCTAATTCAGGAACAAATTGAGTAGAGAGTATTACTGCGCCGATTCCCTCAAGAATAAATGTACCTTTAATTATTCTTTTTAAAAGAGTATCAACACCCGAAAGCTTCAGGTTGCCCTCAGCCTGCATAAGCAGAGATTTCTCATACATGCTTATCTTTCGCTTTAAAAATACAGAAAAGGTTGATATTAAAAGCATAAATCCCAAGCCGCCCACTTGTATCAAACAAAGTATTACTATTTGTCCGAAAATCGACCAGTGAGTAAATGTATCGTAAATTACAAGACCTGTTACACAGGTTGCGCTGGTTGCTGTAAAGAGTGCGTTAAGGGGCGGGGTACTGATACCGCTTTTAGTTGCAAAGGGTAAACTAAGTAAAGCTGTACCAAGAAAAATTATTACTGCGAAGCTTACTACTAATATACGGGTATATGTAATTTTATTTAATAATTTCTTTCTCATTCCGATTTCCAAAACTTTCTATCAAGACTTCTGTATTGTATAGCCTCTAAAATGTGCTTGTTTTCTATTATTTCCGATTTATCAAGGTCGGCAATAGTTCTTGAAATTTTCAGTATTTTGTCATAAGCTCTTGCCGAAAGACCTAAAACCTCAAAAGTCATTTCCAATGTTTTAGAGGCTTTTTCGGAAAGTATGCAATATTTTCTGGTAAGAGCAGGCGTCATTTTTGCGTTGCAGGTAATGTCGGTACCCTTAAATCTTTCTAATTGAATATTGCGCGCCTCGTTTACTCTTTTTCTTATATCCGCCGAGCATTCGGCTTCCTCCGTATCAGAAAGTTGTTTATATTCAACAGGGGGAACTTCTATGTGAATGTCGAGCCTGTCTAAAAGGGGACCCGATACTTTTGAAAGATACCTTGCAGGAGCGCCGTTAGGGCAAGAGCATTGCCTTGTAGGGTGCCCGTAATAACCGCAAGGACAAGGGTTCATGGCACATACAAGCATAACGGAGCAAGGGTATGTAAGAGTGCAGGAGGCTCTTGAAATAGTGATATTGCCGTTTTCAATAGGTTGCCTAAGCACTTCCATAGTTTTTCTTGAAAATTCAGGTAATTCATCTAAAAACAATACACCGTTATGTGCTAAAGAAAGCTCGCCGGGTTTAGGTATAGTTCCGCCGCCTGAAAGTCCGGCAGGCGAAACAGAGTGATGAGGCGCTCTGAACGGCCTGTAATTTATTATAGGCTCATCTTTCGAGAGATTTCCCGAAAGAGAATAAATCTTAGTTGTTTCAATAGACTCTTCCTGCGTAATATCAGGCAATATGGTAGGCAGTCTTTTGGCAAGCATACTTTTACCTGAGCCGGGCGAACCCACCATAAGTACATTATGACCGCCGGCAGCGGCAACCTCTAAAGCTCGTTTTGCTTCTATCTGACCTTTAACATCTTTAAAATCGGGTAGATATAAAGGAACTTCTTGTTGTGTAAAAGGCTTGGTTTCAACAGGAGTTATTTTTTCAACATCGTTAATGTGGTCTACAAGCTGCTTTAAAGATTTAACACCGTATACGGTAATGCCCTCAATAATAGCGGCCTCTTCTGCATTTTCAAAGGGAACATATATTTCTTTGATGTTGTTCTGCTTTGCGGCAATAACAATCGGCAACACACCTTTAACGCCTTTAACTTCACCTGAGAGCGACAATTCACCTATATAAACAGATTCTCTGTAGTTTCCTATAATCTGCCTTGTTGCCGAAAGCACGGCAACAGCCATGGGTAAATCATAAAGAGAGCCTTCCTTTTTAACATCGGCAGGAGCTAAGTTGAACATATAATGAGATGTTTGATGCATTTCATACCCCGAGTTGTTTACTGCCGCCATAACCCGTTCTCTTGATTCGCTTACAGCAGTATCGGGGAGTCCCACAATGTCTAATGAAAACTTGCCGTTTGTAATATTCAGTTCTACATCAATAAGATATGATTCAAGCCCAAGCAAACCTATACTCTTAATTTTTGTAAACATACCGACCCCTGATTTTAAAATTATTCATTTGTGTCCGATTCGAAGATATTTTTATTTTCAATAATATTTTGAACAATTTCATTCATTTCTTCGTCACTTATAATTGAATTATCTCCGTCCTCTTCGGATTGAAGCGGTGGGTTAAATTCAAATAAGCCTGTTTTAATTACAGCGCATAAAAGAATGAATATAATTAACGTTAATATTGATATACAAGAGCCGATTAACATACCGTTTTGAGTGTACTTAAAGGTCACTTGGTGTTCGCCCTTGGTAATGTTAACGCCTAATAATGCGCCGTTACCTATGCTTATAATATCATCATTACTTAACTTTACTCCGTCAATGTAAACACTCCAACCGGTATCATAGTTTATAGAAGTGAATAAAATACCGTCTTCGTCCACATTTACAGTGCCTTTTATTTCGGTTTCTTTAAAATCCGTTACCTGTAAAGATTCAGCCTTAAGCTGTTCATAACCCTTGCTGAAAACCTCGTCGTTCAATGTAACGGCATAAAGGTAAACAGTGCCGTTATCACCTTTTTCAACGGGTGCGTAAAGCTGAACTGTTTCACCCGCTTCTAAATAGCCTAAGTCCATAATATACGGCTTAGTATCGATGTTTTGTGATATTACTGTTCCGTCAGATAATGTAAATGTAATATTATCTACATTGTTAGTAGCAGTTTTAAAATAAACATAAGCGTTACCCGAGTCTTTTACCTGAAGCGTAAAGGTAAGTGCGGCGCCTATAGAATCTTCAGCGGCAAACGGGAAATAACCGTCTTCGCTAAGGCTAAGGTCGGTGCAGTCAGCGGCAAAGCCCGATACATCCGTAACCTTTATATCGTTAAATACATTATGATATCCTGTTGCATTACCGAATAATTCGCTTTGAATTTCAAATGGGTTAGAGTCGTCGTGAGACCACTCGATTATTTCCTCATTTACTCTGAAAGCAATCGGTAATTGGTACAAATTCTCGTAGGCTGTGTATTTGCCTGTTGTAAATAGCTTGTTGTAATAGGTAGGGTTCATCTCGGCTTTTGAGCCTTGCTGGTTATCAACAATATAATCAAGAGCAAAAAAAGCGTTGTAAATAGGTGTTTGCCTGTTGTAAGTGTAACTGTTTATATAGTTACTGAACATACCCAAATCAGATTGCATATTGGCAACCTTCTCGTATGCCATTGAGGTAAATGTTGACATACCGTTGTAATTGTACCAGCAAGGGTCCATTCGGGCTCTAAGTGATGTTAATTCCATACGGTAGTTTTCATTGCCGTTGTATTCATCTATTTGGTCTTTAATAACCTGAAAATCGTCGTAATCCCCGGCAAAACTGTCTTTTGTTTGGTTCATACTGTAATTATTAGTGTTGGCTACTGTGTATTCGGCACAAACAGAGCAAAGTATAAGTGCAGCCGCCGCTATAGCCGGGTAACGGTCGTTTTTCAAAATACCCAGCGCAAGGCAGTATATGCCTATAAACGTAATGCATACCCAGACGCCTGTTTCCGTAAAGTTTTTGGAGCCTATTTCCTGTACAAGTATTATGAAAAATGTGGTAGCCGCTCCAACGCCTATTATTTGCCTGTTTGTGTATTCTTTAATGTTAATAATAGCTTTAAAAGCAAATATTAACAAAAGGAATGAATACATATAAGAAAATCTGTACGGCAAATCGTTAGGGAAGTGGAATCCGTGCCAGATGAAGTTTAAATAGTTGGTGTAAAAGCTTGCAAACATAAAGCCTAAAATACCAACGCTTAATACCTTTTCTTTTGCACTTATTTTATTTGAGAAAATATAAAGAGGCACTAACATTACCGTAAGAATACCGCAGTAAACATTAGGTAAAACATCTTCACCGCTGCTTCTTATGGTAGGGTCAAGGCTTGCAAGATGATTTGCCAAAAAGTCAAAAATCGAAAAATAAGTTTTAAACTCTTCGGGCCATGTTCCTGATGTTGCGGAACAGTTTATTAAAATATAATAAATTGGGAGCAGTACAAATGCAGAAAGTAATGCTGCACCTAATGAGCAAAAGGCAAATCTGAATCCGCTGTCAAAGAATTTGGAATTTCGTAAGCTGTTATATCCCCAGGTAAAGAAGTTCTTAAAGCCTTTTTGTCTTTTTTGAATATTGTGAAAATATGTTTCGTTAAATTCGTAATTAACAAAATAGTAATATATAAAGTAAAGCACCGAAAAGATACAAACCATATATCCCATATAGTAGTTTGTAATCAGCGTGAATGCAAGGGCTATTGTGTAGAGCTTTGACTTTCTCTCGCTTATCAGCTTTTCAATTCCAAGTATTACCAAAGGGAATATATAAAAAGCGTCAAGCCACATAATATTCCAGTAATATGCAATAAAGTAACCTGAGCAAGCATATAATACACCGAAGGCAGAAACTAACGGCGACTGTATTTTATGCTTTTTAGAAAGAAAATATGAAAATATAAATGAAGCGGCTGCGGCTTTAACTAATATCATACCCGCTATAGCCTCAGGCATATTTTTATGGCCTAATAAAAGCATTATTAAAACCGTGGGGGATGAAAGATAGTTAAAAAGGTTGCCTAAAAACGGGCTGCCGCCGCCTGATGTCCACGAATAAATTAAGCTGTCAAGGTTAGTGATTCTTTCATACAGTTCTGCAAAAAGCGGACCGTATTGGTGGTAAAGGTCCATTCTGAGTATTGTTGTATCTCCGAATGGGAAAAGGTCATAACAGTAGTACACAATCATCATAATAAATACTGTGCACGCAAGGGCTAACCACGAAAATCTGTTGTTATAAAAATTCTTAATCAGCGGATTTGTATTAGCTTTTTCTTTTAGCTTTTTAAACATTACGGTTATCTTCCCTTTATCAATAATTATACATTTTATCATACATTATAAATATTACCATATATCGCAGTATCTTTCAATGATTTTTTAATTTATTTTAACATTTATTTTTAATATAATTCGCTGAAATCTGTTCTAAAAACGGACAAGTGAAAATAAATATTTGTTGAAAGGAATGATAAAATGCAAGAATTTTTAAATGCAATATCTTTATTGCCCGAAAAGTATAAAATAATGTTCTTAAATTTACCTAAAGATTTTACAGAAAAAGTTAACGAAATTCGCTTCCGAAACGGAGAGGTAATTACATTAAACACTGCGACAGATAAATACTTTATAAGTCCAAACGGTAATTTAACGGTGTCGTTTTCGGAAAATCTTTTGAAAACAGACGAAAAAGATTTACAGGAGATTGTTTTTTCTCTTTCCCGAAGGTCATTACATACTTATCAGGATATGATAGCCAAAGGGTTTATACCCTTGAGTTGCGGTTGTAAAGCAGGTGTTGTAGGCAGGGCGGTCATAAAAAACGGTTCTGTGTATTCCGTTACTGATTTTAATTCTGTAAATATTCGTATTTCAAGAGAATTTTACGGCTGTTCTTCGGATTTGCTTTCTGAAATAGGCGATGAGTGTAAATCATTTTTAATTATAGGCGCGCCGATGTCGGGAAAAACCACATTATTAAGAGATTTGTGCCGTCATTTTTCAGGTAGTAAAAATATAAATTCTTTAAAAACGGCGGTTATAGATGAAAGAGATGAAATAGCCTCAGCAACATTCGGTAAAAGCTTGGATTTAGGCGTTCATACCGATGTTCTGACTCTTTACCCTAAACATATCGGTATAGAAATTGCAGTCCGCACTCTTTCACCGGATATAGTTGTACTTGATGAAATAGGCGGTAATGACGATGTGGACGCAATTCTTTCGGGAGTTAACAGCGGTGTGAGTTTTATTGCAACAGCCCACGGCAACGATTTTGCAGAAGTACTGCGCCGACCGAATATAAAAAAATTAGTTAATGCGGGAACATTTGAAAAAATAGTTGTGTTAAAGGGTCACGGTGAGCCTTGTAAAGTTAAGGAGGTTATCTGTCTTTGAAATTGGTATTCGCCTTTTTTCTTGCATCATCATTTTTGTTGGCGGGCGGTTTAAATATATATAAACAAAAGAAAATTATTAACACACTCTGTGAAATATGCGATTTTTTGACTTTAGTTAAAACCGAATTGATTTACAGAATGTCAGATTTGAATGTTTTGTGTGAAAAGGGGAAGACCGGTGGCTTTAAATACATAAAATTCAATGACGGAGCTATTGAACTGACCGAAAAAAGTTTCCCTGAAATAAATGAAAAATTCAGTGAATTTATAAACAATTTAGGCACTACCGATTGCGTTACGCAACAGCTTATGTGTGATGAATATAAGAATTATTTTACGGAATTTTTAGAAAAGAAAAAATTAAAAATTGATGAAAAGGTTCGCACAAATACTGCATTAAGTCTTTTTGGCGCTTTAACGGTTTTAATTTTCTTTTTATAAGGTGGATATATGGATATAGCAATAATAATTAAAATGGTCTCCGTAGGTATTTTAGTGGGTGTTTTAAATCAGTTACTTAATAAAGCAGGCAAAGAAGAGTACACAATTTTAACCACAATAGCAGGTTTGATAGTTGCTTTTATGATGTTAATTCCTACTTTGACAGACTTAAAAGACGCACTTTCAAGTGTAATTGATTTTTAAAATGATTATTAAAATAGCGGTTACGGCAATAGTTGGAGTAATTCTTTTATTGCTCTTAAAAAGGACAACTGCCGGCTTTAGTGTAATATTTGAAATACTGCTTGTTTTACTTATAGTATTGTCTGTAATGCCGGAAATTAACGAGCTTATAAGTACATTGGATAATTTTTCTTTTGCGGTAGATATTAACGATACTGCAATAAAAACAATGTTAAAGGCTATATCTATTTTGATTTTAGGCAGTATATCATCTGATATTTGCCGTGATAACGGTGAAAATGCCCTTGCGGGAGTGGTAGAGCTTTCGGTTAAGTTACTCGCAATTTCCTGTGCATTGCCTGTATTCTCGGCAGTAATTGCTCTTGCGGCTGCGTTTTTTACATAGGTGTTGTATGAAAAAGGAATGTAAACTGTTATTATTGTTTAACATAACATTATTGTTTTTGGGATTTCTTTCGGTATCCTCTTTTGCTGTTAATGAAAATGTTGATGATTATTTAGAAGAATACGATTTTGACGCCGTAGTTGATTCCGTAGACAGCGACACACTATCTGTTTTGTCAGAGCTTGGCATAACGGAGGTAAGCTTCGAAAAAATTTATTCTGTAAATATATCCAAGGTATTTAATGTTTTATTCGATATGGGCAGCCGTGCTTTTTCCAAACCTTTTAAAACACTATCGTTAGTTATAGGTATTTTAATCGTAATCGGTTTAGGTATGACTCTTACAAAAAATACAGAGATAATATCGGTTATAGGCAGCTCTGCGGTAGTATTGTGCCTTAGTGTACCTATAACAAACGCTGTAACAACATCGCTTTCCGTATTAGATGCTCTTAATATATTTACAACTGCTTTTGCAGGTGTGTTTTGTGCTCTTGTGTCATCATCGGGTAATATTGCTTTGGGAACTTCTTATGCGTCTTTGTCCGTTATTTCAAATACGGTTTTTTCAATGTTGCTTTCAAACATTTCAAAACCCTGTGTAAATGCAATGTGTTCATTAAGCTTTCTTTCTTGTTTTGATGTGTATAAATTTTGCGAAAAACTGTCAGGCACGGTTAAAAAGGTTTATATTTGGTTTTTGGGATTTATTGCAACCTTATTTTCAGGTATTGTTACTTTAAAAGGTGTTATGGGAGCTTCAGCCGATACAATAACATCAAGAGGCGTCAGATTTGTAGTCGGCAGAACATTACCTGTTGTGGGCGGTGTTGTAAGCGATACATATTCTACCTTAATCGGCAGTCTGTCACTTATAAAAAATACCGTAGGAGTCTTTGGTATAATTACGGTTGTATTAACTATTATGCCGTCTCTGCTTGAGATTTTGGGCTGGTTGCTTGCTTTGACAGCAGCATCGCTTTGTGCCCAATTTTTAAACAACGGTTATGTTGAAAGTATACTGAATGTTTTAAAAGATGTTTTAATTCTTTTAGGTGCAACAGTAATATTCTCAGGCGTTATTTTTGTGGTATCTGTGGGTGTAGTAATATTTGTAAAAGGAATTTAAAATGAGCGAAACAATAAAAAGCGTTTTAATAAACTATGCAATCTGTTCTGTTCTCGGTGGTGTTTTAGAGTATTTGTCACCCGAAAAAGCACGGAAGACTCTCAGAATAGTAGTTTTAACAGTTTTACTTTTTTCAGTTTTAACTCCCGTTATGAAATCGCAAAAAATTGATTTGCAGCTTGACAACGCAGAAAGCGAAGAAATCAGCTACGATACTTTACTGCATACGGCAAATTTAATAGAAAAATCCATAAAAAATAATATTAAAGAAATACTCATAAATTTAGGTATAAACGAATATGAAATATATGTAACGACTTCTGTTGACGAGGCCGAGGGAGTGGTTTTTTTAGAAGATGTCAGAGTAGAGGTAGGCGAAGAATTCTCCGATAAGATAGAAACCGTTAAAAGCAAAATACCGGATGATTATAAAGCTGTGTTATATGTTGGTGTGAAAAATGAATGAGTTTATTTCAAAATTTAAAAACATAAAACTAAAGAAGAAACAAATAGTATTGATTGCAATTTCGTTTATAATTGTTGTTTTAATAGTATTTAGTGACTTCCTGGCAACCTCAAACGAAGAACAGGCAGATATTTCAAATACATCGGAGTTTTCCGTGCAGTATATAGATAAAACCGAAAAAGAATTGGAAAAACTCCTGTCAAATATAAACGGGGCAGGAAAGGTTTCGGTAATGATAACTTTAGAAAACTGTTATGAAAATGTGTATGCGGTAGGTTATTCTCAGTCTCAAAAAGAAAATAATTCTCAGGTAGACGAAGAATATATTATTGTAAAAAAAGGCTCTAATAATGAGGAATGCTTGCTTGTAAAGGTTTATGAGCCTACCGTAAAGGGTGTGGCTGTTATTGCAGAGGGCGCAGGAAGTGTAGAGGTAAAAAACGCAATAACACAAACAGTTTGCGCACTGTTTAACATAAGTTCTGTAAAAGTCTCTGTTGAAAAAATGAAAAATTAGGAGGAATACATAATGAATGTAATTATTAAAAGAAGACAGTTGGTTTTAGCAACACTTGTTGTAGCTTTGGGAGCAGCAGTTTTTGTGAATTGGTATTACACTGAAAACAAAAATAATCTTAAAGAAGATACCACCGGAAACGATGCGGAATATGTTCAGAATTTGGGTGAAGCAGAGTTTGTAAACGCAAAGGGCGAAACGGCAGATTATTTTACTCAAACAAAGCTTAACAGGCAAAAAGCACATGATGAAACATTAGAAAATTTAAAAGAAAGCCTGAAAAACACAAAGTCAGGCAGTAATGAGGCGGCAGAAATTACTAAATCAATAGATGCTTTAACAGAACAAATCAAAGCAGAAAATGATATTGAAACATTAGTTTCGGCTAAGACAAACAGCGAATGTGTTGTTGTATTAAACGATACCTCTGCGCAAATTATTGTAATGAAAGGTGTTTTAACAGAAGATATTGCACTGCAAATTTCAGAAATTGTAACTGCAAATACCGATTTGCCGGCATCGTCTGTTGTTATTACCGAACAAGAATAAACAGGGGGCTGTAAAAAACTTTCGTTTTTTTACAGCCCCTTTTATCAGTCAAATAACGGCGTAGAAAAATATCTTTCGGCAGTGTCGGGGAGTACCGTAACAACAGTTTTTCCCTTGCCTAATTTTTTAGCCAGTTTTAATGCGGCGGCTACATTTGTGCCGCTTGATATACCGCAAAGCAAGCCTTCTTCAGAGGCTAATTTTTTTGCGGTTGTCAACGCTTCGTCATCCGAGATAATACAAATATCATCGTAAATTTCTGTATTTAAAATCGGCGGAATTAAACCGTCACCAATGCCCATTTGTATATGGGTGCCGATTAGTCCGCCTGAAAGAATTGCCGCGTCTTCAGGCTCTACCGCCCAAATTTCTGTATCAGGATTATGTTTTTTCAAAACTTCGCCGATTCCGGTGAGTGTTCCGCCTGTTCCGATTCCGGCACAAAAGCCGTCAATTTTTTTGCCGACCTGAGCGAGAATTTCAACAGCCGTTTTTTCTCTTTGAACTTGCGGATTAGCAGGGTTTTCAAATTGTTGCGGTACGAACACATTATCATTTTCTTCTTGCATTTTTAAAGCTAATGATAAACATTCGTCTATACATTTACCGATATTGCCCGAGTCGTGAACGAGTTTAACCTTTGCTCCGTAGTGTTCAACAAGCTTTCTGCGCTCTTCGCTTACGGAATCGGGCATAATTATTATTGTATTATAACCTTTGACTGCACCCACAAGGGCTAAACCTATTCCCTGATTACCGCTTGTCGGCTCAACTATTACCGTATTTTTGTTTATAAGCCCCTGTTCTTCGGCTTTGTTTATCATATTTAAAGCGGTTCTTGTTTTGATAGAACCGCCCACATTAAGCCCTTCAAACTTTACAAGAATTTCTGCACTGTTTTCGTCTGCTAATCTGTTAAGTCTTATAACAGGGGTATTCCCGATAGCCTCAAGTATGTTATCACAAATCATTCAGTGACACCTCGAATTATAGATATACAACATATTATGTATTAAATAATAACAGTTTCCGATTTTAACACATATTTTTATTTTATTCAATATATTATTACATTTTTCATTGACATTAAAGAAATTTTGTGATAATTTTTAATGTGTATTTTTATTAACTATTTTATGAAAAGAGGCTTTTTAAAATGAGTTACAATTTTAAAATCGAAAAAACTGCCTCTCCTAAGGCTAAACCTCAGGATGAGAGTAAATTAGGCTTCGGTAAAATCTTTACCGACCATATGTTTATTATGAATTATGACGAAGGACAAGGCTGGCATGACGGTAGGGTAGTTCCTTACGGTCCTATTTCTCTTGACCCGTCTGCAATGGTTTTTCACTATGCGCAAGAGCTTTTTGAAGGTCTTAAAGCTTACAGAACTGCAGACGGTAATATTCAGCTTTTCCGTCCTCAAAAAAATATCGAAAGAATGAATAATACCTGTGACCGTCTTTGCGTTCCGAGAATTGACCCTGAGCTTGCTTTAGAAGCAATAAAAACAGTTGTTGAGGTTGATAAGGACTGGGTTCCTCACAACGAAGGCACATCTTTGTATATTCGCCCGTTTATTATTGCAACCGATGCTTTCTTAGGCGTTCATCCGTCACACAGTTATATTTTTGCAATTATTCTTTCACCTGTAGGCTCATATTATCCAAACGGTATGGACCCTGTTCAGATTGCCATTGAGCGTGAGTATGTTCGTTGTGTAAAAGGCGGCACAGGTATGGCTAAAGCCGGCGGCAACTATGCGGCGTCACTTATCGGTCAGGAAAAGGCAGATAAAATGGGCTATGCGCAGGTTCTTTGGCTTGACGGCGTAGAGAGAAAGTATATTGACGAAGTTGGCGCTATGAATGTATTCTTTGTAATTAACAATGTAGTTGTTACTCCTTCTCTTGCAGAGGGTAACATTCTTCCGGGTGTTACAAGAAACAGTTGTATTGAAGTTCTTAAAGCTAACGGTTACAAGGTTGAAGAACGAAAAATTTCTATTGACGAAGTAATCGAAGCCAGCGAAAACGGTAATCTCAACGAATCTTTCGGCACAGGTACAGCGGCTGTTATTTCACCTGTAGGCGAATATATTGACGGCGACCGTCACATTGTTGTTAATAATAACGAAATCGGCCCTGTTGCTCAGTTCCTTTATGATGAACTCACAGGCATTCAATGGGGCAAAAAAGCAGACCCGTTCGGTTGGATTGTAAAAATAGACTGATATTTATAAAGTGTATTATAAAGGTGTATTCGCTGCGTGAATACACCTTTTTTCTGTCTGATATTGCAATATTTTTAAAAGTATGCTAAAATGCAACAAAACTATTTAAAGGAGTAATTCATTTGTCAGAGAAAAAATACCAAAACGATGACGATTTAGTAGTTTCTATTGAAGATGATTATATAGAGCTTTTAAATTCAGTTGAAAAGCATGATGATTACGAAGATGTTTACAGTTATTCTTCCGACACAAATGACGGCTATATAGATGTTTTCAGCGATTCGTCATCAAGTGATATTTATATCGGTAAAAACGGTAAAAAGGCTCAGCTTCAGGATGACGGCGTATACATAAGCAAAAAGAGGAGTGTAGAAAAAACCTCCGATAAAGTAAGCAAGGCAAATACTAACGAAATACCGAAGGTTAAGTCTGCTCCTGTTCCTCCGCCGCCTAAAAAACCTAAGAAGCAAATTGATCAAGACGAAATTTCGGATTTTGAAGCAAAGCACGGCAGAGCAGGCAATGCAAAAAAACCGGCGGGTGTAATTGCAGTTGCAATCATTTTAGCGATTGTAATCGGTTTTGGTGCAATTTTGTTTATTTCGGCAAGCAGTATTGTCAGTAATTTTGTTAAAGCAGAAGAAATAGAGCATATTGAAGATGTCGATTCCCTTTATACCGATAAAAATGTCAGAAATGTTTTGCTTATCGGTACAGATAAGGAGTCCGGCGGCTCTGCCCGAAGCGACAGTATTATGATAGCCTCAGTCAATAAAACAACAGGCAGAATAACAATTTGTTCTATTCTCAGAGATACACATGTTGATATTCCGGGGGAGAGAGAAGCTAAAATAAACTCTGCTTATTCATGGGGCGGTGCAAATTTATTGATTAAAACCATAGAGCAGAATTTCCGCATAAAAATTGATGATTATGCCACGGTAAACTTTGAAATGTTTACAAAGCTTATAGACGGTTTAGGCGGCATTGATGTTGAAGTTACGGAAGACGAGGCGGATTATATAAATAACCGTCACAAATACGGCAGTGAGAAAAAACCGGATTATGTCCAAAGCGGCGAAAGCGTTCACTTAAACGGCTATCAGGCCTTGTGGTACTCCCGTATTCGCAAGCTTGACTCGGATTTTATGCGTACTCAGCGTCAACGCAAGGTTATGACCGCTATTTTTACAAGTGCAAAAGACCAAGTTACTCCAACAGGTATTTTTGGTTTGATTTCTACTGCTAAAGATGTTGCTCCGTACATTGAAACAACTCTTTCACAATCGGATTTTTGGAATTTAGCCTTTAGTCTTGCCGCTTGCCTTGCAAAATCGGGCGGTAATATGGACAACCTCTTGGTTTCTCAAAAAATTCCTTTTGACGATACTTGGTGGTATGCGTCTATGTGGGACGGTTCAAGCATTGCCATAAACCTTGAGGAAAACCAAAAATTACTGTATGAGCTTCTTTATGAAAATACCGAAGCTACGGTAACGGAAGAATCATAAAAAATGAATAAATCAGTTAACTCCCTCATATATTTTATTGAATATAGAAGGGAGTTAATTTTATGGATATTTTATTAAATCACGAGAATTACAAATTACTTAAAACCGCAACCGACACTACTATTGAAGAAAATATGGAAGCAGAGTTTTCTTTACCTGAATTTATGCCTGACATTTTAAGAATAATCAAGTCAACTGCTCAAACAAAAATCAATTCCTGCAGATTGGTAGGCGAGCGTGTTACGGTAGACGGTGAGTGTGAGTTAAAAATGATTTACACCTCGGAAGACGGCGGTATTTATGTTTTTTCTACAGTTAAACCGTTTACAAGGCACAGCGAGAACACAGTCTTTGCAGATGCCGCAGATGTTACATCTTCTGCAGAAGTAAGCTTCGTTAACTGTAGAGCAACGGGTAATAAGAGGGCTGAAATTAAGGCGGGTATTATAATAAAATTAACCGCGTTTTCAGAGTATAACGAGGATATTATTTCTGTTTCAAACAATAACTGTATTGAGGAGAAAACCGAGAGTATAAGAGGAATGTCTTTGGGTTGTAAAAAAACTAAACCCTTTTCTATGAGTGATAATATAAGTCTTACCGTGCCCTCGTCTTTTATTATCAGTAATAACGGCTCTGCAATATGCAGTGAAATCAGGAAAATCAATAATAAAATTATGATTAAGGGTGATGCAATAATTGATATTTGTTATGTAAATGCCTTAGACAAAACCTCAACCGAGCGTATACACCACATTATTCCTATTAACCAGATATTAGAATTTGAGGGTATGGAAGAGCGTTTTACAGGCGGAGTTAACCTGTGTGTAACCGCTGTTGATGTTATTCAAAAGAACGACAGTGACGGTGTAGGTACATCCTTTGATGTATCTATGTGTATAAATGCAGCCGTAACTATGTGGGAAGAAAAAGAGCTTCTTGTTTTAAGCGATGCATATTCCATCAGTTCTAATATTGACTTGAAAAAACAACAGCTTGAATTTTATTCTGCATTAGATGAAATAAGAGATACATATTTGTTAAAGGATTCTTTTAATGTATCCGGTGAGGGTGTAAGCAGTATTTTAGATGTTTGTGCCGATATAACAGAAGCAAATGTTAAAAAAGATACAGATAAACTTTTGGTATCAGGCAGTATATCACTTTCATTGCTTATTAAAGATTCAAAAAGCAGTTTGGGTTTAATCAACAAAGTTATTGATTATCAGTACGAACGAAAAGTTGATTACAATATTGACGATATTCAGTCAACACCGTTTGTTTCTTTAATTTCGGTAGATTGTAACTGTAAAAATAATGATACTATAGATGTCAGGGCAGAGCTTCGTATAGATGCAACTGTTTTAGAGCGTAAAACTGTTGACGCTGTGATAGATATAACAGAAAGCACCGAAGAGGTTAAAAGAAATAATAACGCTATTACCATATATTTTCCGAATAAAGAAGAAAGTCTGTGGGGTATTGCAAGGCGTTATAACACAACTGTTGAAGCAATCGCCAAAGAAAATGACTTGGCTGGCGACACAACAGAAAATCTGAAAATACTCTTTATTCCTGCTGTGTAATATGATATAATACAAGTGCGTTTTTACTAATGATTTAGAAAAAACGTGCTTGTAGTATTTTTACAAGAAAACTTTAAAAAAACTATTGCATTTTCATAAGGATTGTGGTATTATACTAACCGTCTATGTGTGCGTTGTTATCCAACAACGGCAGTTAATGGCAACATTAGAGCTGGTGGTCCGCTGGTGTATAAACGCTATGAACACTTGAAAAAAATCGGAGGTTTATTATGGACGCATTAAAACTTATTGCACAAGACAGCCTTAAGGCAGAAAAGCCGGAATTTAACATCGGTGATACAGTTCGTGTCGATGTTAAAATTCGTGAAGGTGAAAGAGAAAGAATTCAGGCTTTCGAAGGCACAGTAATTGCTAAAAACGGCAGCGGTGTCAGCGAAACATTCACAGTTCGCCGTATTTCCTACGGTGTAGGTGTTGAAAGAGTTTTCCCTGTTCATTCACCAAACGTTGCTGATGTTAAAGTAGTTCGCTGCGGTAAAGTTCGCAGAGCAAAACTTTACTATCTTCGTGATAGAGTTGGTAAGGCTTCTAAGGTTAAGGAGAAAATCGGCTGATTTTTGCCGAAGATGGGGGGCAGATATTATATCTGCCCTTGATTCTTTTATGGAGGTAAGTGTTATGCGCAAAGCAGAAGAATATAACATTACTTTAGCCGAAAGTGAAAAAACCACTAAAGTTAAAAAGAAAAAAGAAAAACTCAGTCTTTTTGAAGTTGTAGAGGCTATTGTAGCTGCTTTTGTTATTATTGCTGTTGCTTTTACATTTATTTTTAGAGTATTTGATGTTAACGGTCCGTCAATGGTGCCTACATTGGAAGACGGCGATAAATTGATTGTGTCTACAGTAGGCTACAAACCCCAAAGAGGCGATATTGTTATTATTTCCGATACTGTCGGTATAGATGAGCCTATTGTTAAGCGTATAATTGCAATGGAAGGCGACACAGTTGATATAAACTTTACCACAGGTGTTGTTACTGTTAACGGTGTTGAAGAGGATTACAGCGAAGAACTCACCTTTCAGCAGTTTGATATTGCATTTCCTATTACGGTACCGGAGGGCACTGTGTTTGTGTTAGGTGATAACAGAGGTAATTCTATTGACAGCCGTTCAACCAGAGTAGGCTGTGTAGATGAAAGACTAATAGTTGGAAAAGTCCTTTTCAGAATTTTTCCTCTTGGCGAAGGTAAGGTAGAATAATATGAGCGAAGAAAAAGAAGTTTTAAACGATGAACTTATAACCGATATAAAAGAAGAAGCGAAAAAAGAGCCTAAAAAGACAAAGACCAAATCTAAAACAAATACATATCTTTCTATTTTCGATTTTGTTTCAATAATAATGATGTCATTTATTATTATTGCAATAGTATTTACTTTTGCATTTCGTCTTGTTGGTGTTGTAGGCAGCTCTATGACTAATACACTTCAGGAAAACGATTGGCTCATTACTGTTCAAAAGGAGCATTACGAGCGCGGCGATATTGTAGTCATAACGCAACCGAATTTTTTTAATGAGCCTCTTATTAAAAGAGTTATTGCTACTGAGGGCGAAACGGTTACAATAGATTACGATACAGCAACGGTTTATGTTGACGGTGTCCCGTTAGATGAGCCGTATACCAAAGATGACTTTATGCTTCGCATAAATGACGAAGTATCTTATCCCTACACCGTGCCGGACGGTCATATATTCTGTATGGGTGATAACCGTAACGGCTCTACCGACAGCCGTTCAAACCTTATAGGTCCGTTAGATGAACGCTATGTTTTGGGTAAAGCAGTAGTCAGATTATTACCTTTCGGAGATTTTAATATATACGATTATGAGTGATTTTCAAAAGCAAACAGTTCAATGGTTTCCCGGTCATATGGCAAAAACGCGTAGGCTTATTAAAGAGAGTCTGCCTTTTGTGGATTTGGTAACAGAGCTTGTAGATGCGCGTATTCCTTTAAGTTCGTCAAATCCGGAGCTTAAAGAAATGATAGGGAACAAACCGAGAATTGTACTACTTAACAAATGCGATATGGCAGATGAAAAGGCCACGCAAAAATGGATACAATACTACAAAAATCAAGATATATACGCTTTGCCTGTAGATTGCAGGTCAGGCAAAGGCTTAAATAACTATTTGCCTTTAGTCCGCGAGGTTTTGAAAGATAAAATTAAACGAAATGAAGAAAAGGGTATGTCGGGCAAACCTCTCCGTGTAATGGTTGTTGGTATTCCCAATACAGGCAAGTCTTCATTTATCAATAAAATGGCAGGCCGTAATCGGGCAAAGGTTGCCGATAAACCGGGTGTTACCCGTTCAAACAGTTGGTTTGCAGTTGGCAAAGGTATAGAGCTTTTAGATACACCGGGTGTTTTGTGGCCGAAGTTTGAAGATAAAGCGGTTGGCGATAAATTAGCCTTTATAGGCTCTGTTAAAGATGAAGTGTTAGATAGCGAAACCCTTGCTATGCGCCTTATAAATGTTCTTAAAAACGGCTATTGCGACCGTATTACCGAGCGCTTTAAAATTACGGATTTTGAAGATAAAGAAGAATACGAAATTCTTGAGATGATAGGCAGAAAAAGAGGTATGCTTATTTCAGGCGGCGAGATTGACTGCGAAAGAGTATCTGTTATGCTTTTAGACGAATATCGCGGCGGTAAATTAGGCAGACTTACTCTTGAATTTCCAAATGAATAATAGTAAAATAGCCTTGAGGTATGAAAAATACTTCAAGGTTTTGTTTAT
>JBJEPP010000061.1:0-37050 GCA_051881295.1 Acutalibacteraceae bacterium | reverse complement strand
TATCGCCGTCACCGTCAACATCGCCTAAAACAATGACTGTATTAGATTCATAAATTTCACCTGTAAATTTTGATTTAAGAGTGATAGTTGATCCTGTACCGACAAGGTCTTCGCTTGTAAGCTCTGCGCCCGTATAAGACTTAATTTCCACAACCGTTTCATCGTTTTCAAATTTTGAAAGAATTTCAGATACGCTTGTGTCTGCATCAACACCCATGATTAAATCTTTTTCGGTATCAATAGTTATGTTGCTGTCTTCAGTAGGAATCAGTCGTTTTGCCTCTGCGAAAATAACTGCCACAATATCGCTTGTTACCGCAGAATTAACATCAATAAGTGTTCCGTTTTGATAACACCAACCGAAATATGCTGTGTCCTCAGTATCAACAGGAATTTCAGGAGCAGTAATTGTATTGAATACTGTACCGCTTAAATATCTTTCTGCTGAAAGAACACTGCCGTTTTCATCTTTAAATGTTACGGTATAGTATCTTTTGCTTTCAAGCTCTGTTTTAAGATTTTCTAAACTGCTTGTTGCATTATCAACTGTTGACTGTTCATCTTTAGTAAGGTCTTTTGAAAGTGCGCTGTCAACATTATTTACGGCCTCTTTATATGCATTGAAAGCTTCTTCGTCATAAATAGGGTTGCCGTTTTCGTCTTCATTTACAAGATTGTCGGCTTCTGTTTTTGCATTGTTATAATCAGTGTAATCTGCTTTTTCCTCTGCATTGTTAACCGCATTGTTAATGGTATCTTTTACGGAATCAACAGCATCCTGCTCCGATTTGGGGAGGTCTTTGTCGAGATTATCGTAAGCGTCCTTTGCGTCCTGAGCGATTTTAATTGTTTCGTCTGTGTATGTTCCCTCTGGAGCGTTAAGAATATCGTCAAGCTGTTTCTTTACTTCCTCAAGTTCGCTGTAATCTGCCTTTTCCTCTGCGTTGTTAACGGCATTGTTAATAACATCTGTTACGGAATCAACAGCATCCTGCTCCGATTTGGGGAGGTTTTTGTCGAGATTATCGTAAGCGTCCTTTGCGTCCTGAGCGATTTTAATTGTTTCGTCTGTGTATGTTCCCTCTGGAGCGTTAAGAATATCGTCAAGTTTTTTCTTTGCCTCTTCAAGCTCAGAATAATTTGCTTTTTCTACTGCACTGTCAATAACATTATTTAAAGCGTCTGTTGCATTTTTGATAGTTTCGCGGTTTTGGGCTGTATCTGCAAGGTCTTTATCGATACTGCCTGCAGATTCCATTACCTCTTTAGCCGCTTCCACTGTTTCTTCAGTGTATTTATCGGGATTATCTATAATTTCCTGAACTTTGTTGCAGGCTTCATAATATTCGCTGTAATCTGCCTTAAAGTCAGCGTTTGCAACTGCATTTTCAAGCTGTTCGGTTATTGTATCAACCGTGCTCTGCTCGCTTGCAGGGAGATTTTTATCCAATGCTGCTGCATTATCGTAAATAGACTGAATTTCGTTGAGTGTTTCATCTGTATATGTACCCTCAGGTGCATTTAAGATTTTTTCGGCTTCCTCCATTGCCTTTTCCAAATCGGTATAATCGGCACGCTTTGATAATTCTGCATTTGCAACAGCTTCTTTAATTTGTGATGTTGCAGAGTCAATAGTTTGCTGATTTTCTTCGGTTGCAGAAAGGTCTTTATCAAGACCGTTGTGAATTGCTGTTACGGTATCAACAAGCTCATTGAAGGCTTCGTCATCATAAAGCTTGTTGCCGTAGCCGTCATCATTTCCTGTTTCTATAATTTTTTGAGCTTCAAGGTATGCATCGAAGTATTCATTGTAATCGGCACCCTCTGCAAGACCGTCGTAGGCTGCCTTAAGTGATGCATACTGTGCATCAACTGCCTCTTGTGAATAAAACTCTTCGCCGTTTGCCATATCGCTTGGTACTGCTTGGAAGGCGTTGTAAAGGTTAAGCAACGACTCAAGTGTGTAATCTGTTTCAAGTCTTCCGTTTACAATATCTTCAACCTCGCCGTAAAGAGCATTAAGAGCCCGTGCGTCTGTAATCTTTACATTTACGGGAATATGAACATGGCGGTATGTTTTATCGCTTGCTTCAATTCCTATAACAGTCTCTGCATAAGACCAACCAAGCCAAAGTACATAAGTTACATCAGTGGTAGCACTGTTCTCGCCTGATACACCGGTATAATATATTTCTGCATAGGCGGAAGAGTTACTTCTTGAGAATTTAGCATTATCAATAAGAATGCCGTTTGAAGAAAGCGCCGTTCCCTGGGTATTAACCCAAGTGTTATGCTCTGTAATGTTGCCCTCATCGTCTGCTGTTACAACACCATCGGTATATGTAAGTTCTTTAACACCGCTTACATTACTTACAACTAATTCAGTTTGGTTGTTTGCAACTGCGTCAAGGTTATGACAGTGGTTATCTGATGTGCAAGTACCCGCAAGGTTATCAGGTGTTGAAACTGAAAAACCTAAACTACGAAGATATAAGTTGTAGTTTGATTTTGTGTTTCTGCCTGTAAAATCGGTTCTTAATGCAAATTTTTGACCGTCTGCAATTTGCATAAAGTTGTATTGAGTTGACGAGAGAGAAAACTCAAAAGGACTGTTGCCTAAATCTTCCCCGATATCGTCTTGAGTGAAAACAGAATCATCATTAAGATGTCTTGAAACAAGCTTATCCTGAGCCGCATAGAGAGCGTCAACCGCCTCATTTACAATTGCTTGGTTTTCTGCAGTGAGATTTTTGGGAAGATTTCTGTTTATTTCGTAGATTTCGTCAATAAATGTGCTGTAGCTTTCTTCTGTGTAGTTTGACTTATCAAGAGAAGTCATTTTTTCAAAAACTTCTGTAAATTCGGAATAGTCTGCAACTTGTTCGGGAATTGTCGTAATATCGCTGAGGAATTTATCTACAGCTTCCTGAGTATAGTATTTTGTACCGTTGAGCAAGTCATCGGGAACAGAATCTACCGCCGCCTTGAGAGCAATAAGGTATTCTTCGGAATGTGTTCCCGGATTTGCTATTACTTCGTTAGCTTCGTCAACAGCGGCAATAAGAGCTCTGGCATCGGTAATGGTTAATGTTGTAGTAAACGAGCTGCTTTCATAAGTATACTGTCCTATCAAGGTGCTGAAGCTTGCATAAATATTTTGGTTATATGAATATGTATGTTCACCTGTTTCATCTTGGCTCATACCTGTAAAAACGGGTGTAACTTGAAGATAATATGTTTTATTCTTTGAGAAACCGCTGTAATCGGTGCTGATTTTACCCTCTGCGGTGTTAATAGCCGTACTACCGGTATTAACAACTCCGTTAGCGTCAATTTCACTCCAACACTTGAATATTGTGGCACCGGTTAATCCGCCCTTAACTGCTTTGGTGGCAATAGTTTGATTTGTATCTATAGACGATGAATCAAGCATTGATATAAATAAATTAGTGTCGCTGTCTGTAGTATCTAAATCAGAATAAAACTTTCTGTCGCTGCTCTTCGAGCCTCTGCTGACCGTCCATATTTGTTTAAAAGAAAATTTTTGATTATCTTTTACCTGAATAAATCTAAAATCATTTTGAACGGTAAAATCGGTATCGTTAACATTTTCGGAGGCATTTGTGTTCTCTGCCGCAGAGCCATTTACAATAAGGCTGTTATATGCAGCTATAAGTGCGGCGGTTGCATTGTCAACCGTTAACTGTTGCGTCTTATCAAGGTTCTTTGGAAGCTCGTTATTGATTTTTGCAATTTCATCTTTAAATGCCTTGAAGCTACTGTCTGTGTAAACTCCGTTACCGTTGGTTAAGCTTTCTAATGAGCTGTATGTTTTATTGTATTCACTGTAATCGGCAGAGTTTAAGCTAATTGTTTTAATTGCTTCTGTATATCCGTCAATTTCGCTTTGGCTGTATACCTCCGAAAGGCTCTTTAAACTGTCGGGAATTGAATCAAGTGTTGCCTCAACCGATGAAATATAGGCCTCGGTGTAATTTTCGGGATTTGCAAGAATATTTTCTGCTTTTTTAAGCTCCTTCACAAATTCGCGAGCATCCAAAATACGAATTTTAGTTTCAATACGAAGCTCGTATTTTGCAGAGTCAGAATCATCGTTCATTTTCCAATTCCACTTATAGGAATCATAAAAGCTTGTGTTAATCTCGCCGTCTTCGGAGGCGCTCAAACCTTTTATAATAAATTTGTCTGACCAGTTGTAGTTTTTACAGCCGGCAATGTCAATCGTTTTACCCTCAAGAATTACATTTTCAGGCACATTTCCTACAGCTGTCGCGTTGTTGTTAACGGCGGTCCAGGTATTATCGGGAACATAGTATTTATTGAGAAAATCCGCTGTATTGTTTGTTGTAATTGCAGGAACTTCCATAAGGTCAGTACCCTGACCTACACCGCTTTCATTAACAGTTGTTGAATCTGTAGAGCCTGTATAATGGCTTACACCCTCAAATGTGAGTGTTTTATCCGAAGCATCAGACTCATACTTCTTTTGTAACCCGATATACTGAGTAAATGTGAAATACTCGTCATCTTGGGTTTGATAAAATGTGTAGTTCGTGTTTTCAATGTCAATATTCAGTTTATACAAGTCATCATAACTGAATGTTCCCGAAGCCTCTACAGGTTCGGTAGGGTTATCCAATGTACTTGTCTGTGTTGCCTTATAAGGAGCTGCGTATTCCGCCGCTGTGGGAACATAAACTGTCGGCATACTCGCAAAAGCAACAAGAACAGAAAGAACAAAGGATAAAATCTTTCGTGTTCTTTTCATTTCAATTCACCTTTCCTCATAAATATTTATTAAAATAATTATTCAAAACATAATCAGTATATCACTTAAATTTTTATTAGTCAATATTGCACAAACAACTTTACCAAATTTTAACATATTGTTTAAAAATTAAAAAATGGTCGTCAAAATTACTAATGCTTTTTCACAAAATTAGTATATTTTGCAATATATTTATATATATTTTTAACAAACAACTATTAAACCGTAATTTTTATATTTTTTATTTATAAACACAAAATAAGGGACTGTAAAACAAATTTTTTACAACCCCTGTAAGTTTATTATATATTTTAAATTTTTACAGCAAATATTCTGCCATTACTCAACAACTCAAACGCAAATCTATCTGTTGGCTGTGGTCTAAAAAAATACAACCCATCAAAAAAATGGGTTGTAATTTTTTATTTCGCCATATCGCCTATCATCATCATATAAGCGCCGATTTGTGCGCCGAACTCAGGAGCGCCGTCCATTATGAGTTTACCTTGACGGACAGAGTCCAGCATATCGTCAGTAGACATCAAAATACCGAGGGCACTGTCTAAATTATTAAAGCGCATAGTAAAGAACGGCATTGCCCGTTTATATTCGCCGCGGCCCGCTTTGCTTTTACCTGCTTTAATTCTGATATATGCGGAAACTGAGTCTTCGCCGTCAACCTTCCAGGCATAAACACGGTCGGGGCTTTTAGAGGTCCAGTCGTGAATTTCGGGATGCTCCATTTTGTTAAGAGTGCTGATGCCGGAGGAAAGAAGATAAAAGTAGCATTTTACGAGAAGCCGTTTAGTATCTTCATCTTCAGGCGCCTCAGTGGCAGTTAAAAGACTGCTCATTTTAAGAAGAGCCATCATAAATACACCAAATTCGTAAATATTGCTTATACCTATCATTTTAGGGAGTGTGTTGGGAGCAATTTTGCCTTTAAAAAAATCATTCATTGCTTCAACATTTTTGAACTCAAGTTCAATGAATTTTTGCTTATTTACCCTGTGGGCAACCTTATTTGCATGAACAAGCCATTCATCGCCGTTTACCATAAAGTGCGTAGCCCATTTGCCCTCGGGAGCGTCAGGGTCTTTTGCACTGACCTGGTAAATGCAGTGTACCTTTTCAAATTTCTTTTTAAGGCCGGGTACATCGGCAACAATGGTTTTTAAAAGCGGAAGTGCGCCACAAAGGAATATTTTATTGGTATATAAAGCTTCTTGTGTATTAGACATTTATATACATTCCTTTCTGTTAAGTGCAATTATAAATAGAGAAAATATATATTCTCAGCGGTAGTTTTAAATCAGAATGAGGTGGATTCCTGCTTTATCGACCCGGTCGCGTACAAAGGTACGCGAGTTTGGGGAGATAAGGGACAAATACGCCCATTATAATTTAAAATTTAGAATTCATCGTCCCAGTCGTTATCTTCCTCAAAGTCTGCTTTCATTACTTCACGAACTGCCTCGATGATACCGTTACAGTCGATACCCAGCTCGCTCATAATATCTTCGTGAAGACCTATTGGTGCGAATTTATCCTGAACGCCGAGTTTTTTGAACGCACAGCCTTTACCGCTTTCAACAACAACTTCTGCAACAGCACTGCCGAGACCGCCGATAACGGTGTGGTCTTCAACGGTGATAATTCTGCGAGTATCCATAACCGCTTTAAGAACAGCGTCTTTGTCGAGAGGTTTAATAGTGTGCATATCAAGAACACGAACTTTAAGTCCGTCTGCTTTTTCAAGGAAATCTGCCGCCTGGAATGCCTGGAAAACACAGGAGCCGCAAGCGATAACAGTAATATCTGTACCCTCGTGAACCTCTACCGCCTTGCCAAGCTCAAAACCGTAGTCGGCGTCTTTGTAAAGAACACGGTCAAAACCGCGGTTAATTCTGATATAGAACGGACCCGGTGTGTTATATGCCGCCATAACGGCGTTGTATGTTTCGTAGCCATCTGCCGGACAGATAACCGTAAGGTTAGGAATAGAACGGGTTAAAGCAAGGTCGCAAATAGCGTGGTGAGTAGAGCCTGCCTGACCGAAAGATGTACCTGAGTGTGTTGCAATTACTTTTGCGTTAACATTCTGGTAGCAAAGGTCTGTGTGGAGCTGGTCTGCCGAACGGAAGGATGCGAACTGCGAAAAGGTTGAAAGAAAAGGTACAAGACCTGCCCTTGCCATACCTGCGGCAATGCCGAACATATTTTGCTCTGCAATACCTACATTAAAGAATCTGTCAGGGAATTTCTTTTGGAAATCACCGATTTTCGTTGATTTTGCAAGGTCGGCTGTAAGGGCAACAACCTCAGGATGTGCCTCTGCCAATTCAACAAGAGCCTGACCGTAAATTTCAGCCGTTGATAAAGAAGTGGACTGTTCTGCTGTATAAGTCATTCCGCCTGCCATATTACTTTGCCTCCTTTTCTACTCTGTCAAGTCTTGCTTGGTAGCTCTTTTTAAGAGCTTCCTTGCCCTGTTCGTATTTAGCGTCATCAAACGCGCCGTAGTGCCATTTGAAATCGCCCTCGATAAAGTCGATACCGCAACCCTTTACCGTATCGCAAAGAATGAGTACGGGTTTATCTGTTTCGTTTTCATAAGCAAAATCGATAGCCTCGCAAAGCTCACGAATGTTATTACCGTCAATTTTCTTAACTATAAAGCCGAATGCTTCCCACTTATCTGCAAGAGGTTCAAGCTTCATAACATCTTCAGTCTGACCGTCTATCATACAGTGGTTGCGGTCAACAAATGTAATAAGGTTTGTAAGCTTGTAGTGAGCCGCACTCATTGCCGCTTCCCAGTTTGAGCCTTCGTCAAGCTCGCCGTCACCGAGAACTACAAATGTTTTATAATCTTTTTTAAGGACCCTTGCGGCAAGAGCCGTGCCGACACCTATTGAAAGGCCGTGACCCAAAGAGCCTGTTGAAGCGTCTACGCCTACAACCTTGTTAGAGTCAAGGTGCATACCCATTTTAGAGCCTGACAGGTTAAAGGTTTTAAGCATTTCTTTATCGTTAAAGCCAAGGTCGCAAAGAAGCGGAGCATAAGCAATGCCGGCATGGCCTTTGCTTAATATAAATCTGTCGCGATCTTCCCATTTAGGGTCTTCAACCTTGATGTGCATATACTTGTAGTAGCAAACTGTCATAATATCCATAACGCTCATACCGCCGCCGATATGACCTGAGCCTGCCCAATGGGTTGTATCAAGGCAAAGGTTACGGAGTTCGTTTGCTTTCTTTTCAAGAGCGAGCCACTCCTGCTTTGAAAGTGCCATTATTATTTCCTCCTATTTTACCGATTAACAATCGGGTTATTTATCAGCTGAAAAGTTCAGGATGATTTTTTGCAACAACAGAGAATGCGTCTTCTGCTATTTCTATTGAACGGTTAATATCTTCGTGAGTTAGGGACGCGTTAATAAAGTGGTTGTGGTGAGATGTAATAAACAAACCGCGGTTAACACATTCTGCAACCCATTCTTGATGAAGAATAAGCGAGTCGTCATTAGCAATTCTTAAATAGAAAAGTGCAGGCGCGCCTGAAACAACAAGGTCAAAGCCATGCTCCGCACCGGCTTTTTTAAGACCGTCCGTAAGCTCTGTGCCTAATTCTTTAAACAGCTTTGGAGCGTTAAGAGCTTTTAATTTGTTTAGCGTAACAATACAAGCCGCAAACGGCACTGCACTCATCCAGTAAGAGCCTGTGAATGAAAGGCTTGACGCGGCGTTTTTAAGAAACTCTTTACCGCAGAATGCCGACATATTGTAGCCGTTTGCAAGAGCTTTACAGAAGCAAATAATATCTGCCTCAAAGCCGAAGAAATGGTCACTGCCTGCGAGGTCAAGACGGAAGCCTGCACGAACATCGTCAACAATAAGAACAATACCCTCTTTAGTGCAAAGCTCTCTCACCTGCTGCCAAAAGCCTCTTTCGGGGAATTTGTTGTCATAAAAATTACCGTGGTCGTAAGGCTGGGCAATAAGGGCGGCTATTTCACCTTTGTTTTCTTCAAGAATTTTCTTAAAGCCCTCAATATCATCCCATTTAGCATAAAGGTTGTTTGCAACATCTTCAGGTGTAACACCGGGATAGTCGATTTTTTGTACCATAGGTGATACACCGTGGTAAAAGCCTTTAAAGAAAATAAGTTTTTTTCTGTGGGTGTGGGCACGGGCTGTCATAATGGCGCCTTGGGTTGCGTCATTGCCGTTTTTAGCAAAGAATGCCCAGTCGGCACAGTTAACGGTATCTACAAGAAGCTCTGCACACTCAACCATTACCTTTGACGGTGAAGTGGTGCAGTTGCCCTTTTTAATTTGCTCAATAGCGGCGGCGTCAACATCTTCGTCACAGTAGCCTAAAACATTAGGACCGTAAGCGCACATATAGTCTATGTATTTGTTGCCGTCAACATCCCAGAAATATGAGCCCTGAGCCTTTTCTGAAAAACGGGGCCATCTGTTTACGGGAATAAACTGACCCTCTGAAGGGCCTAAGTGACCGTAAACGCCCGATGGAATCACTTGGGCAGCACGAGCGTACCATTCGTCTGATTTGGTGTTTTTATATAAAGGGAATTTTTCACTCATTTTGCTACCTCCTTATGCAAGATATAATGAAACTCTGTCAAGTATGCGGTTAACATTATCGAGCATAGATACAAGACCGTGCATTTCGATTTTACCTGTACAAACGCATGCAAGAGAATTAAGCTTGCCGTCAAAAAGTCCCCGCGCCGTTTCAATGGAATCAAAAAGCATTGATGAGCGGTATTTTTCAGGTGTTTTCTTTACCGTAATAAGACGGTGATCTTTACAAATAAGCTCAATACCCGGGCCGTCTTTTATACCTAAATAAATACTGCCGTCTGCAATAGACTGTGCAGAGAATTTGCCCACCCGGTCGTTGTTACCTATCTGGGCAACGGCAACACCTATTGTGTAAAGCATAAGCTCTGTGCTGCGGTAAAAGAAGAACGGGTCTTTTAAATCCTCTTCGCTTGCTCTTAAATATTTTGTAAGAATATCTGTTAAGCCCGTAAACTGCTTTAACAAAAATCCTATGTGTGTAAAGCCTTTTGACGGAATAGGCGTTACGGTACCGTCAATAAGACCGTTGAATTTTTCGCAAGATGAAAATGGGAGTTTTACATCACATTTAGAGCAACCCTGTTCCATACGGCATTTGCCGTTTTTAAAGTACAGAGTAGCAGATGGGCCGTCTTTAACCTCAAAGCCTACAGAAATAGGTTTAACATCTTTAATTAATTCAGATGCTTCGGGTACAAGCTCGCAAAGATTTTCAAGTGTGCCTAAAATAGCATACATATTTATATATGCGAGTGTTTTAGAATCCATTAAGTTCTGCAAAACAAAAGCCTCCTTTTAACTGTTATAATTATACACATACATTTTAACAGAGGTTTGGTGCAATGTCAACAAACAGAATAATAATTATTATCCCGCTTTAGGTGAAAAAGACTACATATACGGCATTATTATTCCAAAAACGAAAAATAACGGGTGCAAATTGCAAATTCTTGGGAAATGTTCATAAAAATTCTCAAAATAATTTGTTGAACTTACATTTTAAGGCTTGTTGACAATGATATTTTATATAGTATAATAGAAGTGAACAGAAATTCACTATATTTTTAAGGAGGCAGAATTTATGGAAAATTTATATGGCATCAATGAGTATCCAAACGCTGCTGATGTTAACAGACAGTTAGACGAGCTCATTAAAAAACCGATTTATTCAATTAACCCCGATGTACTTAAAAAGTACGAGGAAGAATACTTTGACGCCAAGTGCGCTAAAAGTAAAGCTATGATTGAAGAGGCTAAACAGGTTATTCCGGGCGGCGTTCAGCATAACCTTGCATTTAACTATCCGTTCCCGCTTGTTTTCAACAAAGCCGAGGGTATGAAGCTTTACGATGTTGACGGCAACGAATATTTTGACTTTTTACAGGCAGGCGGTCCTACTGTTTTAGGTTCTAACCCTCCTGAGGTTCGCGAGCAGGTTATAGATCTTCTTAATACTTGCGGTCCGTCTATCGGTCTTTTTCACGAGTTTGAATACAAGCTTGCAAAAAAGATTGCCGACAGCGTAGAAACTGTTGAAATGTTCCGTATGCAAGGCTCAGGTACAGAGGCTTGTATGACAGCCGTTCGTGTAGCCCGTCTTGCTACCGGTCACAAAAACATTGTTAAAATGGGCGGCGCATACCACGGCTGGTCAGATCAGTTAGGCTACGGTATTCGTGTTCCCGGTTCTAAATTTACTCAGGCTCACGGTGTTCCGCTTTACATCTTCAAACATACTCAGGAGTTCTTCCCGGGCGACCTTGATTCACTTGAAAGAGTTCTTCGCACTAACCTCCTCAGAGGCGGCACAGCAGCTGTATTCATTGAGCCTGTTGGTCCTGAAAGCGGTACCACTCCTGTAGATAAAGATTTCAACAAAGGTGTTGAAAGACTTTGCCGTAAATACGGCGCTCTTCTCGTATTTGACGAGGTTGTTACAGGCTTCCGTGTAGGTATGGGCGGTGCTCAGGGTTACTTCGGAGTATCTCCTGACCTTACAATATTCGGTAAGGTTATTGCAGGCGGTTATCCGGGTGCAGGCGGTATCGGCGGTAAGAAAGAATATATGAAATACCTTGGCGCAGGTCTTGACGGAAACCAAAAAATTCACAAAGCATTCACCGGCGGCACAATGACAGCAACTCCGCTTTCATGCGTTGCAGGTTACTACACACTTGAAGCTATTGAGCGTGAAAAGGCTTGCCAAAAGGCTGCCGATATGGGCGACAGACTCACTCACGGACTTCAGGAGCTTATCAAAAAGCACAATCTTCCGTTCGTTGCATATAACCAAGGCTCAATTTGTCACCTTGAAACAGTGGGTACTATGCACTTCTCTATCAACTGGTGCAAGCCGTGGACTATTCCTGGTATACTTAATGCTACAAACGACAGAAAACAGGCCATGACTCACATGGGCGCAGCCTACATGGCAGAGGGCCTTGTTACTCTTGCAGGCAGCCGTCTTTACACATCTGCCGCATACACTCCTGAGCTTATTGATGAAGCACTTACAAGATTCGATAAAGTTTTCGAGAATGTTGTTTGCGTAGAATAATCTTATAAAACAACAAGGCTGTAAAAATCGAATGTTTTTACAGCCTTGTTTAAACCCTATTAAACCTTTTTTTAAGGAAGATGATTATGGATATTTTAGAAGCAAAAAATCTGGTTATAAAAGCAGGACTTGAGCTTTTAGACGCAGGGCTTATAGTAAGAACATGGGGAAATATCAGCTGTCGTATCAGTGATACTCAGTTTGTTATTACTCCGAGCGGTAAAGCTTATGATATTTTAACTCCCGATGATATTGTTCTTGTGAATATTTCAGACCTTTCTTATGACGGCAATGTTAAGCCGTCTTCTGAAAAGGGGATTCACGCGTCTTGCTACGAGCTTCGTCCTGATGTTAACTTTGTAATTCACACTCACCAAAAAAATGCGTCTGCCGTAAGCTGTTTAGGTCTTGATGTTAACAATATTGACGGTGACGAAGCAGAGGTTTTAGGCAAAAGCGTACCGTGTGCAAGCTACGGTTTACCCGGTCAGCCAAAGCTCCGCGAGGGTGTTATCGCCGCAATAAAACGCTCAACCTCTAATGCCGCTATTATGAAGCATCACGGCGCAGTTTGTATGGGTGAAAGCTACGAAGAGGCAAAAAAAGTTGCCCTTGCTCTTGAAGACGCCTGTGAAAAATTTATTTGTAAAAGAGCCTGCAAAATATCAGGCGGAGATATAAAGGATTTCGAAGGTGTTGCGGAATATATAGACCGTATGTTTACATCTTATGAAAAATACACACAGGCAACAGAGTTTAAGGTTTGCAACAGCAACAGAAAAGGTAATGTTATTTATATCGCCGAAGAGGGCAAAGAAGCCGCTATTTTCAACGCAAAAACAGGCGACTGGGTTGGCGGTGCGGATATTCCCGCAAGTGCGGCATTGCATTTAGATATTTACAAAGCACGCAAGGATGTAAACTGCATCCGTCACACAAAAGACCCGTTTGTGCTTGCTATGTCAAGAAAAGGCAAAACTATGTTACCGCTTCTCGATGACTTTGCTCAGCTTTGCGGAACAATGGTAAACTGCGGCATTTTTAACCCGAACAGCACACTTTTCTCTTCTAAAAAAGTTGTTGCCGCATTGGCAAATAACAACGCGGTTCTTCTTAAAGATAACGGCGCGCTTTGCGTGGCAGGCAACGAATATGACGCAGACGCAGTTCGTATGGTTTTAGAAAAAGACTGTAAAACAACCGTAGGCGCACAGCTTTACGACAAGGTTAAACCTATAAGTCAGGTTGACGCAACGCTTATGAGGGTTATATATAAAATGAAATACTCTAAGCAGGCAGGCAAATAAGCCCAATGAAAAAACGAAAACCCGTATAATAAAATCGGAATATACATACAGTAAATAAAGATATAATCGGAACTTAGGTGCAAATGCGGCTAAGTTCCGATTTGCTGTTGAAAATCATATATACTTCACAAAAAATTCTATTGCGATTTGTTCACTTTACAACACTAAAAACCCTGCAAACCATTGAAAAAGCAACGGTTTTATGTTACAATAAAATGTAAAATTATAATTGGGTGATTATTTTGAGTCGAAAGAAATGGGTTATTTCTTCATGCGATAAAGATTTGGCGTCAGAAATTGCCGAAAGTTGCGGTGTAGACCCTTTTGCCGCATATCTTTTATGCGCCCGAGGAATGACTGACGAATTCCAAATCGAAAGTTTTTTATATGATACCGACTTAACAGACCCTTACACCTTGCCTGATATGGCATTAGCGGTTGAACGAATACATACTGCCTTAGAAAATAACGAACATATCACAGTTTTCGGAGATTACGATGCTGACGGTGTTACATCAACAGCACTCCTTTATTTGTATTTAACTTCAAAAGGTGCGTGGGTAGATTACTATATTCCCGACCGCGTAGGCGAGGGATACGGTATGAATTTAGGCGCGGTGGATATTTTAAAAGACAGAGGCACTAACCTTATTGTTACGGTAGATAACGGCATTAGCGCAGTTGAAGAAATTGAATATGCAAGGTCTTTAGGCATAGATGTTGTTGTGACCGACCACCACCGAGCAGGCGACATTCTGCCAAATGCCGTTGCGGTAGTGGACCCTCACCGAGAGGATTCGCAATGCGAGTTTTCCGACTGGGCAGGAGTAGGCGTTACATTTAAACTTATTTCGGCTGTTGACGGTAACGAGGGCTACGGCCTTTTAGAAGAATACGGCGATATTATTACGGTTGGCACTATTGCAGATATTGTGCCGTTAAAAGGTGAAAACAGAATTATTGTGCGAAGCGGTATCGCATTTATAAATGACGCCTTGCAGGAGGGTAATTTAAGGTGCGGTTTAAAAGCGCTTTTAGATGCAAGCAATATGACGGCAGATACAGTTGACTCCAACAGTATTGCCTTCAGAATTTCTCCCCGTATAAATGCGGCAGGCAGAATGGGCTCTGCAGAGCGCGCCTTAAAGCTTCTTATTACTAAAGATGAGGCAGAGGCAAAATCTCTGGCAGAAGAGATTTCTAACGATAACGCAAGCCGTCAGGAGACAGAAACTAAAATTTCAGAATCCGCAATAAACCTTATTGAGAGTACACCTCACATAAAAAATAAACGGGTAATTGTGGTAAGCGGTGAGGGTTGGCAGCAGGGTGTTATAGGTATTGTTGCAAGCCGTCTTGTTGATAAATACGGTAAGCCCTGTATTGTAATATCCGTAAAAGACGGTGTGGCAAAAGGCAGCGGCAGAAGTATAGAGGGCTTTAGCCTGTATAATGCTCTTTCTTTTTGTGAAGATGTTTTAGAGCAGTACGGCGGTCATACTTTAGCCGCAGGTATGAGTATAAAAAAAGAAAACATTGATTTGTTCCGTGAAAAAATCAATGAGTATGCAGAAAAAACAGAAACCGTCTTGCCGGCACTTAATATAGACTGTAAGCTTAACCCTGCTAATATGAGTTTGGATATTTTATCGTCAATTTCACTTTTAGAGCCATTCGGCGCAGAAAACCCTCAACCGATTTTTGCCCTTTGTAATATGGAAATAACAAACCTGCAATGGGTAGGAGCCGGGGGCAAGCATATTCGCATAACATCAAGGCGAAAGGGTATTTCAATAAGCGCTATAATGTTTTCTGCTTCTCAGGAAACATTCCCATATAAGGTGGGTGATGTTGTTGATATGGCAGTTAAACTGGGAGCAAATGAATACAACGGAAAAACTCAGCTTAATATTCAAATAAAAGATATTAAATTCAGCAATATGAACACAGAAGCCGTTTTGAAATCAGTAAATGTTTATAATGAATTTCTTTCAGACGGAAATATACCTTCGGAACAAAAAGAGAATATTTTTGTGGACAGAGATTTTTGCGTTGATGTGTATAGGTTTATAAGGGCCAACAACGGCTGGAGCTATTCCCCCGAAACAATGGCCTACAGAATGAATCTGCCGGAAGAAAAAACCGGTGCATGCAAGATAGCCCTTGATGTGTTTACGGAGCTTGGGCTGTTAGATAACAAGGGCGATATTTACACTTTGCCCAAAGAGAGTAAAAAAGCAGACTTGGAAAATTCAAATATTTTCAAAAAAGCAAATAATTTACAAGGTTTAAACATAAAATAATTAGATAAAGGAGGGTGATAGTATGTCAGAAGATATGTCTGTTGAACTGATGTTTGACGAGCTTAAAGAACAGGCAAGGTCTGTTTATTCTGCAGAAGAGGCGGATGTTATAGAAAAAGCCTTTAAAGTAGCAAATGAACACCATCAGGGTCAAAAGCGTTCTTCGGGCGAGCCGTATATTATTCACCCCATAGCAGTTGCAAAAATAGTTTTAGACTACGGTATGGATTACCAGTCGGTAGCGGCGGCAATGCTCCACGATACCGTGGAAGATACCGATTTAACCTTAGAAGAGATAAAAAAAGAATTCGGTCCTGAAATAACCGCACTTGTAGACGGCTTGACAAAGCTTGGAAAAGTGCCTTTAGATATTAAAGATAAAGAAGAACAGCAGGCAGAAAATGTCAGAAAAATGCTTCTTGCTATGTCGGAGGATATAAGGGTTATTATTATAAAGCTTGCCGACAGGCTTCATAATGTGCGTACCTTAAACTTTGTCGCACCCCAAAAAAGGCGTGACAAAGCGGTAGAAACTCTTGAAATTTATGCACCTATAGCTCACAGGCTGGGTATTCGTGCAATTAAAGAGGAGCTTGAAGATAAAGCTATAAGCTACTTAGACCCTATAGGCTACAAGGAAATTGAAGACAATTTAGCCGCACGGGGTAAATCTCACAAAGCCTTTTTGGAGTCTATAAAAAAGCAAATAGAAGACAGGGTCCGTGAGGTAGTGCCGGATGCAAAATTTGAGGGCAGAATAAAAAGCGTTCACGGTATTTACCGTAAAATGTATATGCAGAATAAAGCCTTTGATGAGATTTATGATGTATATGCCGTCAGAATTATTGTTGATACTACTATTGAGTGTTATGACTGCCTGGGCATTATACACGATATGTTTACCCCTATTCCGGGCAGATTTAAAGACTATATTTCTACACCTAAACCTAATATGTATCAATCGCTTCATACCACGGTTTTAGGCAAGGCGGGTATTCCTTTTGAGGTGCAGATCCGTACATGGGAAATGCACCATACCGCCGAATACGGTATTGCCGCCCATTGGAAATATAAATTGGGCCTTAACGGCACTCAAAAGTTTGAGGAGCGTCTGGCATGGATAAGACAGCTTCTCGAAAGTCAGCAAGAAACCGATGATGTTAAAGATATAGTAAGAACCATAAAGAGCGATTTAGTTCCCGAAGAGGTTTTTGTTTTTACTCCTAAGGGTGATGTTATAAATCTTCCTATAGGCTCTACGGTTATTGATTTTGCTTATGCTATTCACTCGGCAGTCGGCAACAAAATGGTAGGCGCTAAGGTTGCAGGCAAAATAGTTCCCCTTGATTATAAGGTTCAAACCGGCGATATTGTTGAGATTATGACATCGAGTCAGCAGGGCAAGGGTCCGTCAAGAGACTGGCTTAAAATAGTAAAAACAAGCAGTGCAAAAACTAAAATCCGTTCTTGGTTTAAAAAAGAGCGCAGAGAAGAAAATATTACCGAGGGTAAAGCCGAGCTTGAAAGAGAGATTAAGCGTAACAAATTCCGCTTTACCGAAGATGAATATAAAGAGTTGGTCGAAGCTCTCGCAGAGCGTCAGCATTGCAGCGGCGTAGACGATTTTTATGCGGCTATAGGCTACGGCGGTATACCTGTTACAAGGGTTTTGCCGTTTATCCGTGATGAATACCACAGACTTTCTTCAATACATCAGCCTAAAGAAATCAAGGTTACAGATGAAAGTAAAAAGCAGAAGCACGCAGTAGGCGAGGGCGTTACGGTAGACGGCGTAGACAACTGCCTGATTAAGCTTTCCCGCTGTTGCGCACCTATTCCGGGCGATGAAATAATCGGCTTTATAACCCGCGGCCACGGCGTTTCAATTCATAAAAGAGATTGCCCGAATGTACCTAAAGATATTGTAAACTGCGAAGAGCCGGAGCGTTGGATAAATGCCCGTTGGCTTACTGCAAGTGCCGACAGAGATTTTAAGGCAAGTCTTACCATTCTTTGCGAAAACAGAGTTGCACTTATGGCTGATGTAGCGGCTCTTCTTGCTAATTTAAAGGTCAATATTAACGCAATTAACACAAGAGAGACCAAAGACGGGAATGTGCTTATCTTCTTAACTATTACGGTTAAAAGCACGGAATTTCTTAATATTGCAATTTCTAAAATCAAAGGTATTTCAGGTGTGATTGATGTTACACGAGGTAATTCTTAATGAAAGCGGTTATTCAAAGAGTGCAGGAAAGCACAGTTTCTGTTGACGGCAAAGTAGTGGGCAGCTGCAAAAAAGGTTATATGATTTTAGTCGGTGTTGTTAAAGGCGATACCGAAGAAGATGCAGAACTCCTTGCAAGAAAAACTGCTTTGCTCAGAGTTTTTGAGGACGAAAACGGCAAAATGAATAAGTCTGTATTAGATATAGACGGCAGTATTTTAGCTATATCCCAATTTACACTGTGCGCCGACTGTAAAAAGGGCAACCGACCGTCTTTCACGGATTCCGAGGAGCCGAAAAGAGCAAACGAGCTTTACGAAATCTTTTGTAACGAGCTTAAACTGAACGGTGTAAAATCAGTAGAGAAAGGGATTTTCGGGGCAGATATGAAGGTATCTTTAATTAATGACGGACCTGTTACAATATGCTTTGATACAGACACTTGGAGTAAAAAATGATTATAAAAGCTATTCCTCTTTACCCTATGGGTGCAAATTGTTATATTCTGTGCGAAGAAGTATCACACATTGGTGCGGTAATTGATATAGGAGAATATAACGCAGGGGTCGAAAATGCAATAAATGAAGCAGACATTAAAGAGTTGAAATATATTCTTTGTACTCACGGTCATGTTGACCATATTACGGGAGTCAGCGATTTGAAAAAGCATTACCCTGACGCTCAAATTGTTATAGGCGAGCTTGACGCGCCTAAAACCTCTGACGCTGAATTGTGCCTTGCAAATGCTTTCGGTATTCCGTTTAAAGAGTTTTACCCTGATAAAACAGTCAGCGGAGGCGATACTCTGAAACTGGGCAACGCCGAAATAACCGTAATTGACGCTCCCGGACATTCCGGCGGCGGGGTAATGTATAAAATAGACAAAGAAAAGGTTATATTTTCAGGTGATACGCTGTTTTCAGGCAGTGTCGGCAGAACTGATTTTTATGACGGAAATTACGAAACACTTATAAACACATTAAAAATATTTAAAAATTTGCCTTACGATTATACTGTTTACTGCGGTCACGGTGAGTCTACAACAGTGGGTAGAGAGGTAAAAAACAATTACTATTTAAGATGAATTTATATTACATTTCACATGAGTTCCGTTACGAATCGGAAAAACTTTTAAGGCTTTTCTTTCCTTTAGAAAAAATAAATGAATTTACACAGTTTGACGGCTGCGAGGGCGACTATCTTTTAACTGAAATAAAGGGCAACGAGGAGTTGACTCTTTCAGCGACTCTTTCTTTAAAGGGTCAGGTAAAAACCAATACGAAAAAAGTGCAAAAATCTCTTTGTGAAGATTTAGAGCTTGAGCTTTTACTGCTGGCTTACGACTTGCTTACGGATATGTGTAATTTTACTCCTAAGTGGGGCATACTCACGGGTGTCAGGCCGTCAAAGCTTTTAATGTCTAAGCTTAATACCGCAGGCGAAGAAGAGGCTAAAAAGTGGTTTCAAAATTCTTACCGTGTTTCAAAAGAAAAAACCGACCTTGCATTAGAGGTGGCAAAGCGTGAACAGGTAATTATCGAAAAAACACCGCCTGATTCTTTCAGTTTATATATCAGTATTCCGTTTTGCCCGAGCAGATGCAGTTACTGTTCTTTTGTATCTCACTCCATAAGCTCTGAAAAGGCAAAAGCGTTAATCCCCGATTATGTTGAGAGGCTTTGTGAAGAATTAAGGTTTACAGCCGAAAAGGCGAAAGAGAATAACTTAGAGCTTACAAGCGTTTATTGGGGCGGCGGAACACCTACCGCACTGGAGGCAGATGACTTAGAAAAAATTCTTACCGTTATCGAAGAAAATTTTGACTTGTCAAAATGCTTGGAATATACGGTTGAAGCGGGCAGACCCGATACCGTAACGAAAGAAAAGTTAGAGGTTCTTAAAAAACATAATGTGGGCAGAATAAGTATTAACCCGCAAACCTTTAACGATGGCGTTTTAACGGCTATCGGCAGAAGGCATAATTCAGCTTTAACTGTTGAAAAATACAAAGAAGCACGGGAAATCGGCTTTGACTGTATAAATATGGATTTAATAGCAGGGCTTCCTACGGATACATTAGAAAGCTTTAAACACAGCGTAGATAAAGCTGTTGAATTAGATGCGGATAATATTACGGTACACACCTTGGCACTTAAAAGTTCTTCTGCCATTGTTACAGAAAACGAAAGCGGAAGACTTACGGATAAAGATATAGCCGATATGATAGACTATTCATACAGCGCTTTAACTAAAGCCGGTTATTATCCGTATTATATGTACCGTCAAAGCAAGTCCTTGGGTAATCTTGAAAATGTGGGATATTGCAAACCCGGTAAAGAGGGTATTTATAATGTGCTTATGATGGAAGAATGTCAAAGCATATTTGCTGTAGGGGCAGGTGCCGTTACAAAGCTAAGGACTCCTGACGGCGGTAAAATCGAAAGGATTTTTAACTTTAAATATCCGTTTGAGTACATATCCCGCTTCAGGCTTCTTTTAGATAAAAAAGAAAGAATGAGTACATTTTACAATGAGTTTTAGGTGATATACCATGTCAAATGTTAACAATACTTTAGAATATATTACTGAAAATGCACTTAACAATAAAGGCTTTATAGATGAGTGTGAAACAAAATTTAACAACAAAATTAGAGCTGTTGCAGAGAATATTGCAGAAAGCGAAAGAGTAGAAATTGTTATGCTTGCGGGTCCGAGCTCTTCGGGTAAAACAACTACTGCCAAAAAGCTGTGCCGGGAGTTAGAAAAGCTGGGTGTTGTAAGCCACACAATTTCTCTTGACGATTTTTATTTGGATAACTGCGATGCACCTCGCTTTCCTGACGGTACACCCGATTTTGAAACCGTAGACGCGTTAGATAAAGAGTTTTTTCAAAAAACAATGGGTGATTTGATTGGTAAAGGCGAAGCAGATATGCCTGAGTTCGATTTTAAAAGCGGTACAAGAAAAAAACAGCTGAACCGCCTTGTTGTAGGCAAAAACGATGTTGTTATAGTAGAGGGACTGCACGCTTTAAACCCGGTTATTACCGACCTTTTACCCGCCGACAGGCTTTTAAAAATATATATCAGCGTATCCTCCCGTATCTATGACGGTAAAGATATTGTTTTAAATAAACGGAATATGCGGTTTATTCGCAGAGTTGTAAGGGATTATAATTTCCGCGGAAACTCTGTTGAAAAGACTTTTAAAATGTGGATAACAGTCCGCTACGGTGAAGATCAGTATTTGTTCCCGTACCGAAATAATGCGGATATAAGAATTAACACAATTCATCTTTACGAAACTTGTGTTTTTAAAGATATTGCAATAAAACTTTTAAAAGAGCTTCCTAAAGACAGTGAGTTTTACAAAGAATCTCAAAGGCTTATAAGAAGTCTCATGAAATTCCCTGCGTTAGATATAAAAGATATTCCCGAAAATTCTCTTTTGCGTGAGTTTTTAGGATAGGAGGGCTATTAGTGGCAGATAAAAACGATAAAAAACAGAATGTTTTAAACGGTGCTGTGATTCTTGTTGTGGCTACCGCATTAGTTAAAATTATAGGCGCTGTTTACAAAATACCTTTAACGGGTATTATAGGGTCTTTAGGCCGCGGGTACTTTGCCTCTGCATACAATATATATACACCGATTTACGGTATATCAATGGCGGGTCTTCCCGTTGCTGTTTCGGCTATTGTTTCAAAAAATGCTGCACAAGGCAAATACCGTGATGTTAAGCAGGTAATGAAAGTTACATTCCCGCTGTTTCTCGGTTTAGGACTTGTAGGAACGGTTGCTCTTTTGCTTTTGGCTAAGCCGTATGTAAATTCAATTCCCGCACCTCTCGCTATATACAGCGTAATCGCTATTGCACCGTCATTGCTTTTCTGTTGTATTATGAGTACATACAGAGGCTACTATGAGGGCCTTAACAATATGTACCCAACGGCAATTTCACAGGTTATAGAGTCCTTAGGCAAGTTGGTTTTCGGTCTTACATTTTCTTATGCAATTATAAATTATGCCGAAAAGCAAATTGCCGAAACAGGTAAAGTATTCGGTCAGGTAATTGCTACCGAGGGCGATAAAGCTATTGTTTACGCAATGGCGGCGGCAGGCGCGATTTTCGGTGTAACCTTAGGCACGGTGTTTGGCGCTTTATATACAATTCTTCGCCATAAAATCAAAAAAGACGGCATTACAAAAGAAATGCTTCAGAATTCACCTTTAGCGTCACCTAAAAAAGATACCGTAAAAAGCATCGTTGCCATTGCTGTACCTACCGCAATCAGTTCCCTTGTGCTGAATGTTACAAATTTTATTGATACATGGATGATTCAGGGCAGGTTGGAAACTGTTATACAAAAAAGCTATGATACAATAGTTAATGCGTACGGCGACTCTATTTTAAACGCTCTTCAAAGCGGCGTCACAAAAGAAACTTTGCACACATTCCTTTACGGCGCTTACGATACAACATTGGATTTCAGAAACCTTGTCCCTACTGTTATGATGACTTTAGGTGTAAGCGCTATTCCGGTTATATCTGCGGCAATGGCAAAAAAGGATATGAAAACGGTAAACAGTACCGTAAACACAGTTTTCAGAACAACCATGCTTGTTGCTCTGCCTGCAGGCGTAGGCTTCTTTGTGCTTTCAGAGCCAATACTTACACTCCTTTATAAAGGCACCGAGAACGAGTCGGGTATCGCCATTGCGGCGCCGGTACTTGCCCTTTACGGTCTTATGATGGCAATTCTTACGCTTTCTTCACCGCTTACGAATATTCTTCAGGCAATAGGCAGAGCAGATGTTCCCGCAAAATCGTTGGCTCTCGGCTGTGTAATAAAAATAGGTCTTAACTATATGCTTATAGGCATACCTGAAATAAATGTTAAAGGCGCTGTATTCGGCACTGCGGCATTTTACCTTTTCTGCATTTTCTACAACTACCGTGTTCTCAAAAAAGAAACCGGAGTTAAAATAGATTTTAAAACAGTTTTATTAAAACCGATTATTGCATCTGCGGTCTGCGGTATCTCTGCGTGGGGCTCTTATAAGGTTTTAAGCAATGTTTTAACCTTTGGGGATATGAGCGGAAGGCTTAACGGACAGTCGCTTGCAACTTTGATTTCTATATGTGTGGCAGTTGTTGCATACGCAATTATCGTACTTTTGACAAAAACATTGGTAAAAGATGACATTTTAATGCTCCCAAAAGGAGAAAAATTAGCTAAAATACTTGAAAAGTATAGACTTTTAGGTTAAAATAAGGTATAGTATAAAGGATGAGAGAAAAGTGAATTTTAAGTTTAAAGAAAATTACAGTTTTCAGGACCTTGTTGAAATAGTAAAAATTCTTCGTGAACCGGGCGGCTGTCCTTGGGATAGGGAGCAGACCCATGAAAGTATCCGTGAAGATTTTTTGGAAGAAACCTACGAGGCTATCGAGGCCATTGATACCAACAACCCTGAGCTTATGGAAGAAGAATTGGGCGATGTGTTGCTACAATGCGTACTCCACGCAGATATGGCGCGCACGGACGGTTGGTTTACAATAGATAGCGTTACAGACGGTATTTGTAAAAAGCTTATTATTCGCCATCCTCATGTATTCGGCGATGTCAAAGTAGAAAATACCGATGAAGTCTTAAGTAATTGGGACGACATAAAACGCAAAACCAAAAATCAAACAACTCAAAGCGTTGCAATGGAGGCTGTGCCCAATACATTCCCTGCTTTAATGAAAGCCCAAAAAATTCAAGGCAAAGCAAAAAAGGCAGGTTTTGATTGGCGCGATGAAAACGGTGCTTTTTTAAAGGTTGCCGAAGAAACCGCAGAGTTAAAAGAAGCGTTGCAAAAAGGTAATAAAGCAAATGTTGAAGACGAATTAGGCGATTTGCTTTTTGCAGTTGTTAATGTAGCCCGTTTTTGTGACTGTAAAGCAGAAACGGCCTTAGATAAAGCAACAAAAAAATTTATGGCTCGCTATAAAATTGTTGAAAGATTAGCAGAAGAGCGAGAAATAAATATGAAAGAAAGCTCTGTAGAAGTTTTAGACGAGCTTTGGAATGAAGCAAAAAAAGAACTTTCTGAAACTGAGTCCAAACAAACTCTTATAAAGAGTTAGGAAATAAAAAACAAAAAATATTTTTTTGGAGGAATTTAAAATGAATAAGACAGAACTCGTAGCAGCAGTAGCAGCTGAAGCAGGCCTTACAAAAAAGGATGCTGAAAAAGCAGTAGCAGCAGTTTTCGGTGCAGTTGAAGGCGCTCTTAAAGCAGGCGACAAAGTTCAGCTTATCGGCTTCGGTACATTCGAAGTTCGTGAAAGAGCAGCTAAAGAAGGCAGAAATCCAAAAACAGGCGAAACAATCAAAATCGCTGCTTCTAAAGTTCCGGCTTTCAAAGCAGGCGCAGCTCTTAAAGCAGCTGTAAAATAATTCAGTTTTACAAAAAACTCCCCCGTTTGTAAATGCAAGCGGGGGTTGTTTTTGTATAGCCGAAAAGAGTCGAATGTGCCAAAGTTTTATTTAATAGGCATATATGGTTCGACTCTTTTCGGCTATAGCATCAGATGAATCCCCTGTTCTACCGGGGTAAAAGGAACGCTTTAGTAAAAATAAAAAGCACCACGCAAAAGAGTGGTGCAAAAATAATAACCTCCAAGCAATATAGAAGCGGTTTGGCGACTGCATTACTATAAGACAAGGAGGATATTATGTTAAAAAAATAAGAAAATAATGAAATCAAAAGCACAGCCCATTCGAAGTATAGGTGTCGGCAGTTATTCGCGTTATTTTATCATATCATGCTCTTTAATAAACTTAACCGTTTCATCAACAGTAGTAAACGCAAGACCCACTACGGTATCGGCACCGCCGTAGTAGATGGCGATTTTTCCGCTTTCTGCGTCAGCGAGGGCGGCACAGGGGAATACTACATTAGGGACATCGCCTACAAATTCATAACTCTCTCTCGGTGAGAGCAAGTAGCAGTCTGCTCTGTGAAGCACCTTCCATGGCTCGTCTTTATCAACTATCATAGCGCCCATACTGTATGTAAAACCGTTACAGCTTGTAAGCACGCCGTGGTAGAAACAAAGCCAGCCCTCGTCTGTTTCAATAGGTGTAGGACCTGCTCCAACCTTTGTCATTTCCCAGTTATTCTCAGGCTTTATAACGAATCTGTGTTTGCCCCAATATGTAAGATCTTTAGAGTGGCTTAAAAATATTTCGCCGTAAGGGGTGTGACCTTTATCGCAAGGCCTTGTATAAATCATATATTCGCCGTTAATCTTCCTCGGGAACAGAACGCCGTTTCTCGAAACAGGCAAAACAGCGTTTTCATAGCGTTCCCAGCTTTCAAAATCCTCTGTAACGGCAATACCTATAGATGTTCCGCATTCGGTATGGCAAACCCAGGAGAGATAGTATTTGCCGTCTATTTCGCAAAGTCTCGGATCGTAGCCGCCGAATATTTTTTTGTTGTTTAATTGCCAATGGATACCGTCTTTACTGCTGCCTGTAACAAGATACTGTTCGCGAGTAATATCATCCATACGAAAAACACCTTTAAATGTACCGTCCTTATACGGCACAACGGCAGAGTTAAAAATGCTGTTTGCACCTTTTACAAAGGTGCGGTCAATAATGGGATTTTCTTTGTATCTCCAAACAGGCTCGTCCGAGCCTTCGGGTTTTTCTTGCCAAGGAATATTGGGGCAATGTGAATTTAAAATTTTTGCCATAATAACACTCCGTTTTCCGATAAGTAAAATTTAAACAGCAATACATTTGCTTTGCGGTCTCATTTTAACAATCGTAGTAATTTATAGTTTCAATTAAAAGCGCACCCACATCGGTTACAGCCTTATCGTTTATTTGTGAAAGCTTATCTGCATTGGTAACAGTTTTGCTTATGTATTCTTTAGAAGAGCCTAAAGAACATGCAGAAAGGCCGTATTTGGTAAAGGGCTTAAAAGCACCCGTGCCGAAAAGCTTTCTGCCGTTTATTAAAGTCAGATTCAAGTTATCGGCGGCATCGCCTATAACAGAGGCAACATTGGGACTGCCTTTTTCACCGCTTGCGTCTTTGTAAAAAACAGAGAGCTTTTTAGAGGTTGTGATTTCTTCAATAGGAATGAATACCGTAGGCACATCTCTGAATAGCCTGTAGTGACGGGCGCAAAAGATGTAGGCGCCGTCTTTGCCCGAGTATTGACAGCCTGCTAAAAGAACACAAACCTCGGTGTTTTCAAACCTGAAGGAATTATCGTGAAACTGCTTTAAAAGACCGACCGTAAGTGCAGACGGAACTAAGCTTGAGCTTATTCCCGTAGTTTCTCCCCGTTGCTTTACAAGAAAAAATGACATAACATAAAAGGGTAAAAATATCAGGCATAAAAAACTTAATACGCTGAAAACAGTTGAATTCTGCGGTGCGCTGAATAATAAAAAGAACATTGAGCTTATAAAAAGTAAAGTGTTTCCTAAAAGAGAACAGGCGCTTAAAATAAAAGGCGATTTACTTTTTAATCCGAATGTTCTCAGGTGTAAAGGTGAGTCAACTCCGCTTACAAGCACTACACGATTTTCGGTTTTGTTTTTGCCGTATCTTACAGCATAAATATTTTGACTTTCGGCAGGCTTTGAGAATTTATCGAGAAGCTTGCCGTCAAATATGTATTTGTAAGTGAATATGCAAAAAACAAGCAAGCTTAAAAATAAAGATATACCTGCTGTAAGCACATTTCCGCCGCCTACGGAAAAAAAGAACAGTATTACGCTTATAATAAGAAGAATACAAATGAATTTATCAACGGCAACTAAAGCGCCTAAGTGAGTTTTAACGGGTTCGCATTTTATTTCGTCACTGTACCGTTCTAATTTTGATTTTAAGATTTCCTGAGCCTTTTTTTCACCGCTTGTGCCGCCTTGCCTTGAGGGGCAGGCATTGTAAATTTCTTCGACTGTATCTAATATAAAATCTAAGGTTTTTTGTTCGATTTTAGGTGCGGCACTCATAAGGTCTCACCTAAAATTCGTTTAAATCTTTCATAGGGTTCAATCCACTTTTCAGCCTCTGTGGGCTTATAAAGCGAAAGATTTTCACCTTTTGCTATAATTTTACGGACCTCTTTAATATTTTTTACAGCGCCGCCGGATAAAAGCTGAACTGCAATATTGCCCAGAGCGGTTGCTTCGATAGGACCGCCGTAAACATTTACATTACAGCTTTGCGCCGCCATATTAAGTAAAAGCTTATCTTTTGTGCCGCCGCCCATAATGTGAATTCTGTCGTATTCCTTGTTGGTGCAGTCTTTAATACCGTCAAAGGTAACTCTGTATTTAAGCGCTAAGCTCTCATATATGCAACGCATTATTTCGCCAACGGTTTGAGGGACATACTGATTTGTTTTTTTGCAGTATTCCTGTACACGCTTCGGCAGATTTCCCATAACGCCGAATTCGGGTGCGTCAGGGTCTATAAAGCACTTAAAAGACTCACATTCCAAGGCTGATTTTTCTAAATCGGCATAAGAATAATCTTTGCCCTCACGCTTCCACTGACGGCGGCTCTCCTGAATGAGCCACAGACCGCAAACATTCTTTAAAAATGCGGTAGAAAAGCCGTAACCGCCCTCGTTTGTAACATTGAAGCTTCTTGCTTTTTCATTTGTTATGGGTGCAGGTATTTCACTGCCTATAAGCGACCATGTACCTGAGCTTACAAAAATAAAGTCATCGCTGTCGGTAGGGGAGGCTGTAATTGCGCTTTGTGTATCGTGGGCGCAAACTGCAATAACATCAGCCTTTGGTACGCCTAATTCTTCGCAAATTTCATCTGAAAGCTGACCTACAACAGTACCCGTAGGGACAATTTTTGTAAATAATTCTTTGTTAAAACCGAATTTTTCGATTACTTCATCTGACCATGTTTTTGTGTTAAGGTCTACAAGCTGTGAGGTGGTTGCTATTGAATATTCGGTAGATTTTACACCTGTGAGCATAAAGTTAAACAAGTCAGGCATAAAAAGAAGTGTGTCCGCCTCTTCTAAAATATAAGGCCTGTTTTCTTTTAAAGATAAAAGCTGAAAAACGGTATTAAAATCCATAAACTGTATACCCGTAACGGAATACAGCTCGCTGTTGCTCATATATTTTTCTGAGAGCTTTACCATACCGTCATTGCGTTTGTCTCTGTAATGAACAGGATTTTCAACTAAAGAGCCGTCTTTTCTTAAAAGACCGAAGTCCACACCCCAGGTATCTATACCTATAGAGTCAAAACCGCCGTCCTCCTTAGCCTTTAAAATGCCTTGCTTGATTTCAAAGAAAAGGCGCTGAACATCCCAATAAACAGTACCGTTAATCGTAACAGGGTCGTTACTGAAACGGTGAACCTCGTGAATTGATATCTTTTCGCCGTCAAATTCACCGATAATGGCTCTGCCTGTAGATGCGCCAAAGTCAAATGCCAATACTCGTTTATTCATAATATCACCTGAAGTCTTTGATTAACTCAAGAAACAGTTAATAATAATCTCTTCTGCCTCTTGTTCGGTTTTGCCGAGGGTTTGAAGCTTTAAAAGCTGGTCGTTATTTATTCTGCCGATAGCGGCCTCGTGAACGATGTTTGCGTCCGGATGGTTTGCCGCTATTTCAGGAATAGAACGGATATGTGAATTATCCATAATAATAGAGTCGCATTGAACATGCGCTTTACATTTTGCGTTGCCTACTGCCCTCGGGTAAAAAACCTGCTCCGAATTATCTTTAGCCACCGAACGGGATATAATTTGTGTTGAAGCGTCTTCTCCGTTCAGTTCAATTACAATATCGGAATGAGCAATCTGGTTGCCGTGAGTCATAAGCTTTTCTAAAATAACAAGTCGGGCTCCTGCTTTAAGCTCTGCCTTAGTATCACGCTTTGTGGAGTCTACGCCTTTAATTTGCACCATTTCCATTTCGGCAAATGAATTTTCATCCATATATATTTCGGTAGTAGGGTTTAAAACCCTTTCACCGCTTCCGTCACCCTCGCCGTAGTGCTTTTCAACATATTTTACGCGGGCGTTTTTTCCTATATGAAATCTGTGAATACCGTCGTGCTGACTTTTTTCACTGCCGTTGTTGTGAATACCGCACCCTGCAACAATAAGCACATCGGCATTTTCGCCGATGTAAAAATCGTTGTAAACCAAGTCGTCTACACCGGTTTGAGTAATAATAACGGGTATGTGTACGCTTTCGTTTTTAGTGCCGGGCTTAACAATTATATCAATACCCGGCTTATCCGTTTTCGTTTCAATAGATATGTTGGCGCTTGAATGTCTTTCTACACCCTGTCCGTTTTTTCTTATGTTGTATGCGCCCTGCGGAATACCGTGAAGGTCTGCAACCGCTTCTAACATGTGTAAATCAGTATTGTTCATAATAGCGGCACCTCCTTATCTGAATGAACAGCTGTTGTCAAATTGAGACATAAGCTGAGGGAATATTTCATCAACCGAGCCTTTATCTTTTACAACGCCGTTTGAAATTATTGCAATTTCGTCTGCTATTTTCATAATTCTCTCTTGGTGAGAAATTATAATCATACTTTCTTTTCTGATTTTTGCAATGCTCTTAAAGCTTTCAACAAGCATATTAAAGCTCCAAAGGTCAATGCCTGCTTCAGGCTCGTCAAATATTGCAAGCTCTAAATCTCTTGCCATAAGCGTAGCGATTTCAATTCTTTTGATTTCGCCGCCTGACAAAGACGCGTCAACATCTCTGTTTAAATAATCTTTAGAGCAAAGGCCCACGCTTGTAAGGTATGAGCAACACTCGTCCTCAGGCAGTTTACTGCCGTGGGCAAGGCTTAAAAGCTCACGGACCGTAAGCCCTTTAAAGCGCGGCGGCTGCTGAAATGCGTAGCCTAATCCTAAATTTGCCCTTTCTGTAATAGACATATCCGTAATATCCGAACCGTTCCAAAGTATTTTACCGCCGGTAGGCTTTTCTATACCCATAATAAGCTTTGCAAGGGTAGATTTTCCGCCGCCGTTGGGACCGGTTATTACAAGGAATTTTCCGTCATCAAGAGTGAGGGAAACATCGGTTATAATTTCTTTTTCACCTTTGTCATCTGACACATTATAAGAAACATTTTTTAGTTCTAACATAAACTTCTCCAAATTATATTTAAAAGTAAATAATATGTAACAACACATCATAAAATATCATTATAATTATATATAAATCGCATTGTTTATTCAAGTCTTTTTCAAAAATCCTTGTTAATATTTTCATATTATGTTATATTATATGTAGTAGGATTAACACGAAACTATAATATTGAGGTTTTTGTTATGTTTAGATATGGCGGACGCGATGAAAGCGAACTCTCTAAAGAGGAATTAGCACAGGTTCTTCAAAATACGGTACCGGGAATTGCTCTTGTTTGCCCTCACCCGGATGGAATTAAACTGCTTTACACTAATGACGGCTTTTTTGATATTTTCGGCTATACCCGAGATGAATATGAAGAAACTTCTTTGGAAACACGCTTGAGTTTCTTTGATATGTCTGATTTTATGGGTATTATTACCAAAATAAATTCCGATTATTCACAGGATGACGCAGTTAGTTTTCAATGCCGTATAAACAAAAAAGGCGGAGAAAAAGGCTGGGTGCTTATATCCTTCCGTAAATTTGACAGCACAGGTATAAAATTGAATATCTATAATGAAAATACCTTTGTATGTAATATAGTCGATATTACGGAATCCAAACGAATGGAAAAGCTCTTGCTTGAAGAAAAACAAAAATACGAAATTATTCAGGAGCTTTCAGAGGCTATTCTCTTTACTTACGATGTTAAAAATGATGTTTTGGAATGTTCTAAAAAAATACAGAATACTTTCGGCGGCTCTACACGGTACGAAAATGCTTTTGAAAATATTACATACGGAAATGTAATCGACAGGCGGGATGTTCAAAACTTTATAGGTGCATTCAGCAATGCTATGGCGGGTAAAAAAATAAATGTGTTAGAAGCCCGTATTTTAGACAGACAAGGCTACAGCGTTTGGTGCAGAATTAAGTTTTCTGCCGTATACAACAGAAAAGGTGAAGCTATTAAGTTTATAGGCACCGTTACCGATATTGATAAAGAAAAACAAGAAAAGCAACGGCTTATTTCTCAGGCGGAGAGAGACCAGTTAACAGGCTTTTTAAATAAGATTTCAACCGGACTTAGGTTTAATCAGGTAAACAGACTTTCCGACAATTCTCAAGCCGCAATGTTTATTATAGATATTGACGACTTCAAGAAGCTTAATGATACTTACGGACACAGCGCAGGCGATGTATTCCTTAAAAGATTTACTCAAAACCTTGCAGAGGCGTTTACCGAAAATGATGTTTTAGGCAGAATCGGCGGCGAGGAGTTCCTTATTTACTCTCAATATTACGGTCAGGATGAAATTATAAAAAAAGCAGAAAGCATTTTAAACTCTTGCAGAAGGGTAAGGCTTGAACAGGTGCCCGATAAAGAATTTACCTGCAGCGTAGGTATTGCCTTGTATCCTGATGATTCCGAAGGTTATCAGGAGCTTTACGAAAAAGCCGACAAAGCATTGTATGCTGTAAAAACAAGCGGAAAGAATAACTATAAGTTTTTTGCCGAATGATTTGAGTTTTACGGAGATGTAGATTTATGTCAAAAATAATTGAATATATTAAAGATAAAAAGGTTTTGATTTTAGGCTTTGGCAGAGAGGGAAAATCTACTTATTCTTATATCAGAAAATATCTTCCAGAAAAGCTCTTAACTATAGGCGATAAAAATAAACCTGATATTGACGACAGCAATGCAGATGTAATATTCGGCGATGATTACCTTAAGTCTTTGAGTGATTTTGATATTGTTTTCAAAAGCCCCGGTATAGCATTTTTAGATGATGTAACATACCCCGATACTACCGAAATCACTTGCCAGACGGATATGTTTTTGCGCTTTTGCAAGCCCACAGTTGTTGGTGTTACAGGTTCAAAGGGTAAAACCACAACATCCACTCTTATTTATGAAATGCTTAAAGCAGGGGGAATTAATACCTGCCTTATAGGTAATATAGGAGTGCCTGTTTTTGAAAAGGCAGATGAAGACGAAAGTCTTGTGGCAGTTATTGAAATGTCGTCACATCAGCTTGAATTTACTACTGCGTCACCTCATGTTGCCGTGCTTGTAAATATTTACGAGGAGCATTTAGACCATTATAAAGACGGTTTTAAAGGCTATGTTAACGCAAAGCTTAACATTGCCCGACACCAAACAAAAGATGATTATATTATTTATAACCCCGAGCAGGATTTAGACGGTGTTGTTAATTGGAATGAGATTATAAAAGGTCAGAGCAAGCCTGTAGGGTACTCCGATGCCCGAAATGATGAATTTGTAAACAGGCTGTGGAAATCCTCTGAACACCTTAAAGGCGAACACAATCGCCAGGATATAGCGTACGCTCTTGCCGTTGCAAGACTCTTCGGCGTTACGGATGAAGCGGTAGAGCAGGCGATTAAATCTTTCGGCGGTATTGAACACCGTATGGAGTATGTGGGCATATATGACGGCATAGCTTGGTATAATGACAGTATTGCTACAATCCCCACAGCCGTAATGGGTGCAGTAAATGCAATAGGTAATGTAAATACAATTCTTTTCGGCGGACTTGACAGAGGAATTGACTATACAGACTTTATTAAGTTTTTAAATGAATGTAATGTTCCGAATTTGGTAGGCTTGCCCGAAACAGGTCATAACATTATTGATAAATTAAATTCTATGGGTTGTGCCAAAAAAATGCAAAAGGCCAAAGATATGGCAGATGCTGTTAAAATTTGTAAAGATATTACAGAAAAAGGAAAATCTTGCCTTTTTTCACCTGCGGCGGCAAGCTACAACTACTATAAAAACTTTGAAGAAAAGGGTAGGCACTTTAAGAGTTTAGTGGCGAACGGGTGAACAGGTAAACGAGTGAACGGGGTATAGACTGCTTGTTCAGCTAATAGCCCACAGCTAATAGCGGCTTCGCAAATAACGACAAATTAACCCAAGGCGAGCGCCTTGGGTTTTATGTTATGTGTAAACTTTTTAGGCTATTCTGTGGGCTTTCGCCACCTATAAAGTGGATAAAAGTATATCCCTATACACTAATCTTCACTTTATACTACGCATACAAGGTGAAGAATGTGAAAATTTTTATTATTAGCGAAGCCGCTATTAGCTGAACAAGCGGTGAACAGTAAACGAGTGAACAAGTGAACGCTTCGCAAATATTTAGAAAAGATAAAACCGATAGTAATTCTAAAATCAGAGTTACTATCGGTCGATTTTTTATCTCTAATGATTTAGTGAAATCAATTTTAACTACAAGCCGTTAACTGTGAAGCGAATCAGTCATATCTGACCCAACGCTAAGCTTGCTGTTAGCTGTCGGCTATGGGCTGTTAGCTGTTTGCGAACGCAGTGAGCTATACCGAAATTTTTCATTCTTCGTTTTTCATTCGGCTTGCGACAGCAAGCTGTTCACTTGTTCACCGTATGTATGTCAAATATTCTCCCAAAACAACCCGTGCTTATTACAATACCAAATCAATTTGCCGTGTGAAAATTTGGGAATACGCATTTGCAAATTCCATTCGGGGTAAGTTTTTCTTACCGTAATTGTATCGGTAGTGAGAAGTGATACAAAAGGAATATAATGCTCCTTTGTCATTTCGTGGTTAGAAGAAATAAAATATTCGTTTTCAATAATTTCAACATATACCGTGTGTTTGTCATCTGCCTTTACAGGCTCAATAGGTTTTAATTTTTTACCGCAACAAGAAATATCTGTTTCGGCAACGGCGGTGATCAGGTTATTACAAACAGGGCAAACATAGAATTTTAAATTTTTCATATTACCCGATAAAACATTGTTCTCTTTTATTTCGCCTGAAAGCAATTTTTCTAAATCAACACCGAAAATATCCGATAAATCGGTAAGCAGTGAAACATCGGGGCAACCGAGACCCCGTTCCCACTTTGATACTGTTTTATCACTGATATTCATCTTTTCTGCCAGTTGAAGTTGTGTTAAATTTTGTTCTTTTCGCAGTTTGAATATAAGATTTCCGATTTTTTCGTTATCCATAGTTTCAACTCCTTTCGGTTTCGTTTATGATTATAATATATTAAATAATAAAATACAATAAACGCTTAGTAGAGTTTGTTCAGCTAACAGTGTATTCAGCTAACAGCCGACAGCTAATAGCTGACAGCGGCTTCGCCAAAAATAAAATGTGTGTGCTTCGCGGTATAGAAATCGAAAACAATTAAAAGAGATTAGTGTAGCTTTGTAAATATTTAAAAAAGATAAAACCGATAGTAATTCTAAAATCAGAGTTACTACCGGTTAATTTTTTATCTTTGAAGTTTTAGTGAAATTAAGCTTAATTACAAGCCGTTAACTGTAATGCGAAGCAGTCATATCTGACCCAACGCTAAGCTTGCTGTTAGCTGTCGGCTATTAGCTGTTAGCTGAACAGGCTGTTAGCTGAACACGCTGCTGTCATTCCTTAATCTCTCCCGCTTTTTTAAGGCAAGTTTTTGAAATAACAGGGCCTACGAGTTCGTAAATCAATGTACCGCAAAGAATAACAGTTCTGATTTCTTTTGCGTATTCAGGCACTACGGCGCTTGCGGCAAGTGAAAGACCGATAGCGACACCGGCTTGGGGTACTAATGCGGGACCCAAATATTTTCTTATGTTTTTATCTGCCTTGCATAAAGCCGCGCCTAAAGACGCACCGAAGATTTTACCTGCAACTCTGAATAATATGTAAACAACACCGGCAACACCGACACTCGGCAATACGCTGAGTCTCAGGTCGGCGCCGCTTGCAACGAAAAACAGCATAAATACAGGCGGTGTGATTCTGTCGCACAAATCCATAATTTTATTAACATCAGGCGAGAAGTTTGCGATTACAGCACCCATTGCCATACACAAAAGAAGTGACGAGAAACCGCAAAGCTGTGAAAGACCCAGACCTATAAAAACAAATGCGATTATAAGGCAAAGTCTGTTGCCGTCTTTTTTAAAGTATTTAAGCGGAATAAGGAATATAAATCCTAAAACGGCACCTACTGTGAGTGCGCCTAAAATTTCAACAGCAGGGTCGAGAATAAGTTGCAATTTATCGGCATTTTTACCCCCTATTGCAGTCGCAATAGCCACGGAAATTGAATACATAATAAGTGCCGTTGCATCGTCTATAGCCACAACCGAAAGAAGCGTTTGTGTAACAGGTCCTTTAGCCTTGTACTGTTTTATAACCATAATTGTTGCGGCGGGAGCTGTAGCGGCGGCAATAGCGCCAAGCACCAATGAAAAGGTAGGTTCGCAACCGAAAAGCAGTAAAGCACCGGTTACAAAAACAACGGCAAAAAAGCTCTCGCATACGGCTATAACTATTGGAGTAATGCCCACTTTTTTAAAAAAGGATATTTTAAATTCATTACCTATTGAGAAAGCAATAAATCCTAAAGCGGCATCTGAAATAATAGTAACGGAGTCTAAAAAGTTTTCAGATAAAACTCCAAGGACGCTCGGCCCTAAAATAAGTCCTGCTAAAAGATAGCCCGTAACATTGGGCAGTTTAACTTTTTTTACAAGTCTGCCTAAAGCCATGCCCGAAAATATCATTAAGGCAAGGTCAATAAATGTGTTAAGTTCAATTCCTGAAAGCATTAGTGTGAAAGTCCCTCCAAATAGTCAATGGGCACTGTAAAGAGAATACCTGTATCCGGATTATCAAGTCCGCCTGTTGCTCTGTTTACAATTTTAGATATTCTTTCAACATCTTCGTCCTTTGCAACCATAATAATAGTTTTATTTTCTTTATGTGTAGGGGTTAATAAACTGCGAAGAGATACTAAAAAAGAAAGGTCTTCGTGGTCGTTGCTGATAAGCTCTTGCATCATACCCTTACTGTCTATAATAGTAGCGCCTGAAAGCCCCTCGTTTGAGAATTCTTCAAGTAAAATATCAAGACATTCGATTTTATTAAGAATTATTGTAACAAGTTTCATATATTGCCTCCTTGGTTAATACAGTCAACTGAAAACCGTTAACTTTCGACTGATATTTTACCACTACAGATTACCGTTTTCAACAGGTTTGGGGCGATTTTTTGCGTTTATATGCAGGAGTACGGGAAATTTCATTTTACTTTATCACTTTAGTTAGATAAAGTGCATAATCGGTTGTAAAAACGAACGCTGTGAAGTGTACAATTTTACCAAAGATAAACATTTTTTAAAATTTTTTCAAAAAGCACTTTACTTTATTGTGATAAAGTGGTAATATACTACTACAACAAAAGCGAAACGCTTAGGAGGAAACAAAAATGAGTAAAGCAAAAAAAATATTATCAATCGTGTTAAGTGTAGTTCTTGTGGTTGGTATTGTCGGTATTTTCACAGCATGCGGCGACAAAGGCGCTGCTGATACAACAAACGGCGGTGAAGATACAACAGCGGCAGCATCCGATCTTGCCTATATCAAAGAAAAAGGCACAATGGTTATAGGTATTACAGAATATGCACCTATGAACTACAAAGCAGAAGACGGTTCTTGGACCGGTTTTGATACTGAATTTGCCGAAGCAGTTTGTGAAAAGCTTGGTGTTAAGGCTGAATTCTTTGTTCTTTCCGATTGGGATCAGAAAGTTAATGAGCTCAATGCGAAAACAATTGATGTTGTTTGGAACGGTATGACAATTAAAGATGAGCTTAAACAGTCAATGAGCATTACTGACGCTTATGTTTACAATGCACAGGTTATTGTAACAAAGGCTGAAAATGCAGATAAGTATAAAGACCTTGACTCCATTAAGGATGCAACTATTGCAGTTGAAACAGGTTCTGCAGGTCAGGATATGGTTAAAGACTGTGTAAAAGTTACCGAGGTTGCCGCTCAGTCGGACGCTCTTCTTGAGGTTCAGTCAGGCGCCGCAGATGTTTGCGTTATCGACATTACAATGGCAAACGCAATGACAGGCAAAGGCACAAGCTATGCAGACCTTCAGAAAACAGGCACTCTTTCAGAAGAAGAATACGGTATCGGTTGCCGTTTAGGTTCTGACACATGTGCAGAGATTAACAAGATTATGGCTGAACTTAAGGAAGACGGCACACTTGATGACCTTGCTGAAAAATACGAG
>JBJEPP010000060.1:0-2703 GCA_051881295.1 Acutalibacteraceae bacterium | reverse complement strand
TACAGTCGAAACTATAGCAGACTGTTAGCCAACAGCCGTTTACGGCTTAGTGAAAAACTTTTCAACCACAGGCAAAATAAGGAAGTCTGTTTTTTTGAATGCAGAGCCGTGACCGCCGCCAAGGACCATAATCTCTTCAGCGCCTTCTACCGCTTTTGTCATTTTTCTTGAATGGCTTCTTTTAATCATATCAAATTCACCGAAAGAGTTTAAAAACGGCATTTTAAGTGTTGAAAGCTTTTTATAGTTAAGCTTGGGCTGACCCACCATCATACCCTCTATTTGTTCTTTTCTGCGCCATTCGGGGTCTTTAGTGAAATAGGCTTTAATTGCGTATTTTCTATGATCTAAAATAATACCAAGCTGATTTCCTGTTTTAGTGCCCCTTGTATTAAGGTTAGAGCCGAATACAGCAAGTTTTTTTACATACTGCGGGTAGTAATAGGCAAAGCACATACCAAGGTTTCCGCCGTCAGAAAAGCCGCAGACATCAGCACTTCCAACACCTAAATAATCTAAAAGCGCTTTTAAATCATCGCAAAAAAGTTCAAAAGTCAACTTCTTTTCGCCAAGGGGTGTTTTGCCTGTGCCGCGGGTAGAAAATCTTATAATCTTAAAGGTCTTTGAAAGGGGCTCGTAAAGATTGCCCTCAAAGCAATGATAATCTCCGCCGTTGCCGTTTAACATAACCATAGCTTCGCCGTTTTCGTTGCCCGAAACCTGGTATTCAAAATCTATTCCGTCGTGACTCATAAAGCCGTAATCAATAATTTTTATCTCTTCCATAATACACCTCAAAAAGATTTATATTAGGTATAATACTATATTACACGGATGTTATCAAGTGAAATTGTAAAATTAGTTTTAACAAGGTTGACTAAACCCGCTTTAGAGCGTATAATACACTTCACTGTTATCACTGTTATTTTAGAGGATGTAAAATGAATTTAGAAGATAATTTCAAAACCCTGAGCCTTGCTTTAGGTAAAGCTTTAGGTGCTAAAAATACAGATACAAGGCCTCTTTGCTCAGGCAGGAACGCCAAAAAAAAAGACGGCGTTGCTACCAAATATGAGTTTGAAGACTTTCATGTAATGCTTTATTATATAGAGCAAGGCCGTAACGCATACGGCAGTCAGACTTTGTGGATTTCTTTTTATTTTGACAAAGAGCCTGAAATAATGTTTTCGCACTATGATGTTCTTGCTTATGCAGAGCCTGAAAATTTTAAATGCTACACATACTCTTATGTAGATTCGCCGAAGTTAATGAAAAGCTGTTTTGGCGAAATAGAAGAGCTGTTATTAAGACTTGTGCCCAGATTTAAAGAAATCAGCGAAAACGGCATTGAGCGAAACCGTCTTTTGGCAAATTAGAAAGCCGATATAAATTCCTATATGGGTACTGATGTTTTTGCCTCTCAGGATATGCTTGGCGAGAAAGGCAACGGCATATTCTCTGCCATTGTTTACAACTATTTTTCTTACAGTATTCAGCGAGGAGTTTTGGGCGCTCAAATGCTTTTTTATGAAGGCAAAAAAGAAAAAGCCTTAAAGGAATTGAAGAGAGATAAGCGAAAAAATCAGTATGAAAAAAATCTTTTAAAATTTTTGGAAAACGGCGGCGAATCAGAGAAAATTTCTGAAACCGTGAAAAACGCATCAAGAAAGGTCGGCACAAAAAGACAAACCGGCGGGGTTAAAAGCGCTTTTGCTTTTACCGGTTTAATGCTTTTACTTGCCGTTGTTTTTACAGCGTTACTCGTACCTGTTGAATACCTGATAACTAAGGTTGTAACCTTTGGCAGTATAGGTAATTTAGGCTTTTGGGAAAGTGTTATAGCGTTACCGGTCGGTGCAATATTTATTTCTTGCGTTGTATCTAACAAAATACTTGACAAGCTTCGTGAAAGAAAATGGCAAAATGACGAAAATGCACCGCAATTACCTATAAACACCGTGGCTCAAAAGAAAGTAATGAGGTTTTCTGCTATTGTTGCCGAAACAATGGTAATAATAGTTCTTTTTACAGCCGTTTGCTCGGGAGTTTCGTTTTATGACACATATGTTAAATACCCAAGCAGCAGTAATTTACCAATGGCGCTCACTACTGTTAAATACGAAAATATCGACTATATGGCAGTTGTTGAAGGGTACGAAAGCAACGGAAAATTTACCGAGGAAAAATATATTGCCATAGTCACAACATCAGGCAATATAATAGACCTCAGTAACTTTACATTCTGTTCGGCGGATAACTACACAGAAAATATCCAACCGAAGCTTTCGGAAAAGGGTGTTGAAACAAAAACCTTTAAGACTATAGAAGAAATTAAACCGAATAAAAACACAGGCAACCTGAAGCCTATCAGGGATATTGCGGTTGAAGAGCAGCGGTCTGTAACCGAATAAAAAATGAAAAAATTGGCTGTAAAAAACGAAAGTTTTTTACAGCCAATTTACTGTTTAGAAAACTATTGAAATTTTATAAAGATTTTCTCATCATACGCTTTATATAAGAAACATCAAGTACATCTATAACGCCGTCTTCGGCAATATCATTGGCAATAAAGAAGTAATTGTTTTCTTCCTTATAAACCTCTTCTTCAAGAGCAACCTTTACAGCCTTATCATAATCATCATTATCAATATCGCCGTCACCGTCAACATCGCCTAAAACAATGACTGTATTAGATTCATAAAT
>JBJEPP010000059.1:0-10416 GCA_051881295.1 Acutalibacteraceae bacterium | reverse complement strand
CGGTGCAAGCACAGTGCCTGCGGCACAATTTAATGTGCTTGCAGAGATAAAATCAGCTTAATTTTTCTAATCAAACAAAATCAAAACAGATAGTAATTCAAATGTTAAGGTGTTTGAAATCACTATCTGTTTTATTTATTAAGCTGTTTATTTTATTAAGACACTTTTGTTTTGATATTTACCGTAAAAGAAAGCGGACAAATTATTATTTACATCAAAGCCGCATATAATGCACGCTTGCGTGCGGCGGCTTTCCGAAATTTTTAATTTTTCATTTTTCATTCGGCTTGTGACAGCAAGCTGTGGGCTGTCGGCCTAATTAAAAAGCAATCTTCTCTTCAATGTATGCTTCAAGCTCAGAAATAGGGAGTCTTACCTGCTCCATAGTATCTCTGTCACGGACTGTTACGCAACCGTCCTCAACGCTTTCAAAGTCATAAGTTACGCAGAAAGGCGTGCCTATTTCGTCCTGACGGCGGTATCTTTTGCCTATAGAGCCTGCGTCATCGTAATCAACGCAGAATTTCTTAGAAAGATTCTTAAATACTTCTGTTGCCTGTTCGTTGAGTTTCTTAGAAAGCGGAAGTACCGCACATTTAAACGGAGCAAGAGCAGGGTGGAATCTAAGAACAACACGGGTGTCGTTCTTTTCTGCGTCTACAACCTCTTCGTCATAAGCCTCTGTCATAACAGAAAGGAAAAGTCTTTCAACACCTAAAGACGGCTCGATTACATAAGGAATATATCTTTCGTTTGTTTCAGGATCAAAATAGTCAAGGCTTTTGCCCGATGTGTTAATATGCTGAGTTAAATCGTAATCTGTTCTGTCGGCAACACCCCAAAGCTCGCCCCAACCGAATGGGAAAAGGTATTCAAAGTCGGTAGTTGCTTTAGAATAGAAGCAAAGCTCCTCTTTATCGTGGTCGCGAAGTCGGAGATTTTCTTCTTTAATACCTATTGAATAAAGCCAATCTCTGCAGAAGCCCCTCCAATACTCAAACCATTCAAGGTCTGTACCCGGTTTGCAGAAGAATTCAAGCTCCATCTGCTCAAACTCGCGAACTCTGAAAATAAAATTGCCCGGAGTAATTTCGTTACGGAACGATTTGCCTATCTGAGCAACGCCGAAAGGCACCTTACGGCGAGTAGTTCTTTGAATATTTGCAAAGTTTACGAAAATACCCTGCGCCGTTTCGGGGCGAAGATAAAGCTCGTTTTTGCTGTCTTCGGTAACACCCTGGAATGTTTTAAACATAAGGTTAAACTGACGGATGTCGGTAAAATTATGCTTACCGCAGTCGGGGCAGGGAATATTTTTCTCGTTGATGTAGTTCATCATTTCTTCATTTGACCAGCCCGCAACATTAGTGCCGTCAAAATCTTCTATAAGGTTATCCGCTCTGTGACGGGTTTTACACTCACGGCAGTCCATAAGAGGGTCTGAAAATCCGCCTAAATGACCTGAAGCAACCCAAGTTTGCGGATTCATAAGAATAGCGCTGTCAAGACCTACATTGTACGGATTCTCTTGAATAAATTTCTTTCTCCACGCATTTTTAATATTGTTTTTAAGCTCTGTACCGAGCGGGCCGTAATCCCAAGTGTTTGCAAGACCACCGTAAATTTCACTGCCTGCATAAACAAATCCGCGGCCTTTACATAGAGCAACAAGTTTTTCCATTGATTTTTCTGTGTTTTTCATTTAATCAACTTCCTTTCATGGAATTTAAGCCCGAGTATTTCAGGCGTACAAAATATAATTACAAACATATATAAGCATATATAAATATACCAACAAACTAACTTTTTCGCAATAGTTTTTTCATTTTTTACAAAAATAATGTGATGCTTTTGTTAAATTCTACTTTGAAAACGGTGTTTGGAGTTATGATTTTAAAAATTCAAAACAAAAACCGCTCTGGCGAGCAGTTTTATTGATTTTTATATTTATCTACTTCAAGCAACATTTTATATAAATGCTCTTGCTCTTTATTTGATTTTTCTGCAACAAACTCATAACATTTAAGAGCTATACTGTCGGCAGCTTCACTGCCGTCTAACTTTTCAAACAGTTGAGATAAAGAAACGCCTAAAGCAGAAGATATTTTTTCTATACTTTCAATAGTTGCGTTCTTTTCGCCCCGTTCAATCTGCCCGATATAAGTAGGGTGACAACCTGACATTTCAGCCAGTTTTTCTTGGCTTAATTTTTGTGATGTTCTGTAATTTCTTATTCTTTGTCCTATAATTTTAGCAAGGTCGCTCATAATATCCCCCCTACAATTATAGTCTATAAATATTATTAACAGTAAACCACAGACTATTGATATTTATTTGAACAGGTGGTATACTATAAATACTAAATCTATAAACTTTAATGTTTATAGTATATATTCGAAGGTGTATTGTTTATGAAAAATAGAACCGTTTGTTTTACAGGGCACAGAAAAATACCGCAAACAGATTACGAAAAAATATCTGTTCGCTTGAGAATTACACTTATAAACCTTATTTCAGAGGGATATTGCTATTTCGGTGTAGGCGGTGCATTAGGCTTTGACACACTTGCCGCTAAAACAGTTTTAGACCTAAAAAACGAATTTCCGCAAATTAAACTTATTCTTATATTGCCTTGTTTCGCTCAAACAAGGGGGTGGCTCGATAATGACATAAAAATGTATCAATATATAAAAAGACGTGCCGATAAAGTAAGATACACTTCTGATACTTATTTTAACGGTTGTATGCAAAAACGAAATAGATATTTGGTAAATAACAGCAGGGTCTGCGTTTGATATCTTACAGAGAATAAAAGCGGTACTTATTATACGGTGAATTATGCAGAAATGAACGGGCTTCAAATAATAAACATAGCTAAATAAAGAATATTCATCTTCAAAATTATACGATTATGCAATTATATCGGTTGACATCTACCCTGTTTTAATGTAAAATACTATGATGTTAAATTATGTAATAATAAATACTATAATTAAGAAATGAGTGTGAAATTATGCATTGGTCCGAAATGATTGCAGACCGTATTATCAGACGCAATCCTGATAAGGAAGAATATGTTTGCGCCGCAGGTATCAGCCCGTCAGGTTCTATTCACATAGGTAACTTCCGCGATATTGCAACAAGTTACTTTGTAGTTCGTGCTTTGCAAAAAAAGGGCAAAAAAGCAAGACTTCTTTTTTCTTGGGATGAATTTGACCGTTTAAGAAAAGTGCCTGTTAATGTTGCTAAAATCCGTGACGGTATGGAGCAGTACATCGGCTGTCCTTATGTAGATGTGCCGAATCCTTTTGATACAGAAGAAAAAACCTATGCCGAGTATTTTGAAAACGAATTTGAGGCTTCAATAGTTAAATTCGGTATCGAAATGGATTATCGCCATCAGGCAGAAATGTACAGAAGCGGTAAGTATACAAAATACATTTTAGAGTCCTTGCAAAAGCGCGGAGAAATCTTTGATATTCTCGATTCTCACCGTTCGCAAAAGGCCGCAGAGGGCGAAAGAGAAGCCTATTACCCTGTTAGCATCTACTGTCACAAATGCGGTAAAGATACTACTAAGATAACATCTTTAAGTGACGACTGCACTAAAGCTGCTTATACCTGCGAATGCGGTCACAGCGGAGATTTTGACTTTACAACCGATTTTAACTGCAAATTGGCTTGGAAGATTGACTGGCCTATGCGCTGGATGTATGAGGGTGTAGATTTTGAGCCGGGCGGAAAAGACCATGCCAGCCCCCACGGCAGTTACGATACAAGTAAAGATATTGCTAAAAAAATATTCGGTTATGAGCCGCCTATCTTCCAGGGATATGAATTTATAGGTATTAAAGGCACAACAGGTAAAATGAGCGGTTCTTCGGGACTTAACCTTACACCTGAAACTCTTTTAAAGATTTATGAGCCCGAAGTTATTTTATGGCTTTATTCAAAAACAGAGCCTCTTAAAGCATTCGATTTCTGCTTTGATGACGGTATTCTGAGGCAGTATTTCGAATTTGACAAAATGTACAACGCTATAAAAGACGGCACGGCAACCGGCGCTCAGCAAGATATTATGTACAACACAACCGTTGGCGACAGAACTCTTGAAACAGTACCTATGAGCTTGCTTGTTCAGTTAGGCTCAGTTGTTGACTTTAATGTACCGATGCTTGAAACGGTATTTGAAAAAATCGGCACTCCGTACAAATACGAGCAGTTCAAAGACCGTTTAAACAGAGCAAAATATTGGCTTGAAAACTGCGCTCCCGAGCAGGTTAACAAGCTTCGTGAACACCGTAATTGGGATGTTTACTCCGAACTTGATGAAGATACAAAGAAAGAAATCGAAATTCTTCACACATACATTAAAGATGGCGGATACTCTCTTGATGACCTTAACAAAAAGCTTTATGCTATTCCTAAAGAGGTTTTCGGCGAAGACCTTGACGAAAAAACTCTTAAAGGCTATCAGGGCACATTCTTTAAGACTGTTTACAAGCTTCTTATTGATAAAGAAAAAGGTCCCCGTCTTTACCTATTCCTCTATGCTATTGACCCTGCAAAATATGTAGGTCTTCTCGATTTCTCTTATGAAAAAACAGAAGATGAGAAAAAAGCAGAGGCTGACGCTCTTGAAGCTATTGCAAAAGCAGAAGCAGAAAAGAACAAAGACTTACACATTTACGGCGAAGCCGATGAATTTGTACCTTTAAAAACAAATTCAATTTCTATTGAAGATTTTGAAAAGCTTGACCTTAGAGTTTGCGAAATCCTGAAAGCGCAAGAGATTAGAAAATCTCACAGCTGTTACAAGCTGACTCTTAACGACGGTTCGGGCGAAAACAGAGTTATTGTTTCTTCAATTAAGAGCGAATATACTACGGAGCAGTTAGTAGGCAAAAAGATTATCGTTGTTGCAAACCTTGAGCCGGCAAGATTTGCAGGCGTTGAAAGTCAAGGTATGCTCCTTGCGGCAACAAACGGTGCTTGCGGTTGTCAGGTAGTATTTTTACCCGACTGCGTACCGGCAGGAACACAGATTAAATGAAAAATGAAGAATAAAAAATGAAAAATTTCGGTGCTCGACAGTCGCTTCGCGACATCATAAGTCGAGCCGTGGAAAAAACAACTTTACTTTTCTAAACAAATAAAATGAAAACAGACAGTAATTCCAATATTAAGGTATTTGAAATTACTATCTGTTCTTTTTTATTGATGTGTTTTTTGTTTAGTTTTGTAATTCTATTTTGTTAGAATTTTTACTTTATTATTCGGTATATGCAATTTAGATTAACAAATTTAGTTTTTACTTTATGTAAGGCAAAAAAATTAATATTTATACCAAAGCCGCTCTACAATGCACGCTTGCGTGCGGCGGCTTTCCTTAATTTTTCATTTTTCACTTTTCATTCAGCTCGCGATAGCCGCTGTCGGCTGTTAGCTATTATAGCTACATACTTGCGAAGCTGTTCACTTGTTTACTCGTTCACTGTTTACCGCTGTTAGCTTACAAAGCCTTTGCCGCATCAAATTCCTCTGCAATGCTGTCATCAGGCTTTTTAGTCAAGAGTGAAACCACAACATTAACTGCAAGACCGAATACGAATGCAGGGAGAAGCTCATAAATTGCAAGCATAGGGTGAAGTCCCGCTATAACATATTTCCAAACGAATACCATTATACCGCCTGTAAGCATACCTGCGATAGCGCCGTATTTGTTCGAGCGTTTCCAGAAAAGTGCAAGGAGCATAACAGGGCCGAATGAAGCACCGAAGCCTGCCCAGGCAAATGAAACAATTTTGAATACAGATGAGTTGCTGTCCCAAGCGAGAACAACGCCGATAACAGCAATAACAATAAGAACTGCACGGGCAACAACCATTTTTGCTGTTTCTGAAAGCTTAAGCTTAAATACACCGCCTAAGATGTTTTCGGAGGCGGCAGAAGATGCGGCAAGAAGTTGGCTGTCCGAAGTTGACATTGTACTTGCAAGAATACCTGCCAAAATAACGCCTGCAACAAGTGCAAAACCAACGCCGTTTTGAGACATAAGGTCTGCAATACGAACAATAATTGTTTCCGTCTGACCGGACTCTGTGCCAAGGCTCTGAAGTACGCCTGTGTTATTAACCATACCAAGACCAACTACACCGATAAGAATTGCAACAAGCATTGAAATTACAACCCAAACAGTAGCAACTCTTCTTGAGGTTTTAAGGTTTTTCGGATTTTCAATAGCCATAAATCTTAAAAGAATGTGCGGCATACCAAAGTAACCGAGACCCCAGGCAAGTGTAGAACAAATTGTAAATACAGAGTAAGGCTTGCTTGCCATATTAACCGCATCGTGAGTGCTTGTCATTGAAAGGTAGCCGGGAAGTGACGATGCGTTATTTATAACTGCCGACCAACCGCCTGCCTGTGAAATACCGAACACAAGAACAATAATAAGCGCTACAGTCATAACTATTGACTGAACAAGGTCTGTAGTAGATGCGGCAGAGAAACCGCCAAGGCTTGTGTAACCCACAATAACAATAGCAGAAATAACCATTGCCAAATGGTAATCAACGCCGAAAAGTGTACCGAAAAGCTTACCGCAAGCGGCAAAGCCCGAAGCCGTGTACGGAACAAAGAATACTATAATAACCGCTGCCGCAATTCCCATAAGAATTTTTTTGTTCTCTTTATATCTGAGTGAGAAAAATTCAGGAATTGTAATAGCGCCTATATTGGCAGAGTAGTTGCGAAGTCTTTTTGCAACAACAAGCCAGTTGATATATGTACCTACCGCAAGGCCTATGGCAGTCCAGCCTACATCTGCAACACCCGTAAGGTATGCAAGACCCGGGAGTCCCATAAGAAGCCAGCTTGACATATCGGACGCCTCTGCACTCATAGCGGTTACAAGCGGACCTAACTTTCTGCCGCCTAAGTAGAAATCGTCTACATTTTTGTTTTTCTTTGAATAAACTGCACCGATTATAATAACAATTGCCATATAAGCCACTATTGAAATCATAATGCAAATCTGTGCTGTGGTCATAAATTCCATCTCCCTGAATAAATATGCATTACATTATACTACCAATGTATTAAAAATGCAAGAATTTTCATTTTTATTTCATATACAATTTCGGTCTGATTTTTATTTTATTTATTTATTGCATTTTTAATTCTATTATGTTACAATATTTCCAATTACTGACGCCGAAATAACTATTATTGAGGTGAAAGGGTTGAAAGTTAAAATATATCGGATTTTCATATACTGCTTTTACGCCTTTTCACTTTTGAAAAGGTGTTTTTTATTTGGAGGATTTATGGATACAAGAGTTGCTCTTATAGGCATTATTGTTGAGTCTACGGAGTCTGTAGAAAAACTCAACAAACTGCTTTCGGAATATTCGGAATATATTATAGGCAGAATGGGCGTGCCATACCACACCAAAGAAATGAACATCATTTCTGTGGCTATTGACGCTCCCCAAAGCGTTACAAGCGCCCTTTCCGGCAAAATCGGCGCACTTACGGGTATTTCCGCAAAAACAATTTATGCAAAGAAATAAAAAATCTAACTGATAAATTATCAAACGAGCATAACTTAACAGACAGTTAACTAAAATTTTTAACACAAATAGAATTTATAAAAACAGGAGATAATGTTATGTACAATCCAAAATCGTTAAAGGCAGAAGAATTTATTTCTGACGAAGAAATTCTCGACACTTTAGACTATGCCGAGAAAAACAAAAATAATGTAGAGCTTATAGACTCCATTTTGGACAAGGCAAGAGAATTAAAAGGTCTTTCTCACCGTGAAGCAAGCGTTCTTTTAGCTTGTGAAATCCCCGAAAAAGAACAAGAGGTATATGCTCTTGCAGAGCAAATCAAAAAAGATTTTTACGGCAACAGAATCGTTATGTTTGCACCCCTTTACCTTTCAAACTACTGTGTAAACGGCTGTGTTTACTGCCCGTATCATCACCAGAACTGCCATATTGAAAGAAAAAAACTTACTCAGGAAGAAATCAGAAAAGAGGTTATTGCTCTTCAGGATATGGGTCATAAAAGACTTGCCATCGAAGCAGGCGAAGACCCTGTTAACAACCCTATTGAGTACATATTAGAAAGCATAAAGACAATTTATTCTATTCAGCACAAAAACGGCGCTATTCGCAGAGTTAATGTAAACATTGCCGCAACTACCGTTGAAAACTACAGAAAGCTCAAAGAAGCAGGAATCGGCACATACATACTCTTTCAGGAAACATACCACAAGGAAAGCTACGAAAAGCTTCACCCAACAGGACCTAAACACAACTATGCATATCATACAGAGGCTATGGACAGAGCCATGGAGGGCGGTATTGACGATGTAGGTCTCGGCGTACTTTTCGGCTTAGAGCTTTATAAATACGAATTTGCAGGACTTTTAATGCACGCAGAGCATTTAGAGGCTGTTCACGGTGTTGGACCTCATACAATTTCCGTCCCTCGAATTAAACGGGCAGACGACATTGACCCGAGCACCTTTGATAACGGCATTGATGACGATACATTTGCAAAAATTACCGCGTGTATTCGTGTTGCCGTACCGTATACGGGTATGATAGTTTCTACAAGAGAAAGCGAAAAGGTTCGCGAAAGGCTGTTGCATTTAGGCGTTTCACAGGTTTCGGGTGCATCGAGAACATCTGTAGGCGGCTACGCTGAAGATGAGCGTCCTCACGATACCGAGCAATTTGATGTTTCCGACCAACGCTCACTTGACGAGGTTGTTAAGTGGCTTATGGATTTAGGCTATATTCCGTCTTTTTGCACAGCCTGTTACAGAGAGGGCCGCACAGGCGACAGGTTTATGGCGCTTTGCAAATCAAAGCAAATTCAAAACTGCTGTCACCCTAACGCTCTTATGACTCTTAAAGAATTTTTAGAGGATTACGCAAGCGAAGAAACTAAAAAAGTCGGCGAACAGCTTATTTTAAAAGAAATTGAAAACATAGGCAAAGATAAGGTTAAAGATATAGTCCGTGAACGCCTTGTTAAAATTGAAAACGGCGAGCGCGACTTCAGATTTTGAGGTGATACCATGGCAGACTTAAATTCAACACCAAGCAGTAACAGAGTTCATATCGGTTTTTTCGGCAACAGAAACGCCGGTAAATCAAGCCTTGTAAATGCTGTTACAAATCAAAAAATTTCTATTGTGTCTGATATTTTAGGCACAACAACCGACCCTGTTCAAAAGTCAATGGAGCTTTTACCTATCGGACCTGTATTGATTATTGACACACCCGGTTTTGATGATGTCGGTGTTTTAGGTGAAGAAAGAGTTAAACGCACAAAAGAAATTCTCACTAAAACCGATGTTGCAATACTCATTGTAGACGGTACTGTAGGCAAAACCGCAACAGATAATGAGCTTATCGAAATTTTCAAAGCCAAAAATGTTCCGTACATTGTGGTATATAACAAGTGCGATGTAAAAGAAACTGATGTTACCGAAGAAAACGAAATTTCCGTCAGTGCAAAAGAGCGCATAAACATTGAAGAATTGAAAGAAAAAATCGGGAGTCTTGCAAAATCTTCGGCAAACGAAAAGGTTATATGCTCCGATTTAATTAAAAAAGACGATTTTGTAATTCTTGTTTGCCCTATTGACGAAAGCGCGCCTAAAGGCAGAATGATTTTACCTCAGGTACAGGCTATTCGCGATATTTTAGACGGCAACGGTGTGTGCATTGTCGTTAAAGAAACAGAGTTAAAAAACGCTCTTGAGTCTTTAGGCAAAAAACCGAAGCTTGTAATTACGGATTCTCAGGCGTTCCACATAGTAAAAGATATTGTGCCGAATGATATTTACCTTACATCTTTTTCAATTTTAATGGCCCGTTATAAAGGCTTTTTAGACGCGTCCGTTAAAGGCGCTGACACCTTAAAGAAATTAAATGACGGCGATACGGTTTTAATTTCCGAGGGTTGCACTCACCACAGGCAGTGCAACGATATAGGCACTGTAAAACTGCCGAAAATGATTGAAAAATTTACAGGCAAAAAATTTAATTACAAATGGACTTCGGGCGGTGAATTTCCCGAAAACTTAGATGGTATATCACTTGTAATTCACTGCGGAGGCTGTATGCTTAACGAACAGGCAATGGTAAGCAGAAGAAATACCGCGGCAGCTCAGAATGTACCGTTTACAAACTACGGAATAGTCATTGCCATGATAAACGGCATACTTGACCGAAGCTTAGAGGTTCTGGGGCAGCTCGGAACTCGCTGACGCAAGGTTAATAAAAATGAATTTTTTTCTTTGCAGAGAAGTAAAATTGAATGAAAAACGAAGAATTAAAAATGAAGAATTATCGAAAAGCACCGCACACTTCGTGTGCATTATAGCGTGCT
>JBJEPP010000058.1:0-2798 GCA_051881295.1 Acutalibacteraceae bacterium | reverse complement strand
AACGGAGGTAAGCGTGTAAGACCGCTTTTAACGCTGCTTTTTTGCGAGGCTTGCGGAGGAAATGTTAAAAATGCTTTACCTATTGCGGAGGCCGTTGAGTTTATACACACATATTCTTTAATTCATGATGATTTGCCATGTATGGATAATGACGATTTCAGGCGAGGCAAGCCGTCTAATCACAAGGTTTACGGCGAGGCATTTGCTCTTTTGGCGGGTGACGGACTTTTAACAGCGTCATTTAATCTGATTGCAAAAGGCTGTGAAAACGGACTATACAGCGCAGATGTTGCCGTTAAGGCTATAAGCACTTTATCAGAGCTTGCAGGCAGCAGGGGTATGATAGGCGGTCAGGTAATAGATCTTCAAAACGAAAATAACCCTGATGCTGATTTAAAAACATTAGAGTTAATGGATAATTTAAAAACAGGCGCGCTTATTGAAGCCGCATGTACTTTAGGCTGTATTGCGGCAGGTGCTGCCGAAGAGAAAATTTCTTATGCGTCACAGTTTGCGCGTAAAATAGGCTTAGCCTTTCAAATTAAAGACGATATTTTAGATGTAACAAGCTCTTTAGAAAAACTCGGCAAAATGACCGGCAGTGATGAAGAAAACAGTAAGTCTACTTATGTTACTTTGCTCGGCGTTGAAAAGTGCCGGGAATCGGTGGTGCAATTAACCGATGAAGCGCTTTTGTTGTTAGATAAATTTCCTGACAATGAAGCTTTAAAACAATATGCACAATATCTTTCTCAGCGAGAAAATTAAGAGAGATTTTTCTTATGGAACATAAATTACTTGAGAAAATTGAATCTCCGTCAGATGTTAAAAATCTGTCGGATAGCGAACTCCCTCAGCTTTGCGAGGAGGTCAGGGATACTATTATCTCAACTGTTTCGAAGAACGGCGGTCATTTAGCGTCTAACTTGGGTGTTGTTGAATTGACTGTTGCTCTTCATAAAGTTTTTGATTCACCAAACGATAAAATTATTTGGGATGTAGGCCATCAGGTTTATACTCATAAGCTTCTTACCGGCAGATATAAAGAATTTTCAACTTTAAGGCAGGAGGGCGGAATATCGGGCTTTTCCCGTCCTGACGAAAGCGAACACGATATTGTTTACAGCGGCCACAGCAGTGTTTCAATTTCTACAGCTTTAGGCATTGCTACCGCTAATAAAGCCAATAATAAAAAGAATTATGCAATAGCCGTTATAGGTGACGGAGCATTAACGGGAGGCCTTGTTTATGAGGCAATAAATAATGCAGGTCATCAAAAAGACGCAAGACTTATTATTATTTTAAACGACAACGGTATGTCCATTTCAAAAAATACAGGCTACTTAGCTAAAAGACTTGCTGTAATGCGTTCCCGCACAGGCTATTTCAAATTAAAGGCATTAACAGAAAAAGCAGTTAATAAAATACCTTTTGTAGGTAAGAAAATTGCCAATAAATTATTTAAAGTAAAAACCGATATTAAAAATATGCTTTATCAAAGCAATTTCTTTGAGGATTTCGGAGTCAGATATATGGGACCCATAGACGGTCACAATATTTCACAGCTTTGTGATGCTTTAGAGGGTGCAAAGCTGGTTAAAGGACCTGTACTTGTTCATGTTAACACTGTTAAAGGCAAAGGCTATTCGCCTGCCGAGGTTGCTCCGTCATCTTTTCACGGTGTTGCTCCGTTTGATGCAAAGTCAGGTGAGTTAACTTCATCAAAAGATAATTTTTCAGAAAAATTCGGTGAATTCTTATATAATCAGGCTCCTAAAGATAAGCGCGTATGCGCTATAACAGCCGCTATGTCTTTGGGTACAGGTCTTCAAAAGTTTTCAGAGAATTACCCCGATAGGTTTTTTGATGTGGGAATTGCCGAAGAACACGCTATTCCGTTTGCTTTAGGTATGTCAAAAAGCGGTATGTTACCTGTGTTTGTTGTATATTCTACATTTTTACAGCGTTGTTACGATCAGCTTATGCACGATTTTGCTTTACAGCAGAGTAAAATGATTATAGCTGTTGACAGGGCCGGTATTGTAGGTGATGACGGCGAAACTCACAACGGCATTTATGATACATCGTTTTTTAACGGTATTCCGAACATTACCGTTTATTCACCGACATATTACTGCGATTTGAATAATGCATTAGTAAATTCTTTGTATCACAGTAAAGGCCCGTGTGTAATACGGTACCCTCGGGGCAAAGAACCGCAAAAGCCGTTAAATTATGAGTGCAGCGGTAATACTTTCGATGTATTCGGCGATAAAGACGCAGATTTAATTATTGTAACTTACGGCAGAATTTTCTCTAATGCTTTAAAATGTTCAGATGAACTTCGTAAAGAAAATATAAAAGTAAAGGTTGTAAAACTTAATGTTATTATTCCTATAGATGATGGTTGCTACTCTGAAATTGCCGATAATTCAAATGTATTCTTCTTCGAAGAGGGGGTTAAAACAGGCGGAATCGGTGAAGCCTTTGCAACAGGTTTATTAGAAAACAGCATTAAGGCAGAATATAAATTAACTGCTGTTCCGGATTGCTTTGTAAAGCAAGGCAAAGCAGAGTCGGTTTTAGATAAATACAATTTAAGTTCTGAGGGAATGTTAAGAGTTATTAAAGGTGCAGGCTATGAGCGATAAAAAAAGATTAGATGTTATTTTATTTGAGCGTGGCTTTGCAGATAGCAGAGAAAAAGCAAAAGCCCTTATAATGTCCGGCATAGTTTATGTTAATGACCAAAAAGAAATTAAAGCCGGCAGAGATGTTAAACCCGATGATATTGTTGA
>JBJEPP010000057.1:0-38537 GCA_051881295.1 Acutalibacteraceae bacterium | reverse complement strand
TCGAAAGCATAAAAACCTATACTTATTACGCTGGCGGGGAAGGTGATTGAGGTAAGACTTGTGCAACCCGTGAAAGCAGAATCTCCTATTTTTGTAACCGACAAACCGTTGTATGTACTCGGAATAACAAGACTACCGCTTGCGGATTTATTACAACCGTTTACAGAGTATGATTTACCGTCATTATTAAGTTCAAATGTTAAATCATCTACACTTGCAGCAGCTGCCTTAACCGCAAAAACAGAACCGAAATCGATTTTACCAAGCCCTACTAAAGCAGAACTCAAAACAATTGTTAAAGCAAGAACCAATGACAAGCTGCTTTTTAAAAATCTTTTCATAGTTAAAACCTCTCTAAAATTAAAAAATTCTAAAAAATTTAATGAAAAATAACTTTAAATAACCACCAACCTATCTTTATACAAACAATTTGTTAAATTACTATCTGTTCTGATTTTTTGTTAGAAAAACAAAGCTTTTTTCATTACTGCAAGCACATTAAATTGTGTTGTAGACACTGTGCTTGCAGTATAATTTTTCATTCGGCTTGCGATAGCAAGCTGTTAACTATTAGCTGTGGGCTGAACACGCTGCAGGTTATTACCAACGCATGCGGTGGTAATACAAAACCATTAAATTCAATTTTCTTTACTTTCAGAAAAGCTTTTTTGTGCAACAAGGTTACTAACGCCAAAACTTGGACCCGAACCTAAAAATCCGCCTGTCCCCTGTCCAAAAAATGCAATTTCTAAGGTTTGAACATCACTCACTTCAAACTTTATTTCCTGCGGAACAACTCCACCTGTTACTTTAGGCGAAGTATATATTTTCTTTCCATCACCGTAAACTACAAAATATCCTTTGAAATCGGTACTTTTATCTGACTCTAACAAAAATATCTTTCCTGTAACGACATCATATTTACCTTTTAAATTATATATTGCGCTCATAGATACCGAAGCATCACTGTTATTGTTGTACCATTCTATTGAGTGAGACATCTCAGAACCGTCATTAGCTTTATAAGTATTGTCCATATAAAGCGTTCCCCAAAAATCTCCGTTTTCTTCATATTCTAAAACATTACTTTCTTTATACAACTCAAATGGTAAATACAGTTCATACTCACTTATTTTAACTTGATAATCAGCATTTTCCGGTTGCAACTCAATAGCAACTTTAATATTTCCTATTGCAGCATTTACATCTTGCTCTTTAAATGCAGCCTCTGCTTTATCGGCGTACTTTTTCGCATAAGTAGCAAGTACAGAATCAATTTCTGATTGAATTTCCGTTGAATCAAGCCCTACAGAATCGAAAAAATCCTTCGTAGAACTCAATAAATCGATGGCTCCTGATATATCACCATCCGCAATATGTTCTTCGACAGTTTTCAACGCTAATTCCATATATAATTCAGAACATTCTGTTATTTTATTCATTGCGTCTTCATAATTACTATCATCTTTCCATACTGCAGAAAACGCCTCGATAGCTTCTTCATAATCATAAACATCTTCAACATTTGATGAATAATAAATACCTTTATAATAGTTGCGTTTAGATTCTATCAGGTCCTCAAGAACATAGTATTCTGACTCATTAGTTGTTGTATAAATACTATCTTCAAGAGAATAATAATCTCCGTACAACAATGCGCCATATTTAGACCTAATATATCCATCAAATGCTTCTGCACCCTGTGTTTTTGCAGCTTCACTGCAATCATACGCATTTATATCCGCACTGATTTCAGCAATTTTCTCAAATATCAAATTGTTGTACTTACCTATAAGCTTTTCGTTACCAATAGCCATTTGATAAATATTATAAATTGCAGCAGCGTCATTATTTTTTATTGCAGTTCTCATTTCTTTTGTTTCTGAAATATTTCTTATTACTAAACCGGCTACAAAAGCAATCGTTAATACGACTAATATTATAAGTATTTTTGAAAACATCTTTTTCTGCTCTATTTTAGATTTTACAGATGTTTGCGAAGCCTTAGCTTGAGATTGAAGTTGTTCAGGCTCTTCCGAAAATCCAAGCTGTTCGGGGGCAATGTTAACTTTTTCGGAGGTTAATTCAAATCCGCATAATGAGCAAAATTTGCTTTCATCAGGAATTTGAATCCCACATTTTGGACAAAACATATTTATCTTTCCTTTCTTCTATGTTTACCAAGAGTAAAAATCCTCATAACAATCATCACATACCTCGGAAGATTCACCCCAAAAGCTTATTACATTTTTCTTACCGAAATAAATCTCATCACATTCTTCACACTTATGTAAATTAAGTACAACAACAAGAATTGCAATCACCACTATACCTATAATTACAAATTTCTTATTGAATTTTTTTGTAATATTACTGTTTTTAGCTTTTTCAACGGTTGTGTCTACCTTTCCTTTAATCATGTTAAGAGACTGACTGTTACCAACATCATTTTTAACAGCTTTTACAAACTCGTTGTCCTTTACTTTATTGATTTTGTCTTCAAAACCAACATTTGGCACACTTGAATTTTGATTTTCATTAGGAACATTTGCACCTGGAACAGCATCTTCCACAGGCAAAACTCCTATATTTGCGCCACAATTAGAACAAAAAACTGCACCGTCAGAAACTTCTTTTCCACAATTTGAACAAAACATAATTCTATCTCCTTTTATCCGCTGATTTTTTTGCTTATCCCAGCTGAATTTTTATTATCTAAACCTCTTTCAAGATTTAAAAAATTATGAAATACATAAAACAAATTTAAACCGCTCACAGTATATCTATCCAACAATCTTATTTATTTTGTCATTATCAAACGGATATTTTTCATTAAGCTCTGCCGCTTGCTTTTGACAGGAACGCATTGACGGGTAGCCTTTCATATAATATCTGTCAATGTATTCAACGGTATAATACTTTTTAGCGTCATCATTTAAAAACTTCAAATCACAGTTTGGCGATTTTGATACCGCGTTCATTGAATAATTTTCAAAGCCGTCTGCCAAGTCATTTACCGAAAGATTATTCTGGGTGGTAATCATACTGAAAAATTCATTTTGCAAATCAAGATATGTATCATAAAAATTATGGAAGAATTCCATATATCCAACTGTATTATTTGAAAAATGATTATCAAGGTCGGCTTCATACAGTCTGATAAGATAATAAACATCCTGAAGCGTTACATCGCCTTTATTAACCTGTCGTGCAAGGTTACGGTAAAAAAGTTTAGTGAGCGTCATCAGAGCGTCTTCTTTAAGTGTTAAACGCAGTACGCTTTGCTCACCGGTAGTCTCGTCAGACAAATCGGTATTGTATGTTTTGTTATACCAGTCATAAAAATCATCTTTTGACTCTTGAATAATTTCAATACTGTACATCATTTTGATAATTTCTTTTTTATCCTTTTCATCGGTAATATCAAAAAGTTCAAAGAACTTTTCTAAATCTCTTTGAAAACATATTTTTTCAATCTGTACATAGTCATTGCTATTATTCAAATTCAAAACAATATTAAGACTGTGAATGTAGCCTATTTTGTTTTTATAAGTAGAGTATCTGACATCAAGATACTGACTCATATTCATTTCGGCAGAGCCTTCGAGCAGCCAATACCACGAAAGCGGATTAATTTCAAGTTCATCATAAGTATGTGTTATACCCATTCTGTTCTCGTTGGGCTTTTTAATATCTTCGCAAGCAAACTGAAATGCATGCATCATTTCATGATAAAAAGTAGTCTGCTCTATATCATCGGTATCCATTGCAAAAGCACCGGTTTCCATATTCTCATAGTTAAGATAAAAACGGTTTTCCATATCAAAGCCGCCGAAATCGAGTGCACCTAACTTTTGTACAATCCTCAGATTATACAAATAACAGCAAACCGTGTCTAAATCAACGGTTGGGTCTTTTTCGGCAATAGCGGGCAATGCATCACAGATTTGCTTACATATTATTTTAAGCTCTTTGTTCGAGTATTCTTTATATAATCCACTGAGATGTTCTTTTTCTTTAATAAAAGCCTCATTATTCTTCTTAACTATTTCATAAAAATGGTCTGCATCAAATTCTCCGTTCAAACGAATATCATGTGAATGTTTTGTGACAGTATTTTTCGTATTATTTTCATATTCGGCCAAAGCTGCATCAATATTGTAAACATCTTCGTAATCATAATCGACAGTTATATTTGAAATATATTTCTCAAATTCATCAAGATTCTTGTCGCTTAGCTTAATCTGAATTGGTGTTGTGTCAACATCTACAGCATCGTCTTTTCCGGATGGAATAGTGTCTTGAATCCTTTGCTGATAAACAGAGGTTGTTTCTTCGACTTGTATATTACTGCTGTTTGAATTTTTAACCGCAATATTATCCTTGACAGCTAATACGATAACCAGTGCAACAAAAGCAAATAAAAGCACGCCGATAGATACGCCTATGCCTATAAGCACCTTCTGCCATTTTTTTAATTGTCTTTTATTTTTACTTATATTTCCCATAATTAACCCTTATTTCCTTACTGCCTTATATCTACCGATAGCTGTATCAAAACCCGTTCCGGTTCATTTAAAAACTCGCCTATATATGTTATCTTCTTGAAATTTACATTGTGCGTTCTGTCTTTTATATAAATGCATAGAAATTTTCCAGTATTCACGCAAAATAAATATAACAAATTTATAAACAAACTCCTATACTCTGTCGGAGTACAAAACGGTGTTTTTATTAAATTTTTTAATTTTTTATTAACATATTTTTGTTTTATCCATTTTTTCGACTTTAAAATTACACTCTTGACATTTTTCTGAAACAATTTATACTATATTTAAAGATTTTTTTAGGAGTTAAAATATGGAAAGAAAATGTCCTAATTGCGGAAAAGAGCTTCCTGAGGAAGCAAGTTTCTGTTTATACTGTTTTTCTGATATAAGTTTTAATAAAGCCGAAGCGCACCCTATTGCTGTTAAAGCAAGTAAAAAAATACCGAAACCCGCACCCGCTTTAATTACTATAAAAGCAAAATTTAATAAAAGATTACTCGGTCGCATTGGTTGTGTTGCGGCTTTTTTGCTTATTATGGGTATTTGTGCAATTGCAATGCGGTCGGTGAATTTAAACAATTCTCTCAAAGCTGAGGCCGATACAACAATTATTAAAGAAACCTCTACAGTTGCAGTAACAAACGAAGCCGGAGAATCCGTTACAGATGAAAACGGAGAACAGGTTTTTGATATAGTAGAGGTCACAAAAATTGCACAAGTAACAACCACGGAAAAACAAGGCTTTTTTAATAAAATTTTTAACTTGACATCAAATACAGATAATAATAACAGCCGGTCGGACACAACGGAAACAACAAAAAAGCAAAGTTTTTTTGATAAGCTTTTCGGAAAAGATGACGAAGATACAACTTCAAGTAATTCAACAACTCACAAAAACGATACCACCACGGAAGAATACGGAACAACGGAAAATTCCTCTGCATCATCCTCAACAACTCAGCCTACCGCAACAAAACCCTCACAGGTAGAGACTCAGACCTCTGAAATTTATGAAACAAATACCGGTTCGTATTATTTTGAATATGTTTCATCTAATTCCGGTAATCCTCAAGGTAGCATTACATTAACAAAATACATAGGTGACGCTTCTGTAGTTACGGTCCCCTCATATATAGACGGACGAAAGGTTGACATAATAAAAGAAAACTGCTTTTTGAATGATTCAAGAATTAAAGAGATAAACTTTGATAACAGCTCAACAGAACTTATATGTTTTAACAACCACTGCTTCAACAATTTAACTTCTCTTACAAAAATTGTTCTTAATACTCATAGTTTTCATATGTACGGTTGTTTTGCCATAAACTGTCCGATTACATATTTGGGAAAAGACGGTAAGACTAATAACAAACTCATTGACGGTGCGTATTATGTAGATAATGTGTTTTATTGGTTTACAGCTCATCCCTCCTACACAACCCTTACATTTCCGGAGTGGTGTACCAAGATTGACAACGGCAACAATCTTAGTGAGGTTTCAAATCTTCAAGTTTTAAACATTCATAAAAATGTTAAAAATATTCCAACAAGCCCACTTTTTTACGGAAGCGGTTTAAAAGCAATAAATGTAGAAAGCGGACATCCCGAGGCTTTCTCCTACGAAGGGGTTTTGTTCTATCGTTGGGGTGCAAACGATTACCTGCAGAGCTTATACCCCTACTACAAAACAAGTAAATCATTCAAAGTTCCGGATAATTGTTGTCTGCATTCCGGTAAAAGCACAAAAATGACCGTCAATCCGTATTTGGAAGAGCTTTACCTACCGGCAACAGCTTTTTTGAGTTTACCGGACTCTGATAATTTTTATAACAATTGCTTTCCGAATTTGAAAAAGATACATATTGCAAAAAATCATCCTCAATATGATAAGATTGCAAGCACTTTTAAAGGCGAGTTAATCGTTGAAGACTTTTGATTTTGAGAGGCTTAAACATGAATAAAAAAACCGAAGACTTATTAAATCAGTTAAAAATAGAAAATATCAGTTATGATACATATTTATGCGACAATCAAGAATTTTTTCTTGACAACGATATTTCACAATTCTGGAAGAAAAAAATTGCTTCATGCGGAATGAAAAAGACCGACATCATCAATAAAGCTGACATCGGTTACTCATTCTTCTATGATATTTTAAAAGGGAAAAAACATCCCTCCAGAGATACGCTGATAAAAATTCTAATAGTTTTATCTTGTGATTTAGATGTTTTTCAGGAAGCCCTCCGCCTTTATGAATGGGCGGCTTTGTACCCTAAGATTAAACGCGACAGCATAATAATTTATGCTATTAATCATAATTTTTCTTTGTATCAAACCGAAGAACTGCTCCAAAAAAACAATGAAAAGGTTTTAAACTTCTATGAGTGAGTACGGTAAATTTATTGATGAAACACTTAACCGAGAATATGTCTCCGTTTCAGTTCTCAAGAATGAGGAACATTCAAGAATAGAATTATTTCAGCGTAAAAATTCCGAAAACAAATTGGTAAGAATTCAATCCAAAAACAGAAACGACCACATTTTCAGAATACTGCGCGGATTAAAGCACCAAAACCTACCTACCGTTTTTGATGTTTGCTCCTGTGAAGAATATCTTTTAGTGCTTGAAAGTTATATAGAGGGAGAAACACTTGCAAGTATTATAGAAAAAAACGAACTCAATCCTAAGAATACCGTTGCTTATATGCTTGATATATGTAATGCTCTGGATTTTCTTCATAAAAGAAATATTGTTCACAGAGATGTTAAACCAAGCAATATAATAATAACGCCCGAAAATAAAGCCGTTCTTATTGATTTATCGGCTGCAAGACTGATACATGAGGGCAAACAAAAAGATACGGCTAATCTGGGAACGGTGGGATATGCCGCACCCGAACAATTCGGGCTTTATCAATCCCTACCCCCTACCGATATTTATGCTCTGGGGGTTATGTTCAACGAAATCCTTACAGGCGTACATCCGTCCTTAACAACCCCAAAAGGCAGATTGGGAAAAATCATTAAAAAATGCACAAATACTCAAATTTCTAACAGATACCAAACTATAGATACTTTAATATCTGATTTACAGCGATACCAAAGATTTCATAAATAATCTATTATAATATGGGCTGTTATGACAACTCAGAATAATGCAAAACAGGGAGCTTACCTTTCGATAAGCTCCCTGAATTTATTATATTAAATTTCTCTTTTGGCTTGCAACATCAAGCCGTCAGCTGTTAGCTGTGGGATAATACTAACCGTTAGTCATTTTTGAAAATTAAGGGTCATTTCTAATATGCGCTTTACGCAGGCTTGCAAATCACCTACTGTAAGCTCGCCTTTATCGTAAGCCGCCTTTAAATCTTCGGGGTAGCCAACGTGCATTTTCATATCGTTACCTGCTTTAACCTCTTTAACAGGGTCATTTTTAACACCCCAGTCAGTAGTTACCATACCTTTAAAGCCCCATTCTTCACGAAGAATGTTTGTTATCAGCTCGTAGCTTTCTGATGTATGCTGACCGTTGATTAGGTTATATGATGTCATGAAAGTCCAAGGATTTGCTTCTTTTGTGACTATCTCAAAGCCTTTAAGGTATATTTCACGAAGCGCCCTTTCGCTTACACGGGAGTCGCTTGCAAATCTGTTGGCCTCTTTATTATTACAAGCAAAGTGCTTGATAGATACGGCTACACCTGCCGACTGTACGCCTTTTGTGCAAGCGGCCGCACATTTACCCGAAATCAGCGGGTCTTCCGAATAATACTCAAAATTTCTGCCGCAAAGCGGATTACGGTGAATATTAAGTGCAGGAGCAAGCCAGATACCGATATTGTTTTCTTTAATCTCTAATCCACCGCAGTGACCTACTTCTTGAATTAAGGCTTCGTCCCAAGTACAGGCAAGAAGAGTAGCGCACGGCCAAGCTGTTGTAGGAATACCGACATTTGTGTTTAAACGAAGACCCGCAGGACCGTCTGCAGTAGGAACAGGCGGAACATTAAGACGGGCAAGTCCGCCGAAACAACCTGTATTTGCAACACCTGTAGGACTTTTACCGCCTACAAAATCCATAAGCTCTTCTAAAGTGAATTGAGAAACGAAATCATCAAGAGATATACTCTCGCCTACTTCGTCAAACATAACAGGCTTTTCAGGATTTGTTAAAGGGATTTCAGCGTGAGTTTCATACGGGAATTCTCTTTCACCCATTGGCAAAGCCTCATAACTGCCGTCTGACAAAAGCCGTTTAGGGAGTTTGGTAGGCCTTAAATAATCTTTTGATTGGAATGTTATTACATTTTCATTTAAAGTTAATGTAAAATCAAGCTTTTCGGCATTTCTTACATTTGTGCCTAAATAGAAGCCGTACTCGCCTTTTTCAAGAACAAATGCTGATTTTTGAATTTTGCCTAAATCATCAAAGCTTGCCATATCATCACGGTTAAAGCTTATAACTACGGTTTCGGCTTCGCCAGGTGCTAAAAGCTTTGTCTTTTTATAACCGCAAAGCACTTTAGAGGCTTTGTCTAAAACACCTTGCGGAGCGCTAAAGTAAAGCTGAACAACCTCTCTGCCTGCAACAGAGCCTGTATTTTTAACATTACATACGGCAACAATCTGACCCTCGCTCTCACAACAAACCTTGCCGGTTATAGAGAATGTTGTGTATGAAAGACCGTAACCGAACGGGTAGCGAACCTTATCTTTTGCACCCGGAATGGTTTCGTAATAGCGGTAGCCTACAAAAATATCTTCGGTATAGTTGCTGTAATCAAAGCTCTCTGTAAAATCATCTTTATTTACGCAGTAATCGTAAGATTTCGGTATAGTATCTGTCAATTTACCTGACGGATTAACATCACCGCAAAGAATATCGGCAGTAGCGCAGCCGCCCTCCATACCGCCTTGCCAACCCATAAGAACGGCACCGATTTTTGCATTGTTCTCAAAATATTCGCAGTCTATTACCCCGCCTGAGTTAATAACTATTACAACATTTTTGAATTTAGTACATACGCTGTCTAAAAGCTCTGTTTCTATATCTGAAAGATAATAGTCGCCTTTTTGAGGTCTTCTGTCTACACCCTCGGCAGAGAAGCGGCTGAGAGTAACAACGGCTGTATCTGCATTTTGTGAAGCGGCTTCAATGAGTTCTTCGGGAACTTTACATTCGTGAACATGCATTCTGTCGAAGGTGTCGTAGGTCATATCGTCTCGCTTTTGGCAAAACTCCATATTGTTTACAACATCCCAAATAGCGTCTATTTGCTTAGGAGTTAATGTATTTTTACTTTCTTCTTTAACATAATCCTGATAGAATTTTACAAGGGGTTCATATACGGTAACTTTACCCTCTGCTTCTTTATCTTTAAAGCCCTCATAAATACCCTTTATGTATGGGCAGTAAACATCTCCGCTTCCGCCACCGCCTTTAATATATTCAATGGTAGCCTTGCCGAAAAGAGCAACTTTTTCACCTTTTTTTAGGGGTAAAGTACTGTTGATGTTTTTTAAAAGAACCATACCCTCGCTTGCGGCTTTTCTTGAAAGCGCTATATGCTCTTTTGAAGCGGTAACGCACCTGCCGTCTTTGCCTAAAGGAATGCACGGCTGATACCTTAATCTTGCATATTTCTCCATTTTTAAACACCTTTCCAAAGGAAAATTTAACATATAGATTATACTGAACATCTCAATATATGTCAACGATTAAAAGAAAAAGATGCGTCACAAATTTAAAATAAATCCGTGACACATCTTACCGATCATTTCGTTGTTACTTTTAATCTACTCTCTTAATTGCGTTTAACTGTGAGTTTATTGCTAAAAGCTCTTCTTTAGAAACAGATACATTTGCCATACCTAACATACTTGTAAGGCGAAGCACGGTGAAACCGCCCATCATCTGCATTAAGCCGTCACCCATACCTGATACCATATCTGCCATACCGCCGGCATTTTTCATCATATTGCTCATTAAAGCGGTAAAGAAGTTTCTGCCCTCGGGTGATTTCATAATATCCTCAATTTTATCGTTTATTGAGTAGCAGCCGTCTACCTCTGTAATATCAAACCAGTTGAGAACTGCACCCTTTTCTACAAGACGGTATGCAGGGTTAAACTCTTCTACCTTGCGGATATGTGAAACATCTGTAAACTCACCTGCAACTGCTTTAAGCTCTGTTTCGCCTGAATTTTCTACTTCAAAATAGAAGAAGTGGTCAGGAGCTGACTTTTTACCGATGCTTTTTCCGTTTACGAACATTTCTACCTCAGGCAAATTGGAATATACGGTAACTTTTGTAACATCCTCTACCCTATCTACATAGCGTTTACCGCAAATGTGAACGAACGGCTCATCGCTTAACCATGCTTTATATGCATAAAAAGCGTCTTTTTTATATTTACGGTCAAAGGTTACAAGACCCTTGTGGTTTTGTCCGTTCTCTCCGCCCTCGTTACGGGCGTCTGCGCCAAAGTCGAACATATTCCAAACATGAGTTGCCCACAAATATTTTCTTGAGAAAAACTGCTTTATAAGTTCCTCGTGATAATGTGCCTGATACTCCTCTGTATAATCACCCTGTTGTGGGTTTGAGGTGTGCCAGTTAAGGGCTTCACAGCCGTATTCACTGCAGCCTATCGGAGTATTCGGATATTTCTCGTGGAATTTATCGAACCAAGGTCCGTTCATATCTGTATTGCCGCCGTACCAACCGAAGTAGTGGTTATATGAAACGGTATCGGGAATATGAACATACTCATCATCCATATCGCACATAGAAACAACAGCCATAGTAGTTAAACGGGTTTTATCCATTTCGTGTACCATATCATTTAAAATATGGTGATTTTCAATTAAATCATCATCGGAGCCCTGCATAGAAATCTCGTTAGAAAGACCCCAAACAACAATAGACGGGTGATTGTAATTTTGAACGATAAGTTCTTTCATTTGAGAAATTGTGTTCTCACGGCCTGTGTGTAAATGACTTGAAATATAAGGAATTTCTGCCCATACAACCATACCGTACTCATCACATAAATCATAAAAATATTGGTCGTGTTGGTAGTGTGCCAAACGAATCGTAGTTGCGCCTACTTCACGGATTAAATCCATATCTTCTTTATGGTGTTCGGGTAAAAGAGCGTTACCCAAGCCCCAACGGTCCTGGTGGCGGGAAACACCTCTTAAAGGATATTCTTCGCCGTTTAAAATGAAGCCGTTTTCAGGGTCAATTCTGAAAGTTCTGCAACCGAAACGGGTTGAAATATTATCAAGAACTTTTCCGTCTTCAACAATTTCGACCTCTGCTGTATAAAGGTACGGGTCTTTTTTGCCGTGCCAAAGGTGAACATTTTTTATTGTAAGGTCTACTATAGCGTCAGCTGCAATTTCTTCGGCTACAACCTCACCCTCTGCATTTTTAACGGTAAAATGAAGCTTTTGATTATTTTTTAAACCAACTACAAATGTTTCAATTTTAACTACGGCGTCATTATCCTTTATTTCCGGTGTAACCATAATACCTGTGCCGCCGTGATACAAAAGGTCAAAGTGAGTTTCGTTTGTGCAGATAATATTAACATCTCTGTAAAGTCCGCCGTAGAATGTAAAATCTGCCATTTGCGGATAAACGCTGTTGTTAGGTGCGTTATCTACTGCAATTACCAAAAGATTTTCATTTTTCAAGTGATTTGTAATATCTACACGCCATGTGGAATAACCGCCGTCGTGGTGAGCTAAAACCTTACCGTTCATATAAACATCGGCTGATGAATTAGCGCCGTTTATTTCAAGATAATATTTATCTTTTTCCGGTAAATCCGTTTTAGAAATCTTTTTAGCATAATAACAAGTGCCGCGATAATAATCGTTATCGCCATCCTGACCGTCTATGTTATTCCATGTGTGCGGTAAGTTAACAAAATCCCAGTCATGAGGCATTTCGGTAGGTACTGTGTGGGCTTGTTTTGTAAACGCCCATTTTCTGTTTATGTTTACTGATTCTCTCAAAAGTCATTCTCCTTTTTTTAAGCCTTTCAACATCCTGTATGCTGAAAGGCTTTCTGATATTTTTTTAATTATTAAAAATTTATGCTGTGTGTTCTGCTGCGAATTCAAGTTCTTTCTTTTTATCTATATTATAAACAAAGAACATACCGACAAACATAATAGCAAGTCCCAATACCAAGAATCCTATATAAAGTGTAGGAACGCTTGATTTGAACTGCTCTGTCTGTGCTGCCTGACCCTCGGCATAACCTATTGCACCGAGACCTAATGCAAGCATTGATGAACCGATACCCTGTGAAAGCTTACGGAAGAACGAGTAAATGGCATAAAGTGTGCCTTCTTCCTGTTTACCGGTTTTTCTGTAGTTCATTTCGATACAGTCGGCAACCATTGCCCAAACAATAATCTGGAAGCAGCAACAACCGATATTAACAAACATAAGTCCTAAAATGTATATAATCATACCTTTAGTATCCGGACTGATAATACCTGTAAAACAGCCTGCAAGCATTAAAATACCAACAGCACAACTGAAAATTGCAGTTGACCAGCTGACAACCTTTTTACCGAATTTTGCTGAGAGCGTTGAAGCAAACGGCATAAAGAGAAGCAGCGGTATATATCCGCAAGCAAGACCGATAGTAGCTTTACCCGCATCGCCGAAGAAATATTGGAACACAAGGTTATTCATAGACATAGTTGAGTTGTAGAAAACTACCAAAGATACTGTTGATATTGTAATACCGATAAGAGCTCTGTTTGTAAAATATGATTTTACCGAGCCGAGATAATTTGTTTTTTTCTTTGGAGCTTTAATGTCTAAGGGAGCAGGAGTACGAACTACACGCTCTGTAACAAGCTTTTGAAGTCCGAAAAATGCAACAACCGCTACTAATGAGAAAACAATAGAAACAACAAAAATTCTATTTGCATCAAGAATGTCGCCGTCTGCAGTCTTTCTGTAAACTATTGTAGGAAGAAGCATACAAAGAACACTCGGAAGAGACGCACCTATACTGCGGAATGTTGAGAGCGATGTACGCTCTTTGGGGTCTTCTGTTATAACAGAATGAAGCGAGCCGTAAGGTACATTTACCATAGTGTACGCTACAGACCACAAGCAATACATAAGCAAGCACCAAAGTACTTTACCTGTGTATGCAAAGTTAGCCGTAAACGGAGCAAACAAAAGAATTGTTGTTACAACAAGAGAAACACCGCCGATAGTAATCCACGGCATAAATTTGCTCTTTTTGCCTATGTGGATATTATCTACCATATTTCCGATCAAAACATCGTTGATAGCATCCCATACCTTTGCAACAATGATAATCCATGCCCAGTCGGTTGTTTTAAGACCGACACATTGAGTATAGAAAAGCAACATATAAGTTGAAACAAGCTGGAATGAAAAGTTACAACCGCAGTCACCCAAAGAGTAACCAAGCTTGTCTCTGATTCCAAAAGGTCGTACCGTATTTGAATTTGTCATGAAAACACCCTTTCTTTATAAATATAACCCTTGTGTTTATAATTATAACAGATAAATTACAAATATGATATGGTTAAAATTTGGAAATTTTTCATATATTTTTGGATATTGTGCAACAATTAAATTATTAAATTGTTAACATTGTGTTTTTATAAAACATTAATAATTTTTACACATAAAATCCTTGACATTTTAAGGTGAATTGTCTATAATTCCAATATACGCCGGTGTGGCGGAATAGGCAGACGCAAGGGACTTAAAATCCCTCGGTGGCAACACCGTACCGGTTCAAGTCCGGTCACCGGCACCAAAAAATCTCGTTCTTCGGAACGAGATTTTTTTATATGATGCTATACAAATTAAACAGGAGAAAGTCAATCAGGCTTTCTCCCGTTTCGTATACTATTCTCTTTCGGCGCTGAATTTCAAATCAACGGATTTTTTGAAAAGTTTATAATCGTACTGAGGACGCCACTGGTCTCCTGTTTCAACCGTTGAAAATTCGTCCTCTGTTGTTCCGGTGTTAATCTGTGCAATACCTTTCAATTCTCCGTCTTCTTCATAAACCGCATCCCAAAAAGCATGATGACCGATATGTTTTACCGATTTCGGCAAATACATATAAGATAATCCCCTGCAATAGTAAAAACAGTCAGAGCCTATATACTCTAAACCCTCGGGCAAGGAGTTATAAACACTCTTCATACTGTCAACCGCCTTGTATGTAACATCGGTTATAGGCTTATCGGTTGTATAGCTGTAAACATTCGTCAACACAGTATTTTTAAATACTGCCATCGACTCCATTGTTTTTACGCCCTCCGGTATATACAAATCCGTAATATTTGAATAAGCGAAAGCAAGCTGACCTATTTTAGTTACCGTTGACGGAATAACATAAGTCCGTATCTGCCTGTTGTATTCTGCGAGAAAAGCTTCATCGTATCTTTCGGTTACACCCCAAAGCTCTTCCATAGGCTTGCCGTCATCATCAAGAAGATTATCATAACCCAGCTTTGCTCTCAGGTATTTATCGTGATCGTTAGGGTAGAAAATAACCTCTGTTAAATCCTTATTGTAAATAACTCCGTCAAGATCGCAGTAGTAGGGGTTTTCGTCATCAATCCAAACATTTTGCACCCACCAACAGCTGTAAATAGATTTGCCGTCAATTTCTCTTATATCTTTACCGAATGAAATTGAATTTAATGTTTCATCGCAGTTGAAAGCGTATTCGTTTATAACAGAAATAGGCTTTGATGTATCTTTTTCACCTGTTTCCGAATCAACAACATAGTCAATAGTTATTTCGGTTATATCTCCGGGATTCGAAAACTTAACAAGCTCGTATGTCCCATCGTCAAGTGCCTTATATTCGTAAGTGTCGCTGTGAACGGCACGAACAGAAAAGTATATAGAACAACTTATTGCAAGCAAAAGCACAATTACAACAATGATTTTGTTTCTCTTTGCATTTTTAAACGGCTTGTTTATATGCGGCGCCTGAAGCCCCTCTATCTGATATGTCCAAATTTCATCTTCGGGAATATTTAGGGTATATTCAGCAGCATTTTCAATTTCTTCTTTTGCTTCTTGTTCAAGAAAGTCTGTATTCTTTTTTTCTTTTTTCATGACTTCACCTCCTGAACTGCATTTTCCTCTGCGGCTATTACGGTTTCTTCAACAATGCCATGTTCTTCATTATACTGCTTTCTCGTTACCTCTTCACGGCGGCGAAGCACCTCCATAACCTTATTCTGCTTATCATCGTCATAATCCCAGAAAAGAAACGGTATAGTCATAAGCAAGTAGCCCACAATATCGAAAATAAGCGGAATTACAATTATTTTTATTCTCGACTCATCAATAAACAGTACATCCCAGTTACTGTTGAAACCGAATTTCAGCAAAAGAACAGGGATAATAAGACTTACAAAAGATGTTATAGGTCCTGTAAACCAACCGAATACACCCGAAAAGCTTTCAAGTCTTTCACCGGACAGATACATTTGATAGTCGTTAATACGGACATCTATATCATGACCTGATGATGTAGGAACGGTTTTACACATCTCCATAAGGAACAAAACAACAACACTTAAAGTACCGCACAGCATTAGATTTTCACCGAAGAAAAGGTAACAGCAAACAATAACACTGTAACCTACCGCTCTTGAAAGCTGATAAAAAATCATAATCTGCTTATACGAAAATCTTTTAAGAAAATACGGTGTAAAGAAATCCGGCGGAGTACCTGCGAACGAAACAAGCGCAACAATGAGGCTGTATGCAAGGCCGCTCAAACGGAATGTATAAAGATACAGAATTGTTGTAAATGCAAGCATACCGTTACCAAGGGAATCTAAAAGTCCTACAATAGTCTGAATCCACTTATATTTATTTCTCATAACACCAAAAAGGCCGTCCCAAAAACTAATGGAAACTTTCTTCTCTAACGGCGGTTGAGGTATTCTCTCTTTAACTTTTCCCGCAAATATCATTGTTAATATTGCAGATACCGTAAATGTTATGGGAATTATGTACTTAAATACAGCAATATCAGCCCATTCATCCTTGCACATACCTATAAATACAGGAAGAAGAATCGCAAGTATTGACTGTGCAAAATGTGAAAGCTTTATGGGGAATGTTCTGACCCAGATTCTTTCACGCACATTGGGACTGCAGTTCTGTGCACAAACTTCAAGCTTATTATCAAAGTTGAATAAGTTGTAAATCGAAAACAGAAGATTTGCAACCCATACTCTTGTAGTAACATCTGTAAGTGTTGAGTAGAAAGGCAGCCAGCCTATAAGAAATACCATAACAATTTTCGGGATAAAATCGCAGTAAAGTGAATACTTATATCTGCCGTATTTAGGAACGAGCTTTTTGCGCCAGAAGATATTTCTGCGTCCCGACCAACCGTTCCACAGAATATGTGTACCGAGTATTTTAATTGCCGAGGCTGCACTGATGCCCTCAAGTCCGTTGAGGTATGCAACCAATCGGTTAGTCGGGTCTAAAATACCTGAGAAATCTCCCACAATCATATATATACCCGTTACTGCTAAAATCAGATACAGAATATTAAACTTTCGCTCTGTCTTTTTAGAAAGAAAGCCTAAATTATCATTAATAACCCAGCCTATCAAAGTCCATATATAATTAAGCGGCATATTGATAAGGGTAATTATTGAAAATGCAAGATACGGAAGCTTGTAATGATACATCATCAAATAACAGCTTGCCGCAAAACTTAAATATTCAAGTGTTTTTTGACCGACATAGTTACTGCCTACACCTAAAAGAATATTGACATATTCTTTGTATGGCACATATTTCCCTTTAGCGGGTGTGTTCCAATGGGTTTTGATGTCTTTACCCAGCTCTTTAACAGCTGTACTTAACTTTTTCTTCTCTGCCATAAAACGCCTCTTTCATAAGTTTTTAACACTTTGTTTTTTGCAAATTACAATAATGTGATTTTTAATACTGTATCAACTGCGTTGTTCCTTAACGCATATTCCGACAGCGTGATTTTAATTCCGTTGCTTTCTTGAAGAAAATCAAGAGTTTCACCTTTTAAAAACTAATTTGTTGGGTTTAAATTTGTTTTCGGCAATATTACGATAGTATTCCTCGTCAAGCTTATCGTTGAAATATGTCCATTCGCCCCTGCCTAAAACGGAATACACGCCCCAATGAACGAAAAGACCGAATTTCGCGTCACGCCACCATTTGATGTCGTCTTCACTCAAATGCAACGATTCATCGTCAACGCCGCTGACTCCGTTAAATTTCATATTGGAATTGAGCTGACCTTTCAACTGAGAGGCAAGCTCCGCTCCGGTAAGTTTGCTATCCATTATATTACTCCAATTCAACTTTCAGGCAAACAGGCAAACCGTTTTCGGGCTCTTTTTCAAGTTCAACAAAAAGCCCGTCTTTACTGCAAACGAAATCACTTACCTTGTTGTTGCCGAGCACGGAAACATTTTTTATACAAATCCCGCATCGGTCTGTATAGAGTGATTGAATTTTAATTGCTTTGGACGGTCTCATCTGAAAGGCGTATAATATACCGTTCTTGTATGTAAAGCGAAAGTCCTTTTCGGTATATTCCACATCTCCCTCGGAGAACATACCCGAGGCAACCTGATTTTCACCCTCTTTGTAGAATTTATACGGTACGGTTTCGTATATACCTTCACCGTTTAACTTCATCCATTCACCGAGTTCCTTTAAGACTTTAGCTTCTTCGCAGGTGAAGGTTCCGTCAGCCTTCGGGCCGATATTCAAGAGGAGCATACCGTTTTTGGAAATAACATCAATTAAAGTTGTGACAACCTCGTAGGTTGATTTATATGTATTGTCTTTTCGGTATCCCCATGAGTCCTTGCCGATTGCAGTATCCGTCTGCCAAGGGTATGGGAAAATGTCGCCTAATGCACCGCGCTCAATATCAAGAGTTGCCGTGCCTAAAGCAAAGGCATTGTGTTTATAATCAATCGTAACCTCATCGCCCCATTCTTCGGCACGGTTATAATAATATGCGGCAATTTTTTTCAGATAGGGCTTAAAAGAGTGATTCTGAATCCACCAGTCAAAATAAAGAATCTTCGGCCGATACTTATCAATCAGTTCACAGGTTCTCACAAGCCAGTCGTCAAGCCATTCCTTGCTTGCACCTGTTTCATCAACGCAATCGCATATTGCCGTCATTGACAGACCGAATTTATCTTCGTAATAGGCGGGCGCATAAAAATCAAAATCATCGCTGTCGGGGTTAATATCGCTTTCAAAGGTTCTTCCCATGTTCATAAAGAAATAATGCTCTGCCCTGTGGGTAGAGGCGCAAAAAACAAGCCCCTGTTTTTCACATTCCGTTTTTATTTCTCCGACAACATCTCTGCAAGGTCCCATATTCTTTGCGTTCCATCGGTTAAATTCAGTATCGTACATTGCAAAGCCGTCGTGATGCTCACAGACAGGCATAACAAACTTTGCCCCCGCATCTTTAAAGGCTTTCACCCATAGGTGAGCGTCAAAGTTTTCGGCCTTGAACATAGGAATAAAATCCTTGTAGCCGAAGTCCTTATGGTTACCGTAGGTTTTTATATGGTGGTCATACTCATATCTTTCTTTAATATACATATTCCGCGAATACCACTCACTGCCGAAAGCAGGAACGCTGTAAACGCCCCAGTGAATAAAGATACCGAATTTTCCCTTGTAGTACCAATCGGGCGTTTTGTGATTTGAAAGGGATTGCCAGTTATCTTTGTATTTTCCCTTTGCAATTACCTCATCAATTTGATTTAAGTATTCTTTTATTGTCATTTACTTGCGTCCTTTCTGTATTTTGCAGGTGTTGTGTTTTTGATTTCTTTAAAGGCCTTATAAAATGCCGATGTATCACAAAAACCGCATTCTTCCGATATTCTTTCCAAGCTCATATCGGTATTGAAAAGACCGATTGCCTTTGCAATCTGATACTCCTTTTTCATTTGTGAAAAGCTTTTTCCGAAATTTTCCTTGAGAACTCTTTCTGTTTGCCTTTGACAAATTCCGAGTACTTTGGAAAGTGAGCCAAGCGAAACATTGCTGCTGTTGTAAAGAAACTCCGCTTCGATTATTTTCGTTCTGCTTGTTTTACGGTCTTTACTGTGCAACTGCAAATTCGGCTCATATATTTTTACGATTTCTGCCAATAGTAGGTTAAACAGTGCTTTTAACTCAAGTGTACTGCATTTGTGCTGCGATAAGTTGGTTTCGGCGATATTTTGAAACAGAATACCTATTGAATCGGGAGCTTTGCCTATCCAGAAATCTTTACTGAGAAAAATATCTGCCAGCTCGCTCTTTTCATATTTTACAAGCTCAATCAGAATATTGTACTCAAAAAGCGGCTTCTCCCTGTTAAAGAGCTGACTGTGATATTTTTCAGGTCCGGTTATATAAAGCATATTTTCTTCAAGCTCAAATTCACCGTCATCGGTTAAAAGCTTTCCTTTTCCGTATAAATCAAAATGCAGCTCATATCCGTCTTTTGAATGACGGTGTCCGTTTATATCTTCATAATATTCCCCACCGCAGATGTCGGCAATATTAAAAATACAGTTGTCAAATTTAAAGTGCATAATCATCCGTCTTTCGGTCATAAATTATTTATCTGCCTATATGCAGACGCAAGTCGGTAAAATAATTGGATTATCTAACGCAATTTTAGTCAATTATTATATATTATACACCAAGACATCGTTTTTTTCTATAATAATTATACAATAACCGAATTTTTTATGTTATGTAAAAATCCGACATATATTTACATTTTAAGTCGGTATATATCAATCCGGCAGAGTTTTATTTACTCTGCCGGATTAACATGAACCATAATATGTTTTACCTTGGGAAAATTTTGTTCAATATCATCATGTACTTTTTCTGCAATACCGTGTGCTTCTTGCAAAGTGTATGACGCATCAGCCCTGATTTCGATATCAACATAAATCCTGTTTCCGAAAATCCGAGTCTGCAGCAAATCAACACCCATCACTTTTTCGTTTTTTGTAACACAGTCATAAATCTGTTTTTCGGTTTCCTGATCACAGGAATGATCAACCATTTTATCCACGGTATCTTTAAAAATATCATAGGCCGCTTTAACAATAAATAAGAAGATTACCAAACTGGCAACAGAGTCCATAACAGGAAAACCGAGACGCGCTCCCGCAACACCTATCAGGGCTCCGATTGAAGAAAACGCATCTGAACGGTGATGCCATGCGTCCGCCATTAAGGCACTTGAATCAATTTTCTTTGCGTAGTATCTCGTATACCAATACATACCCTCTTTAGTGATAATTGATATGATTGCGGCGATTAACGCTAAAATTCCCGGCACCTGTAAATCGCTGTAATTGCCTTGTAAAATATTTTTCAAGGCTTTTGCCCCGATTCCAAGCCCGGTAACAAAAAGAACCATAGCAAGAATAATCGCCGCAACACATTCCAACCGTTCATGACCGTAAGGATGTTCCTTATCCGGCTTCTTTGACGCCATTTTTATACCGATAAGTACCACAACGGTACTGAATACATCGGACGCCGAATGGACGGCATCACTGACCATAGCATCTGAATGTGCTATAATTCCTGCCAGAAGCTTAAGTACAGACAGCGCTATATTTCCGATAATAGTAATAAATGATACCTTATTTGCCACTTTTCGAAAATCGGAGCGTGAGACACACTTTTTTTCTTTTGTTATTTTGTTGCTTTTCATGTTAGTTACCTCCATTGAGTTAAAATGACTCTATGGCACCAAATATACATGGGAAAACAATATAAAAATACCCACGAATCAGTATAGCAACTACTGTCCCGTGGGTGTTAATTACCACTGTCACGCATGTGACCCGACTCCATGACATTATGTCACGGTCTGCTCAGTTTGTACTGTAGATTTTATGCAGTGCAAAGAGTTCTTACAGAATATCATACGCGAAGAAGCTTGTCAAGGTTAAAAACAGATAAAATACCGGCTCATTAAAATAAATATATTCATATTTTAATGTTGAAAAATTCATAATCCGGTGATATAATTAACATATATAAAAACAAAGAAAACAAAGATGTACAAATAAAAATTTGTATCAAATCAAATATATATTATTAAAGAGGTTATAATAATCATAATTGACAAAGAGGCGTCAGTTAAAAGATTATTGCCTTAACAGCATATAAATGTACTTTTAAAAATTTCGGTTATTATACAACAGTAAAAACAAATATATATTATTAAGCGAGGAAAAACAATGGCTGAAATTACAATAACTAAAGATAATTTTGAAAACGAAGTCTTAAAATCACATATTCCCGTATTGATTGACTTTTGGGCAACATGGTGCGGACCTTGTCAGATGATGTCCCCTGTTGTCTCGGAGCTTGCCGATGAATACGAGGGAAAAGTTAAAGTTTGTAAAGTGAATGTTGATGACGAACCTGAGCTTGCAGCAACTTTTAATGTTATGAGTATCCCTATGTTTGCCGTAATTAAAAACGGACAGATTACAGGCAGTACGGTAGGAGCAATGCCGAAAGAAGAATTGAAAAAATTACTTAAATAACTGTATCAGCAAATCATTTAATGATACAAAAATCCCGAAAAATCCTGTAAATCGCTCATTTAAACTTGTTTTTAATACGGAGATTGTAAATATGGCAGTAAGATTAAACGATAATAAGGAAATAGTTGAAAAAATCAAAGCCGGCTTAAAGGAAAAAGGCGGATACTGCCCTTGCAGATTAGAGAAATCGGAAGATAACAAATGTATCTGCAAAGAATTCCGTGAGCAGATAGCCGACCCTGATTTCGAGGGATATTGCCACTGTATGCTTTATTATAAAGAAAAATAAAAAGCGTAATTCTACGGAATTAAGGAAAGTATATTACAAAAGGAGGTTTACAAAATGAAATATGTTTGTCCTTGCGGGTACGAATATGACCCTGCTATCGGCGATCCTGATAACGGCATAGCACCCGGTACTGCTTGGGAAGATATTCCTGACGACTGGGTTTGTCCTGTTTGCGGTCTTGGTAAAGATGTTTTTGAAAAAGAATAATCTTAAAAAAGCAGAGCATCGATTTTTTCGATGCTCTGTTCTTTTATATTGGTTTTATTGTATCGGTTCAAAATCCGCGGCGCCGTGCTTACAAAGCGGGCAAATAAAATCTTCAGGTAATTCGTCACCCTCGTGAACATAACCGCAAATTTTACATACATAACCCTTTTTGCCCTCTGTTTTTGGCTTTGGTTTAACATTGTTTTGGTAATATGTGTATGTCATAGTTTCTTTATCACTCATAACACGGCATTCGGTTACAGAGCAAATAAACATTCCGTGACTGCCGAGATCAACATAATCTTCAACTTTAAGCGACATTACCGCATTTATATACCGAGGCAAGAAAACAAGTCCGTTATCGGTACGGCCTACCTCAACACCCTCAAATTTATCTGTATTACGGCCGCTTCTGAATCCGTAAGATTCAAATACGCTGAACGGTGCATCAACAGAAAGGCAGTTTACATTTAAAACTCCTGTTTGTTTAATTACATGGTGTGAATAGTTTGCTTTGTTAATGTTAACGGCAATGCGGTTTGGTGAATCGCTGACCTGTGAAACAGTATTCACTATAAGGCCGTTATCACGCTTGCCGTCATTAGATGTAACAACATATAAGCCGTAGCCGATTTTGTAAAGTGCTGTTAAATCATTTTTGTTTGCAGAATCCGCAGACTGAGCAATATACTCTTTGCAAAGTTCATTTGCAAGTGCTTCAATTTCATCTTTATTCTGACCGCTGACTGCAGAAAGAATTTTAACGGTATTATCGGCAAAAGTAAGATTCTTACATTCTTCTAATTTTTCTTTCATAACCTTTGCGGCAAGAGGTGCCCACGAGCCGTTTTCTATGAAAGCCACGGTTTTATTTTTAAAGCCACGCTCAACGAGATGGTCTAAAAACTCTCTCATAAACGGAAAAACATCTGCATTGTAAGTTGTGGTTGCCAAAACAAGCTTTCCGTAGCGAAAAGCATCTTCAACCGCTTCTGCCATATCGCATCTTGCAAGGTCGTTTACCGCAACCTTAGGGCAACCCTTTGATTTTAATTTTTCCGAGAGCATTTCTACTGCCTTTTTAGTATTGCCGTAAACAGATGTATATGCGATTACAACACCCTCTGTTTCTATGCCGTATGATGACCAAGTATTGTACAAATCAAGGTAATAACCTAAATTTTCCGTAAGCATCGGTCCGTGTAACGGGCAAATAGTTTTAATTTCAAACGCTGATACTTTTTTAAGCAAAGACTGAACCTGAGCGCCGTATTTACCAACTATGCCGAAATAGTAGCGTCTTGCCTCGCACGCCCAATCTTCTTCAACATCAAGCGCGCCGAATTTACCGAATGCATCAGCCGAAAATAAAACCTTATCGGCACTGTCGTAGGTTACAATAACCTCGGGCCAATGTACCATAGGAGCAAAAGCGAATGTGAATGTGTGTTTGCCTGTGCAAAGCGTTTCGCCGTCTTTTACCACTACTCGCCTATCGGCAAAATCCGTACCGAAAAATTGCTCAATCATTTTAAAAGTTTTTGCGTTACCTACAATTTTTGCGTTAGGGTATGTTTTAGCAAAATTTAACACATTAGCGGAATGGTCCGGCTCCATGTGCTGAACAACTAAGTAATCCGGCTGTTTATTGCCGAGAACTTCAGTAATATTATCCATCCATTCGTGTTTAAAACTTACATCTACTGTATCAAATACAGTAACTTTTTCGTCTAAAACTACATAGGAGTTATATGCCATACCGTTAGGCACATCATACTGACCTTCAAAAAGGTCAATGTTATGATCATTCACTCCGACATACAAAATATCATTTGTAATGTTTTTCATTTTCGCACCTGCTTTCTTTAGTCTTAATTACCTGAACATTATACACTATTAAAAAAAATTTTTCAATCAAATTACCGTGAATTACAGTAATAAAATTTAAAATATATATTCCTATATGAAATTGAATCCGATTTGCAATTCGTCTGTATACAGAATAACTTAACTTCATACTGTTTTTATTGTTCTGGAGAGTCGTTTTCGCTATCGCTTATGCTGTTTTCGATTTGCTCTCCGGTTCCGTAAAGCTTAATATCTTTTCTGCCTTTGTTCTCCTGCGGTTTATCAAAAATCATATCAAGAATGGGCTTATACTTTTTTATATTGAAGTCGGAATACCTTCTTTTAATTCTTGAAAGTACGGACTTTTCGTTGTTGATACTTTTTATTATTTCAGAAACAAATTCGGTTTCTTTAATACTTTCGGCAAACTCATTAAGCTTTTTATCGGTTATATCTATACTGTGCTGACCTGCACTTATTCCGGATTCGAGAAGCTTTTTAAGAATTGCAACAGAGCCCTTTAAATCCGCAACCGTTGTTGCAATATCCATAAGCAAAAGAGAATAAAGAATAAAGCAAATTATGTAAAGCACATTTTCATTCATCAATGCAACAATTTTTAAAGCACCCGGTAAAAGTATTTTAACTATCAACACACAACCTGCACCGAAAAGCAAAAGCCCTTTAAGATAAACCCTGCCGTGTATATTAAACCGTCTATTTGAATAATCCCACCACATTGCGTGAAAGATTTTCTCCATTAAAAAATGAGTTATATATTCCAGTAATCCGCACAGAACCGTTCCGTAAATAAAAATGAGTAAGATACTGTCAACCCGATTATAAAGTATGAAAAAACAAATAAGCGCTCCAGTACCGTAGATTGGACACAACGGTCCGAAAAGAAAACCTCTTTTAACAAATTTTTTATCTCTGAAAACATAAAGAAGAGTTTCTACCGCCCAGCCGCAAACGCTGAAAATCATAAATATAAAAAAACATGTGCATATTTTATATATCATTTTTTTCAATCCTTTCTGATATTTCTAGGTAAAGCTCTTCAAACCTTGATGAAAAACCGAGAAATTCGCAATTTGCACAGTGTTTATCAGCAATTATTAAAATCCATCCTCCAAGCGAAAAGGGAGGGCTTGCAAGAGGAAACATATGGTGCATAATCATTTCTTTTTGCATAGTGCTTAAAGGAATAATATTGTATTTTTCAATATTTCTGACTGATTCTTTCGGATGATACCATGCATGTAACTCATCGTGTTTTACTATATGCCAGTCATAAAGATAAAAATCGTGCAAAAGCGCCGCCCTGACAACTTCTTCAATTTTGTCCGTACCCAAAATATTGCAAATTTTCATAACGGTATACGCAACATAAACGCTGTGAAAATGGGTATTTATTGTACCGTGATGATTATAATTTTTCATCGACACTACATATTTGTTTTTTAGCAAATCTCTGCATAAAGCAATAAACTGCTCAACATTTTTTATTTCTTTTTGTGAAATCATATTTTTACCCTTTCTCAATGATAAGATAATAATTATATTTAACAAAAAGGTTGGTTTATATAAAAACAACATCGACAACTGTTAATGTTGTCGATATGTTATATTTTATGCAAGTTCGGCTATATCATATATAAGTCGTTCCGTTTTCTCCCAACCGAGACATGGGTCGGTAATTGATTTACCGTAAACGCAATCGCCTATTTTTTGTGCGCCGTCTTCAATGTAGCTTTCTATCATAAATCCTTTTACAAGATTTTTAATATCATTATTGAGATTTCTGCTGTGTAAAACATCTTTTGCAATTCTGACTTGCTCTAAATACCTTTTACCTGAGTTTGCGTGGTTGGTATCTACTATACAAGAAGGATTTTTAAGTCCTGACTCTTTATAAAGAACAGCTAATTTTTCAAGATCTTCGTAGTGGTAGTTTGAAAAGCTTCTTCCGTCACCGTTAACAAAGCCGCGCATAATAGCATGAGTATATTCGTTACCCTCGCTTTCAACCTCCCAGCCGCGGTAAATAAATGTGTGACTGCTTTGACCTGCAGTAATTGCATTCATCATAATTGATAAATCACCGCTTGTAGGGTTTTTCATACCCACAGGAATATCTAAACCGCTTGCTGTCAAACGGTGCTGCTGATTTTCTACAGAACGGGCGCCGACTGCAACATAAGAGAGAATATCGGAAAGATAACGGTGGTTATCAGGGTAAAGCATTTCATCGGCACAGGAAAAGCCGTATTCTTTTAACGCAGACATATGTAAATCACGGATAGCAATAATACCGTGAAGCATATCTGGTTTTTCGTTAGGGTCAGGCTGATGAAGCATACCCTTGTAGCCTGCACCCGTAGTACGGGGTTTATTAGTATAAATACGAGGTATAATAACAATTCTGTCTTTTACCTTTTCGCGAACCTCTGCAAGGCGGGAAATATAATCAAGAACAGAATCTTTAGAATCCGCAGAGCAAGGTCCTATTACAAGAATAAATTTATCGCTCTCGCCTGTAAAAACCTTTTTTATTTCTTCATCATTTACTTTTTTCTGTTTCTCCATTTCGGCAGTAAGCGGAAACTGCGTCTTAATATCCATAGGAATCGGAAGTTTTCTTTTGAAATTCATAGTATGTATCTCCTTATAATATTGTATATTTAATTTGCAATTTACTTATATCCTTAAAAAAATCAGGATAGCTTTTATTAACACATTCCGTATTTTTTAATATGCCGCCCACTTTACTGCACAGCACACTTAAAGACATTGCTATACGGTGGTCGTTATGACAATTAAGAGGCTCTGTGGGAGTTTTTAATTCTGCTTCGGGAATAATTATTGTATTTTCCGAAACCTCTGTTTTAACTCCGAATTTTAAGAGTTCTTCTTGCATTGCGGCTCCTCGGTCGCTTTCTTTAATTCTAAGCCTTTTAGTGCCTGTAAGAGTTGCGCCGTGTTTTGCCGCCGCTACGGCAATTAAAATCGGTCCTAAATCGGGACAGTTTGAAATATCTAATGTTGGGTCGGTGTAATTTAACAGTTTATAAAATTCCCGGTAAACCTTGTCGCCCTGGAAGCTGTCTGGCCTGACGCCCTTAACAGTTACATTGCCCCCAAGTAAATTAAAAGCGTCTAAAAAGGCTGAATTTGACCAATCGCCCTCAACACTTGTGTTAACAGGTTTATATTCTTGCGAGCCTTTAATTAAATAATGCTCGTTGCTTTTCTTTGCTGTTTCTATACCGAACTGAGATAATACATCTATTGTAATATCTACATAGGGCACGCTTTGTAAAGGTGTGGTAACAAAAATTTCACTGTCTTCTTTAAGCAAAGGGAGTGTAAACAACAACCCTGTTAAAAACTGACTGCTTACATTACCCGGTATTTCATAAATACCGCCTTTAAGAGTGCCGCCTGCAACTAATGCGCCGTTTACTTTTTCTAAATAACAGCCTTTATTTTTAAACAAGTCTTCATAAACCGTTTGGGGTCTGTCCAACAATCTTCCGTTACCGGTAAAATTCACTTTACGGGCAAAAGCCAAGCTTAAAGGAATTAAGAACCGAAGCGTACTGCCGCTTTCGTTGCAGTATAAATCCAAAACATCTTTTTCAGAACTTTGGTTTATACCCGTAACATAGGCGGTTTTATCTTTCAAAACAATATTAGCTCCCAAATTTTTAAGGCAGTCTACCGTTGCTTTAATATCTTCATTAGTTCCTATATTCTCTATTACGCTCTCGCCTTTTGCCAATGCAGAGGCAATAAGTAAACGGTGGGCACAGCTTTTAGACGGCGGAGCATTTATACTGCCTTTTGCTTCTGAAGGAAAAATCTGAATATCCATTATTTTGCCCTTTCGAGTAACTTATCTATTGCTAAAAGGTAGCCGTCAGTCCCCTTGCCACTGACAGTTTCAAAGCAAGCAAGCCTTATATAACTTGTTTTTCTGAACTCTTCGCGGGAGTCCACATCCGAAATATGCACCTCTACCGCAGGAATACTGACAGCCTTTAAAGCGTCTAATATAGCTACGCTTGTGTGGGTATATGCACCCGGATTAATAACAATACCGTCATAAAGACCGTAAGCCGTTTGAATAGCCGTAACTAAATCTCCCTCGTGGTTAGACTGAAAGCACCTGACGGATATGTTTTTTTCGTTTGCGTAATTCTGAATTTTTCGGACTAATGAATTGTAAGTTTCTTTGCCGTAGATTTCAGGCTCACGAATACCCAACATATTAAGATTAGGTCCGTTAATTACAAGAATATTCACTAAAATCCACCTCTATCCTTTTGGAAACTTCTTCTACGGAACCACTGCCGTCTATAATAACATCTGCATAAGATTTATATAAACCGTATCGCTCGCTGTACCTTTTTTCTAAATCAGCGCGATTGCTTGAAAGGGGTCTGTCATCTGTAGTTACAAGCATATTTAAAGGTCTGTCTATAAAATACACTCTGCCGTTTCCTTTTAGTATATCTATATTTGTTTTATTAAGAACAACTCCCCCGCCGGTTGCAATAACCTGTGAGTTCTTCATTGATAAATCACGGATAACATTCGTTTCAACCTCTCTAAAATAACGCTCTCCCGATTCTGTAAAGATTTCCGGAATTGTTTTATCTTCGGTTTCTGCGATTTTTTCATCTGAATCTGCAAAGTTTTTACCTAAAGAAACGGATAATGCTTTGCCTACCGTAGATTTGCCAGAAGCCGGCATACCGATTAAAACTATATTCATTTTGTCTTTATAAAGAGCCTTAAAGATACCGTCAACCTTTTTAAAATCCACAGGCTGATTTATAAATTTTTCTACAGCGTAAGCGGCTTGCATAACTAACATATATAAACCGCCGACAGCCGTTATACCCCTTTCTTTGGCATCTAAAACCAATTTAGACGAAAGCGGATTATATACCGCATCAAAAACAGCCTCTAAATTAGTAAATTTGTCAATTTCAACGGCACTTACATTGATTTTCGGGTACATACCGCATGGGGTTGTATTGATTATAACTTCACAGTCTGTATGTTTTTCGTAAAGTTCTTCGTAAGTTATGTAGTTTTCACGGGGTGTACGGGATACTTTTAAAACCGTATTTGCGCCCATACTGTTTGCAACGGCAAAAGCAGTATTTGATGTTCCGCCGCTGCCGAGAACAACAACTTTTTTACCTTTTAAAGATACATTCTCTTTTTCAATTAAAGATTTTAATCCGCAAAAATCGGTATTGTAGCCGTATAGCTTACCGTCAATATTAACAACGGTATTAACGGCATTTATTGATTTTGCCTCGTCTGAAATCCAATATAAATACGGAATAACATCTTGTTTATACGGAATAGTAACATTTATTGCTTTAAAGTTATGTTCTTCCATAAACAGCGGAAGCTCATCTTTTGTTAATTCTTTTAATTGATAATCGTAATCAGTTAAGGCATTGTGAATTTCTTTTGAAAAACTGTGGCCTAACTTTTCGCCGATACAACCGTATTCCATTTATGCACCAAGCCAATCTGTACCGAATTTTTGGTTGAGCAAGTCGCACAAAACAATAGCAGTTACGCTGTCTTGCACCACTCTTGCTCTGTGAACTATACAAGGGTCGTGACGACCGTGAACACTTAACACTTCGTTTTCTTTTGTTACAAAGTTAACGGTATCCTGCGATTTTGAAATTGACGGCGTAGGCTTTACGGCAGTCCTGAAAATTATAGGCATACCGTTTGAAATACCGCCGTTTATACCGCCGTTGTTATTGGTTTTAGTTAAAACCTTGCCCTTTTCGTAGTAAAATTCATCATTCATTTCACTGCCAAGCATATCTGCACTGTGAAAACCTGCGCCGAACTCTACACCCTTAACTGCGGGAATGGAGAAAAGCGCGTGAGAAAGCTTGCTCTCTACACTGTCAAACCAAGGCTCCCCTACGCCTACAGGCAGACCGATAACAACGGTTTCAAGAACACCGCCTACGCTGTCGCCTTTAGATAAAGCCAATTCAATGTTTTTGACCATTTCTTCGCCTTTAGCATCATCTAACACGGCAAACATTTTATCTGAAAGAGCATTGATATTTTTAATGTAATCGGTAAAATCCGTATCCGAAACGCCTGCACATTTTTTTATGTGCGTGCCGATTTTAATACCTTTTTCAGAAAGCAAATCAATACAAACGGCACCTGCCGCAACAAGTCCTGCAGTAATTCTGCCGCTGAAATGACCGCCGCCGCGAAAATCTTCAAAACCGTTGTATTTTTCGTGGGCTACATAATCTGCGTGACCCGGTCTTGCCTTGCCGTAAGATGAGGCGTAGTCTTTTGATTTTGTATTTTCGTTGGGAATTACAATGCAAAGCGGTGTGCCTGTTGTTTTACCGTTGTAACAGCCGCTTACAATTTGGAATTTGTCGCTTTCACTTCGAGGAGTTGAAATCTTACCAACCGGTCTTCTTAAATCAAGTTGATGAGTTATTAATTCTTCGTTAACCTCAACACCCGCAGGGAGTCCGTCAAGGACTGCACCGATACTGTTGCCGTGGCTTTCACCAAAAAGAGTAACCGTTACATTTTGACCTAATGTGTTATTCATTTCGGAAAGCCTCCTTAATAATTTTATCTAATTCACTGAACTCAATAAACTTAAATCTGAATGTGCCGATTTCATCTACCAAAACCGCATTGACTCCTGCAGCGTTAGCCTTTTTATCGTGACGCAAAGCTGAAAGTAACATATCTGCCGAAAAATCTACAGTTGTTTTTAAATTGTATTTTTTTAATACTTTTACAAGTCTTTCTTTTACGCTGTCGCTTGAAAACGGCAGCATACCTATTGCAACGCTTTCCCCGTGAAGAATATCGCCGAGACCTGCAGCAGTTTCTATAGCGTGGGCGGCTGTATGACCGAAATTTAATACTCTGCGAAGACCTGTTTCTTTTTCGTCTTCTTCAACGACCGCTCTTTTAATTTTAAGAGAACGCTCAATAACAGTATCTATTACCTCTTTGGCATTTTCGTTTTCAATAAGCTCAAAAAGAATTTTATCAGAGGTAGCCGCCATTTTTATACTTTCTACAAGTCCGTTATTGAACTGCCTGTCGGATAAAGTGGAAAGAACATTCGGGTCTATAATAACGGCATCCGGCTGATAGAATGCACCGACAGTATTTTTGTAACCGCCGAAATCAATAGCAGTTTTACCGCCTATTGAGGAATCAACCTGAGCTAAAAGCGTAGTCGGAATATTATAAAAGGTGATGCCGCGCATATACGTTGCGGCAGTAAAGCCCGAAAGGTCGCCTACTACACCGCCGCCTACTGCAACTACGCAATCCGCACGGGAAAACGCTTCATCATTTAAGACCTGCAAAAGTTCTTTATATGTATCAAATGATTTACTTTTTTCACCTTGAGGAATAACTTTTATAACACTGTTTTTAAATTGTTTTGCTACGCTCTCGGCATATTCACCGGGAACACCGCTATCGGTAACTATAAGGGCTTTTTTACTTAAACAGCAATAATCCGCTAATTTATTTATAGCGCCGCGTTCTAAAGCAATATTGTAACTGCCCATTGAGGTTTTTACTTCTAATTCCATTAAATCACCTTATATTTGAACTTCTTTGCCGAATCTGCCAACCAAACGAACATTGGTACAAACCTTTGAAAGCTTGGCCATCATATTTTTTTCGTTTTCTTTAGTTAAATTGCCGTGACCCTCTAAGTAGAAATAGTAATTCCAAATAACATCCTTGGACGGTCTGCTTTTCAATGATTTTAAGTTGTATCCGTATTCACCGAAAACCGATACCGCTTTACCGAGGCACCCTTGCTCATCTCGAACGGTAAATAGGATAATAAAGTTTTCATCGCTTTCGGCATAGGCTTTGGGTATACGGGAAAACACTGCAAAACGGGTTGTATTTGCGCTGTCTTTATTGATTTTTCTGTCTATAAGTTTAAGTCCGTATTCGTGACCTGCCTCTAAACTGCATATAACGCCAACGCTTTTATCACCGTTTTTTGCTACGCTTTCGGCTGCAACCGCAGTATTCACCGCTTCTTCTTTTTGCAGGCCCCGTTCTTCAATATACTCTCTGCATTGACCTAATGCCTGAGGGTGACTGACAACTTTTTTAATTGAATTGCGGCTTGCATCCAAAGTACCGAAAAGGTGTTGCTCAACACCTAAATCGTAAATTCCGTTAATATAGAGAGAGCCGAAATATGTTAAATCCATAACACGAACAACATCGCCCTCGTAGCTGTTTTCAATAGGTAGCACCGCACATTCGCACTCGCCGTTTTCTACTGCTTTATAAGCGCTTTTAAAATCAGGGTAAGGAACAGCTTTACCGTCAGGAAAAATGCGTTTTACTGCAATTTCTGCAAAAGCGCCTTTTACACCCGAAAAGGCAATGCGGGTTCCGTCTATAAGCTTATGCTGAAAGTCTTTTGAAAGATTCATTGTATTTTTTAAGTAGTTTATGTAATAAGAACGGATTTCTTCATCCTTAATTAGCTCGCTGTTACTTTTTATGAGGCTTTCTTCACGGGCTAAGTCTTCTATAGGAAGTCCGTTGACCTTTTTATATTCCGCAACATCTTTTGCCGCATTCATTCGCTTTTCAAACAGAACGGCAATATCCTTATCTATATCGGCTATAATCTTTCTTGCTTCGTTAAACTTTTTTTCGTAATCGTTCATTTTTTATAATCCTCATATAATTCTTTGAATGCTTTAAGGGAGTTTTCAATTAAAACGGTATCTACGCAATAAGAAATTCTCACAAATCCGCTGATGCCGAAATCGTCACTTGGCACAAGTAAAAGCTCGTGTTCTTTCGCTCGTTCATAAAATTTGTATGCATCATCTTCTAAGGCTTTTACGAACATATAAAAAGCGCCGTCCGGCTTAATAACCGTATATCCGATTTTTGTTAAGCCGTCATATAAAATCTTTCTGTTTTTTTCGTATACGGATATATCTGCCGTGTCGTTTAAGCATTTGGCTACAGTATACTGCATAAGACTCGGTGCGCAAACATAACCTAAAGCTCTGCCTGCTCCGCAAACAGCAAAGAAAGCGTCTGACGGGTTATTCATATAAGGCGAAACAAAAATATAACCAATGCGTTCGCCCGGTAAAGAAAGAGCTTTACTGTAAGAATAGCAAACAAAAGTATTTTCATAAAAGCAAGGTATGTAAGGTACGCTCTCTCCGGTGAAAACAAGTTCACGGTACGGCTCATCGGAAATAATGTATATATCTTTACCGTATTCCTTTTGCTTAGATTTAAGTAAATCCGCAAGTTTTATAATATCGCTCTCGGGAATAATTACGCCTGAGGGATTATTAGGTGAATTAACTATTATCGCCTTTGTATTTTTATTAACGGATTTTTCTAAGGCTTCAAAATCAATTTGCAAATCTTCTGTTTTACAAGGGACAGAAACAAGCGACATACCGGCATTTTCAACAAATACGCGATATTCGGGGAAGAACGGTGCAAGAGCGATTACCTGACCGCCGTCTTCGGCAATAGCGTTAAGAGTAATAGTAAGAGAAGCGGCGGCGCCGCAGGTCATATAAATATTATTCGCCGCAGCGTCCACATTGAATTTTTCTTTAATATTCCGGGCTATGGCGTTTCTTACATCAATATCACCCGGTGCAGATGTATAACCGTGAAGATTTACGGCAGGAGTATTTTTTAAAAATTCAAGCATAACATCCGTAACCTTTTGCGGTGCGGGAACACTTGGATTTCCGAGGCTGAAATCAAAAACATTTTCTTCGCCGATTTCTGCTTTTCGCTTTTTGCCGTATTCAAATATTTCGCGAATAACGGAGCTTTTTTTACCAAGCCCCAACATATTTTTAGAAACCATAATATCACCTGAATTTTAAATAAAAACAGTCCACAAAGGTATAACCCATTGTGGACTGCCACTCACTATGTAATTAAAAAATTACTTCTTTAGTGCAACGACAATCCGTTTTGTTAAAATAAAATCGATAGTATGAAAATGTACCGTACATACCGTTGCACCTCCGTAAAAATATTGTAATTATTTTACTCTTTGAGTTTATCTTTGTCAATAAAATTTAAGGAAAAATCTGTATTTTACTTAAATTTATTTCATTTTTTCGTATTTTTCTACTATTTCTGCAAAGCCGTAGACTAAAGCAGAAATAAATCTCGCTAAAACAACCGAAATCACAAGCAAGCACACCAATGGCAAAACAACTATTGAAAGCATATCAAAACTGATATATACGCCAATTACAACAACTGCAACAACCATCAATGAAATCGCAATGAATATGTTGATTATAAAAAGAATTACTGAAAGTCTTTTTAATGTTTCGGAGCAATTTTTAAAAAATGCAAAGCCTGATTTTTCTTTTTTTACTTCGTTTGTGTTTTCTGAAATAACATTTTTTTCTTCCATAATATCCTCCATCAGAACCAGCCGTCATCAAAACCTTCTGCATCATCGCCTGTTGCTACTTCTACTCTTTGAGTTACGGCAGGCTGTGTTGTTGTGGTAGCAAGCGGTTTGTTACGCTTTGTTGTAGTTGTGTTATCTGCTTTTTCGGTAGTTTTATCTGAAGAGTTGTTTGAATTCTTTTTAGTTGTGGTTTGATTCTGAGAATCTTTCTTTGTTGTGTCTTCTGTTTTATCTGCCTTTTTAGAAGTTGTAGTTTTTGAAGCGGCTGTTGTTTCAACGCCGATTACATTTTCAGATACAATTTCTTTAATTTCTTCGGGAACGGTTTCGTTATTTTTGCCGTATTCTTTTTCAAAGGTTAAAACGCCGTTAACCCATTGATACGAAGCAATTCTCGGATTTTCTCCGCCGGAAACCGTTGACAGAATTCTTTGATTATATGAATCAACTGAAATATTCTTTAAAGCCGAAAGTGATACCGAGTAATCAAATTCTTTTGTTGTGTCATTGAAAAGCCAGCAAAAATAGTTAACATCCTCACCGTTTTTACAAGCCGCAACATAAAAATCCGGTATACCGTCAAAATTCATATCAATAAATTCGTAGTGCTCCTGAGCATAGTCTTTAACAAATACAAAACCCGGATTATTAGGATAATTTAATGTTTGGTAAACTTCATCGTTGATCATAATAACAGCGTTAGAATCACCGATTTGTGCAGAATAAACATCTCCGTTTTCTGCTGTGAATGTTTTACCGTCAGACACTTCCTCTTCTTTTTTACCGCAAGAGGTAAAAACCGTAAATATAATTGCAACAGACAATATTACCGAACAAATAGCTACTGTTTTTTTCATAAAAATCCTCCGATTAAAAATTAACGCCTAAAGCATTTAATGTTTTTTCGAGTTCACCGAGTTTGCTTATGCGGAACACAAAACCTTTCATACCGCAGCTTTCAGCACCCTCAATATTCGTTGCCCTGTCGTCTATAAAAAAGCATTCCTCAGGCTTTAATGAAAACTTTTTAAAAAATGTTTCGTATATTTCTTTTTCGGGTTTCAGCATTTTATAATCGGCAGAAATAAACAAGCCGTCAAAAAGTGAAATAGCGGGTATGTAATCTTTTCTGTCGTAAAAACGGCGGGAAGCGTTAGACAAAAGGTATATTTTATAGCCTGCGTCTTTAAGCTGTTTAATAAAACCGTACATCTCAGGAAACGGCGGCATATACGGGTAGAAATTATCTACCATTTCCGTAATTAAAGCGTGGGTTTCTTTCGGAATTTTTGAGAGCATTTCGGGAATTGCTTCATTTGAAAGCTTTGTTCCTCTGTCTAATTCATCCCACAAAGGCGAACCGAACACCTCTTTAAATAACACATCATGGTATTCTTCTTTAAAAAATTGCCTTATAGTTTTTTTAACATCGCAGTCAATTAAGACTCCGCCCATGTCAAAAACTATGTTTTTTATCATAAAAATCTCCCAATAAACCAATTTTTAAGTAATTATACCATTTTAAAAAAATTTTTTCAACAATTCTTTAAAAATTCCATATTTTCTCTTTATTTTTTTTATATTTATGGTATACTGTAGTTAATTTTTTAAGGGGGATGTAAAATGAAGGTTACAGTTTTAAAATCTGCTGAAGAAATCGGTGAAGAAGTTGCTAAAATTTTTATAGAGGAGGTTAAGCGCAATCCGTCTTGTGTATTAGGTCTGGCTACGGGCGCTACACCTGTTCCTACATATCAGAATATTATAAAAATGCATAATGAAGAAAATGTTTCTTTTAAGGATGTAAGAACTTATAATCTTGACGAATACTGCGATTTGCCGAAAAACGATAAAAACAGTTATTATACATTTATGCACGAGCAACTTTTCAACGGACTTGATATTCTTGAAGAAAATGTACATTTTCTTGACGGTAACGCCGCCGACACAGACGCTGAATGCGCTTCTTATGACAAAGCAATTAAAGAAGCCGGCATTGATATTCAGCTTTTAGGCATAGGCAATAATGCTCATATCGGTTTTAACGAGCCTGCGGATAAGTTCACAGAGGGTTCTTTCAAGGTAAAACTCACCGAAAGCACAATCAATGCCAACAAAATCTACTTTGACGAAAACACAATGCCCCGCTATGCGCTTACAGTCGGCGTTAAACAGATTATGGGCGCTAAAAAGGTTATTCTTATTGCTACAGGCGAAAAGAAAGCCGAGGCTGTTCGCAATATGATTAAAGGTGAAGTTACACCTAAAGTTCCCGCATCTATTCTGCAAGAGCACGAAGACGCGCTTATTTTCCTTGACGAAGCTGCCGCATCATTGCTTTAATAATTGCTTTAATATTTATTTATAACCGTAAATTAACAAAAGTATAACTGACAAGGCTGTAAAACGAAAGTTCTACAGCCTTGTTTTAATTTATTTTATTGTAATGCTATATGTTTTATTTTCGCCATTTACGAAACACTCAAAATCAAAAAAACAATCAGATATACTCTCTTGTAAAATATAAGAAGATGTTTCTTTATTGTATTTTTCGATTATGAAAGATGAGCCGTGAGAATAAAAGAATTTATACACTATTAACGGCAAAAAATTTTCCGGAATTTCCTCGGTAGTTCCGTTATAGGTTAAGTTCATATATTCAATATCGTAAAAATCGCTGTTTATTATAACGCTTGTATTATTATCGTCATAAACAAAATGCATGGTGTTATCGTTAAACGACACTGTGGCATTAAGTATTAAACCGTTATAAGATATTTGAACAGATTTCGGTTCTGTAAAATCAACTTCTGCGGGTTTGTTGTAATTATTGCAGCTGCATAAAGAAGCAACAAGCAAGATTGCAATAATAACAACAAATATTTTAGAAGTCTTCATTGGCTGTTCAATATCATTTTAAAGGCTTCAGGCAATGCCTTGGCACAATCGGTTGGGAGCATTGCGTACTCTGTCAGTTGTTCTTTTAAAATATCGGCTGTAAGTCCGTGAATAAAGGCACCGAGAACGGCCGACTTAAATAATTCACCGTTCTGCGAGGGGACAAGACCTGCAATAATACCCGAAAGCAAGTCGCCCGAACCGCCTTTGGAAAGACCCGTATTACCTGTTTTGTTAATATAAACATCTTCTGATTTGCTGTTGCATATTACTGTTTCGTACCCTTTAAGAAGCAAGGTTACATTATATTCTTCTGAAAAACTTTTAGCCGACTCTACCCTATTGTTTTGGATATAATCAACAGTTAAGCCTGTTAAACGGGACATTTCGCCGGGATGCGGAGTTAATAAAACAGGCGCTTTCGCGGATTTTAAAACACCTATATTCTCACTGAGACAATTGAGCCCGTCTGCATCTATAATAAAAGGTTTTGTAATATTTGAAATTAAATTATATGTAAGCTGTTTTGTACTTTCAGTAACACCTATGCCGCAACCAAGCATAACAACATCGCTTTCTTCTGCCTTACTCAAG
>JBJEPP010000056.1:0-10720 GCA_051881295.1 Acutalibacteraceae bacterium | reverse complement strand
ACAGATAGTAATTCAAATTTCGGAATGTTTGAATTTACTATCTGTTTTCTTGTTTGTTGAGTTATTATTTTATTTAAAAGTTTTTGTTTTAAGATTTACCGTAAAAGAAAGCGGGCAATTTATAATTTACACCAAAAGCACGCTATAATGCACACGAAGTGTGCGGTGCTTTTCCTTAATTTTTCACTTTTCGTTTTTCATTCGGCTAACGAAGCGTTCACTTGTTTACTCGTTCACCGCTGTCAGCCGTTAGCTCTCTTTGCTACCGAAATTACAACTTTCTCACCGTTAATATCCCATTCCTTTGCATTTTCGCCTGCGTCTGCATTTAAAATAGCATCGGAGAGAACAACCGTTGAGATTGTTTCTTCATTCTTTTTAGCAAGGTTAAAGAGTTTTTCGTTACCTGTAAGAGTTACGGTAATTCTATCCATAACATTAAAGCCTGAGTCTTTACGCATGGTTTGAATTTTACTGATAAGCTCTTTTACGAAGCCTTCTTCAATAAGCTCTTCTGTAAGCTCTGTATCGAGTGCAACCGTAACGCCCTTGTCGGAAACTGTAAATACGCCCTCTTTTTGCTTTGTTTCAAGAAGAATATCTTCTGTTAAAAGCTCAACGGTGCCGCTCGGTAAATCAAGCACAATTTTTCCGTTTGCGTCAAGATCTGCTTTTGCAGATGACGGCAATTCGTTAAGAGCATTTCTGATTTCACCGAGCTGTTTACCGAATTTAGGTCCGACAGTACGAAGCTGAGGTTTAAAGATATATGTTACAAGACTGTCTGCATTCTCAATAAACTCAACATTTTTAACATTAAGCTCTTCACGGATAATATCTGTAAAGTAGCCCTCAACCTTTTTCTCGCATTGAACATACATTGTGTTAAGGGGTTGACGGTTTTTAATGTTTGAGCCGTTACGGGCCGCACGACCGAGAACAACAATATCAACAACTTCGTCCATATTCTTTTCAAGCTCTGAGTCTATAAGGCTCTCATCTGCTACCGGAAATTCACAAAGATGAACACTCTCGGGAGCAGATTTATCTACATTAGTAACAAGATTCAGGTAGATAGCTTCTGCCATAAACGGAATCATAGGCGCAGCGGCTTTAGCGGTTGTAACAAGAGCCGTATAAAGAGTCATATAAGCGGCTACTTTATCGTCTGTAATACCTTGTACCCAATATCTTTCTCTGCTGCGGCGAACATACCAGTTGCTCATTTCGTCTACAAACTCCTGAAGCGCTTTAGCCGCCTCGGGAATTTTGTAGCTGTTAAGGTTGTCGTCTACTGCTTTTACCATAGAATTAAGCTTTGAAAGAAGCCATTTATCCATAACGGTAAGCTTGCAATCCGAAAGATTATATTTTGTAGGGTCAAAATTATCTATATTAGCATAAAGCACATAGAAAGCGTAGGTATTCCAAAGAGTACCCATAAACTTTCTTTGACCCTCAACAACTGCCTTGCCGTGGAATCTGTTAGGAAGCCACGGAGCAGAGTTTGTGTAGAAATACCAACGGATAGCGTCTGCGCCGTACTGTTCGAGAGCGTCAAACGGGTCAACTGCGTTGCCTTTTGATTTACTCATTTTCTGACCGTTTTCATCTTGAACATGGCCTAAAACTATAACATTCTTAAACGGAGCTTTATCAAAAATAAGTGTTGATATAGCAAGAAGCGAATAGAACCAACCGCGAGTCTGGTCAACTGCTTCGGAGATAAAATCAGCAGGGAACTGTGACTCGAAAAGCTCTTTATTCTCAAACGGATAGTGATGTTGAGCAAAAGGCATTGAGCCTGAGTCAAACCAACAGTCAATAACTTCGGGAACACGGTGCATTTCTTTACCGCAATGAGGACATTTTATTGTAACTGCATCAATATACGGTCTGTGAAGCTCTATATCTTCAGGGCAGTTATCGCTCATTGATTTAAGCTCTTCAATAGAACCTATTGAATGACGGTGCCCGCATTCACATTCCCAGATATTAAGCGGTGTACCCCAATATCTGTTACGGGAGATACCCCAATCCTGAACATTTTGAAGCCAGTCGCCGAAACGGCCTTTGCCGATGCTTTCAGGTATCCAGTTAATTGTGTTGTTGTTTTTAATAAGATTATCTCTTACATCTGTCATCTTGATAAACCAAGACTCTCTTGCATAGTAGATAAGCGGCGTATCGCATCTCCAGCAGTGAGGATAATCATGCTCGAATTTAGGTGCGTCAAATAAAAGATTTGCTTTTTCAAGGTCAACCAAAACAAGTTTATCGGCATCTTTTACGAATGTTCCCGCATAAGGAGTAGGCTCGGTTAACTGACCTTTGCCGTCTACAAGCTGAACAAAAGGTAAATCGTATTTTTTACCTACACGGGCGTCATCTTCACCGAATGCAGGGGCGCAATGAACAATGCCCGTACCGTCTGTCATAGTAACATAGCTATCGCACATTACAAAGAAAGCCTTTTTGTTTTGCTTGTCACAAATAGGTTTAACATAATCGAAAAGAGGCTCGTATTCTTTATATTCAAGTTCTGCACCCTTGAAGCTTTCGAGGATTTCGTAAGCAGGAGCGTCTTCTGTGGCGAGCTTGCCTAAAACTTTATCTAAAAGAGCTTCTGCCATATAGTATGTGAAGCCGTCTGCCGCTTTAACCTTGCAGTAAACATCTGCAGGGTTAACGCAAAGAGCAACGTTTGAGGGAAGAGTCCAAGGTGTAGTAGTCCATGCCAGGAAGTATGCGTCTTCGCCTGTAACCTTAAAACGAACTACCGCTGAACGCTCTTTAACAAGCTTGTAGCCCTGAGCTACCTCGTGTGAAGAAAGCGGAGTTCCGCAACGGGGACAGTAAGGAACGATTTTAAAGCCTTTGTAAAGAAGATTTTTTTCATAAATCTGCTTTAATGCCCACCACTCGGACTCTATAAAGTCGTTATGGTATGTTACATAAGGGTTTTCCATATCTGCCCAGAAACCTACCGTGCGTGAGAAATCCTCCCACATACCTTTGTATTTCCAGACGCTTTCTTTACAGTGACCTATAAACGGGTCTAAACCGTATTCTTCAATTTGTTCTTTACCGTCAAGCCCCAGCATTTTTTCAACTTCAAGCTCAACAGGGAGTCCGTGAGTATCCCAACCGGCTTTACGGGGTACCATATAGCCTTTCATAGTGCGGTAACGGGGAATCATATCTTTAATAACACGGGTTAAAACATGGCCGATATGAGGTTTGCCGTTAGCAGTCGGCGGACCGTCATAAAACACATAAGGTGTGCCGTCTTTTCTGTCTTCAATAGATTTTTCAAAAATGTTTTGGTCACGCCAAAATTTTTCGATTTTCTTTTCCTGTTCTACAAAATTCACATTAGGCGAAATCGGATCGTACATAGTATACCTCCAAACATAAATTTTCGGTTTGTAAAAATAAAAAGGCCCTCGCCCTGCATACAGGACAAAGACCGAAAACTTTGCAACCACCTATATACTGCGTACCGTCATACGCGATTCTTTTAACGGAGAATAACCGGAGAGGCTTACTGTATTCAGCCCTCAGCTCAAGAGTGATATTCGACATTTTTACTCGGCGCAAGGCTCACACCGCCCCCTGCTCGCTTAAAGCTTTGTAAAAAGCTACTGTCTCTTTCAACGCTTTTCTGTATTTACCGAGTTATAATATCACATACTGTAAAAATTTGCAAGTGTTTATTATAAGAAAAAATAATAGAAAAAATAATGTATAAATATTTATATTCTGTTGCCTTATTTCCCTTTCGGTATAAAGTTTAAAATTATATCAATTTTTTAATTGATTCCACAAAGTCATTCATTTCGTCAAAGATTACATCAACGATAATTGACCAATTTATACCTTCACAATATGGACAAGCCTGTGTCTTAATCCTGCAACAACATTCCAAATAATCTCCGGGTATTGCTTTTTCGTTTCGTCACTTATTTTATATACTTGTTCGCCTATGTTATAAAGCGGTGTGGTAACTGCCCATTGCGAAAACTCATCTTTTAACAGTTGCTCTTTTGTTATTGAACGCTCATTAACTTGATTCTGTAAGGCTTCCCATATTGAAATTATCTTTTTTATTCGTTCTGTATCAGACTTTTTCATGCTATTCTGATTCCCTCTCTAATAATATTATCGTAAAACGGAGATGAACAATCAACCTCACATATTTCAAAAGCATCAACACTTTTTCCTGTCATTTGACGCAATTCTTCTGCGAAAGCAAAAATATTGGACTTTTTGAAGTTCTCTCCGCCAAAAACCAAAACATCAATATCCGATTCTTCTGTCTCTTCGCCCCTTGCATAAGAACCAAAAAGGAGCGCGTATTCTGCATTGTAACAAACAAGCAGTTTTTTTATTGAATTTTCTATATCTACTCTTGTCAGCATAAATATACTCCTCTCATAGTTTATATATTAATTATACACGAAAAGCGTCACTAAATCAATAAAGTTTTTAATTACAAGTATAAATAATAATTAATTAAAAACTTATCCTTTACATATACGGATATTTTTAGTATAATGTTATATGTGAAAATATGTGATTAGGCGGTTATTATGCGTTAATACAACATCACTGCAAAAATAAATTACTTTTGAAAGGAAAATATATATGCTTCAATTTGAAGAATTACGGTTAGAGCTTCTCGGCTACGGGGATAAGCTAACCGATTTAGCAGACGCTCTCGGTCTTTCTAAAATGAAAGACGAAGTAAAAGAGTTGGAAGAGCAAAGCGCACAAGACGGCTTTTGGGATGATATTGCAAATTCTCAAAAGGTTACTCAAAGGGCGGCCGCTCTTAAAAACAAAATTCAGGCTTATGAAGATTTAAAAGCTTCTTATGAAGACGCTTTAACTCTTATCGAGCTTGCTGACGAAGAAGAGGATGAAAGTCTTTTCGGCGAATGCAGAGGCAGTGTAGATGAGTTTATTTCTACGCTTGACTCTATGACTCTTTCAACACTTCTTACAGGCGAATACGACGGCAACAACGCTATTTTAACATTCCACGCAGGCGCAGGCGGAACAGAGGCTCAGGACTGGGCTCAAATGCTCTTCAGAATGTATAACCGCTGGGGTGAACGCCACGGCTTTAAGGTATCTACTCTCGATTACCTTGACGGTGACGAGGCAGGCTTGAAATCTGCCGTTATTCTTATAGAGGGTGAAAACGCTTACGGCTATATGAAAAGCGAAAGCGGTATTCACAGACTTGTTCGTGTACCTCCTTTTGACGCTTCGGGCAGAAGGCACACATCTTTTGCATCTTTAGAGGTTATGCCTGAAATTGACGACAGTATTGAAATTGAAATTGCTCCCGAAGATATTAAAATGGATGTTTACCGTTCATCGGGCGCAGGCGGTCAGAAAGTTAACAAAACTTCATCTGCCGTTCGTCTTACCCACATACCTACAGGTATTGTTTGCTCTTGTCAGGTAGAAAGAAGCCAGCACCAAAACAGAGAAGTTGCTATGCGTATGCTTAAATCTAAGCTTATTGAAATTAAAGAGCGTGAGCATCTTGACAAAATATCCGATATTAAAGGCGTTCAAAAAGAAATTGCTTGGGGCAGTCAAATCCGTTCTTATGTATTTATGCCCTACACTCTTGCGAAAGACCACAGAACAGGCTTTGAAAACGGTAATATTAACGCGGTTATGGACGGCGACCTTGACGGTTTTATTAACGCATACTTAAAAATGCAGGCAAATAAGGAAGAGTAACTATGGATATTAGAGAAGAATCTTTAAAAAAACATTATGAATGGCAAGGCAAAATCGAGGTTGTTGCACGGTGCCCCGTAGAAACCCGTGAGGATATGTCTTTAGCATATACCCCCGGTGTTGCCGAGGCTTGTACGGTAATAAACAAAGATGTTAATAAGTCTTTTGAGCTTACCCGCAGAAACAACTTAGTTGCAGTAATAACAGACGGTACCGCCGTTTTAGGTCTCGGCGATATAGGTCCCGAGGCAGGTATGCCTGTTATGGAGGGTAAATGCGCACTTTTCAAAAAATTTGCCGATGTTGACGCCTTTCCTCTTTGTATTAAATCAAAAGACGTTGACGAAATCGTAAGAACAATATATCTTCTTTCAGGCAGCTTCGGCGGTATAAATCTTGAAGATATTGCCGCACCCAGATGCTTTGAAATCGAGAAAAAGCTTAAAGAAATTTGCGATATTCCTATTTTTCACGATGATCAGCACGGTACTGCCGTTGTTGTTCTCGCCGGCGTGCTTAACGCACTTAAGGTTGTAGGCAAGAAAATTGAAGATGTTAAAATCGTTATTAACGGTTTAGGCGCCGCAGGTACCGCAATATCTAAAATGATAATTGCCGCAGGAGCAAAAAATATGGTGCTTGTTGATAAAACAGGCATCATTTCAGAAGACGATGAAGCATTGGGCGAAGAAAGGCAAAAGCTTGCTGAAATCACAAACCCCGAAAACCTTAAAGGCGACCTTTCTGTTGCTATTAAAGGTGCTGATGTTTTCGTCGGTGTTTCTGCGCCCAACATTGTATCGGAAGATATGATTAAATCTATGAACACAGACCCTATCGTATTTGCAATGGCAAACCCAACACCTGAAATTATGCCCGATAAAGCAAAAAATGCAGGAGCAAAAGTTGTTGGCACGGGCAGAAGCGACTTTCCTAACCAAATCAATAACGTTCTTGTATTCCCCGGCTTATTCAGAGGCGCTCTTGACTGCGGCGCTAAAGAAATTACGGAAGAAATGAAATTAGCGGCCGCTTTCGCCCTTGCAAACCATATACCTGAAAACGAGCTTAACGAAGAAAACATTATTCCCTCTGCATTAGACAGAAGCGTTGCAAGTGAAATTGCAAAAGCGGTCAGCAAAGCCGCTGTTGACTGCGGAGTTTGCAGGTAACGCTTTGTGTTATAATTTGCAAAACAGGTTATGCCGACAGTTTTTAAACAATACGAAATGAATCGCCGGGAGCAAATAACTACTCCCGGCGATTTTCATTCTGCTTTTTTAATTTTACGGCATTCAATATCATACCTGCAATATTAAATACGAGTAAAACCGAGTGGTTGAGCAATGCCTCATAAGATTTTGAAAATATATCGTAAACTATCCACAAGCCCATATTGAAAAGTGTAAATACCCTGTACATAGTAGCATTTTTAGATGCCACACAGCCCACATAAGCACTTGAGGCAAGTATAGCAAGTATACTCAAAAATGTAATTTGCCACGAGGCAGACCAAAGATTTACGGTTATAATACTTGCGATATAAATTGCCAAAAGCCATTTCGGTACAGGTATGTTCTTTTTATCAAATCTTGAATTTATAAGTGCCTGAAATGAGCATATAAAGCAAGTTACCGCCCCTTGGTAAGCACCCGTTAATGCATAACCGCCCGCAATGGAAATATTTGCAATGAATACCATTACCAATATCTTTGTCATATTATTGCTTTTTATAAAATAAGTGGCAATCATAAGCCCTAAGCATATTAAGTTCAGAATTAAAGATAATATTTCATTGAGTTCCATATATAATCCCCTGAAAATGAAAACTTCTAAAAATCCGTCCTGCAAACGCAGAACGTATAAATTGCGCAAAAATTACTCTTCAGAGCTTAAAAGCATCCTATCATTTTGAAGCTCTTCGCCTGCATTAACCTTGAATTTTTCTAAAAGGTCTGCTGTAGTAAGCTTTTTCTTTTCTTCACCTGAAACATCAAAAATAATTTTGCCGTTATTCATCATAACAAGTCTGTTTCCTACTCGAATTGCGTCTGCCATATTATGAGTAATCATAATTGTTGTAAGATTGTGTTCGGCAACAATTTCTTCTGTAATGTCAAGAACCATTTTTGCTGTTTTAGGGTCAAGAGCGGCTGTGTGTTCATCTAAAAGAAGAACCTTCGGTTTTTGTAAAGTAGCCATAAGAAGAGTAAGAGCCTGCCTTTGACCGCCCGAAAGAAGACCTACCTTAGATGTAAGCCTTTCTTCAAGACCTAAATCAAGTTTTTTCAGAAGCTCTTTATATTCTTCTTTTTCCGCTTTATTTATACCCATTCTTAAAGTTCTTTTTTTGCCGCGTCTGTTAGCAAGGGCTAAATTCTCTTGAATTTCCATAGAAGCGGCAGTACCTGTCATAGGGTCTTGGAACACTCTGCCCAAATATTTTGCACGCTTATACTCAGGGAGCTTTGTAACATCAATACCGTCAATGGTAATTGTACCGCAGTCTACAGGGTAAACGCCGGCTATCATATTAAGCATTGTACTTTTACCGGCACCGTTACCGCCGATAACCGTAACGAAATCGCCCTCATTTAATGTAAGGTCAATACCTCTTAATGCCTTTTTTTCGTTTATAGTGCCTACATTGAAGGTTTTCTCTACGCCTTTAATCTGTAACATTCAGGCCGCCTCCTTTGCCTTTTTCGATTTTGTAAAATATTTCTTTTTCCAGTAAGGAACTGCAAGGAATATTGCAACGACCACAGCAGAAAGAAGCTTTAAGTAGTTTGCGTCTACACCAAGTGAAATAACTACCTGAACTACTATGTAGTAGATAACTGCACCGAATACAACCGAAAGCAGTTTAAGTGCAAAGTTTTTGAAGATTTTGGAGAAGATAGCCTCGCCTATAACAACTGCCGCAAGGCCGATAACAATAGCGCCGCGGCCCATATTAACATCAGCAAAGCCTTGATACTGTGAAAGAAGAGCGCCTGAAAGCGAAACTAAACCGTTTGAAAGCATAATACCGATAACCTTGTTTGCATCGGTGTTAATACCCTGTGCCCTGCTCATATTTATATTCGAACCTGTTGCACGAATTGCGCAACCAATTTCTGAGCCGAAGAAACGGTATAAAAGAGCAATAATAACCACAATGAAAATGCTTACCATAATAAGCGGGTTGTTTAAAGTAACATCTTTTATCCAACGGAGAGATACTAAAACATCTGTTGTGCTTGCATTTACGGCTTGGTTAGCCTTGCCCATAATTTTAAGATTTATTGAATAAAGTGAAAGTTGAGTTAAAATACCCGAAAGAATTGCAGGAATACCCATAAGCGTATGGAAAAGGCCTGTAACAAGACCTGCCAAAACACCTGAAATAAACGAAATTAAAAGTGCAAACCACACATTGCAGCCGTTCATTAAAAGCATAACACAAACAGCGCCGCCTGTGGCAATAGAACCGTCTACCGTAAGGTCGGCAACATCAAGAATTCTATATGTAAGGTAAACGCCTATGGCCATTATACCCCAAATAAGGCCTTGTGCCACAGCACCCGGTAATGAAGATAAAATACCCATTAAAATACTCCTTTGTGTTGATTTTTTATTCCGTAAAAAATACAACAAATATCAAGGGAGAAGAAATTCCCCCTTGATACTGTATACCGTCTATTAAGATTATTCAGCTATAGCTTCGTAGCCTTCAACAGGTGTAATGCCTAATTTTTCACAAATTGTTGCATTGTATTTCTTAGTAACAGGTGCATATTCTATAGGCATTTCTTCGATTTTTGATTCGCCTTTAAGAACTTTAACTGCCATTTCGCCTGTTTTTACACCAAGGTCATAGTAGCTGATTGAAAGAGTTGCGATACCGCAGCCGTTACAGATACCTTCTTCACCTGCAATTACAGGAACGCCTGCAGGCAGGCAGATGTTGTTAATAACTTCTTTATTAGAAGCAACTGTGTTATCTGTAGGAACATAAATAGCGTCTACTTCTTTTGAAGCTGTTGTGCAAACTGCCGAAAGGTCGTTTGAGTCTGAGAACGGATAATCTTTAACTGTGATGCCTTTTGCTTCGAGTTCAGATTTAACAACTGCTACCTGGTAAGCGCTGTTAGCTTCTGCCGAACAATAAAGAAGACCTACTGTTTTAGCGTCAGGGCACCAGTCTGCGAACATTGCTGCCTGCTCATTGAGAGGAGCAAGGTCTGATGTACCTGAAACATTAGTACCTACTGTACCGTTAAAGTCTTTAATACCGAGAGCAACACCGTATTCTGTAATTGATGTGCCGAGAATAGGAATTTCTGTAGTTGCAGCAGCTGCAGCCTGAAGAGCAGGAGTAGCGTTTGCGAGAATAAGGTCTACACCGTCTGATACAAACTGATTAACGATAGTAGCGCATGTAGCACTGTCGTTCTGAGCATTTGCTTCTTTGAACTCAACAGCGTCTTCGCCGAGTGCTTTGACAAGTGCATCCTTAAAGCCTTGTGTTGCAGCGTCAAGGGCTTCATGCTCTACGAGCTGGCAAATACCAACTACATATTTTTCTTTTTCTTCTGTTTTTGTTTCACCGCAAGCTGCGAATGTACAAACAACGAGTACAGCGGCTAATACGATGGCTAAAATTCTTTTAGCATTTTTCATAACTTTCACCTTCTGATTTTTCGCTTTAGCGTAATAAAGTAAAATAAATGTACCATATTAAAAATAAAAAGTCAATAATTTTTGTAAATAAAATACATAAAAAATTTAATTTTTGTGTACATTGCCGAATTTAATAACTTTTACATATCTGCTTTAAGAAGCTTCCGTTCACCTGTTCACCGCTAATAACTAATAGCCGACAGCTAACAGCTTGCCGAATGAGAAACGAAAAATGAAAAATGAAGAATTATCGAAAAGCACCGCACACTTCGTGTGCATTATAGCGTGCTTTTGG
>JBJEPP010000055.1:0-10751 GCA_051881295.1 Acutalibacteraceae bacterium | reverse complement strand
AAAAAATTAAATGTCGCTTAATATTTGTGGACATTTTATATTGCAATTTATAATATTTGAAAAGAATTTATTTACCTATTGACAGGGTAGGTAAATAATGATAAACTTATAAAAATAACATTTTTTCGGCACAAGCGGTAAGGGCTTTGCGATGAAGAGCGCTGTTCCCCATAATATTTGCTTGTAACAGTTGCTTTTCAAATTAAAAAATGCGAAAAAATATTTAACTATATAAAAGGAGTTTTTACAATGGAAAACAACAGATTTGAACTCAACAAAAACCTGGCGCAGATGCTTAAGGGCGGTGTAATTATGGATGTAACCACCCCTGAACAGGCAAAAATTGCAGAGGCAGCAGGCGCATGTGCCGTTATGGCGTTAGAGCGTATTCCTGCCGATATTCGTGCGGCAGGCGGCGTCTCCCGTATGAGCGACCCTAAAATGATTAAGGGAATACAAGAGGCAGTTTCTATTCCTGTTATGGCAAAGTGCCGTATCGGTCATTTTGCAGAGGCGCAGATTTTGCAGGCTATTGAAATTGATTACATAGACGAGAGCGAGGTATTATCTCCGGCAGATGATAAGTACCATATTGACAAAACTAAGTTCGATGTACCGTTTGTTTGCGGTGCAAAAGATTTAGGCGAGGCACTCCGCCGTATAAACGAGGGTGCGTCTATGATAAGAACAAAAGGCGAGCCGGGTACCGGCGATGTTGTACAGGCAGTTCGCCATATGCGTATGATGCAAGCGGAAATTCGCAGAATCGGCTCAATGGCAGAGGATGAGCTTTTTGACACCGCAAAACAGCTTCAGGTTCCTTATGAGCTTGTACAGTATGTTCACGAGCATAAAAAATTGCCTGTTGTTAATTTTGCCGCAGGCGGCGTAGCAACTCCTGCCGATGCAGCCTTAATGATGCAGTTAGGCGCAGAGGGCGTGTTTGTAGGCTCAGGTATTTTCAAATCAGGCAATCCCGCAAAAAGAGCCGCCGCAATAGTTAAGGCTGTAACAAACTACAATGATGCTGAATTGCTTGCCGAGCTTTCTGAGGATTTAGGAGAAGCTATGGTAGGAATTAACGAACAGGAAATTGAACTTTTAATGGCAGAGAGAGGTAAATAATTATGCAGATTGCCGTGCTTGCTTTACAGGGTGCATTTATAGAGCATGAGCAGATGCTTCAAAAGCTGGGTGTTTCTACATTTGAAATTCGTCAAAAGCGAGATTTAGAGCGCCGTTATGACGGTCTTATTATACCCGGCGGCGAAAGTACCGTACAAGGTAAGCTTATGCGTGAGCTGGGGCTTTTTGAGCCTGTAAAAGAACAGATTGAAAACGGAATGCCCGTATTCGGTACTTGTGCAGGACTGCTTTTGCTTGCCGATAAAATCGAAAACGATGACCGCAGATATTTTTCTACAATGGATATTACGGCTGTTCGTAATGCTTACGGACGGCAGTTGGGTAGTTTTTATACAGAGTCAGATTTTAAGGGAATAGGCAAAATCCCCATGACATTCATTCGTGCACCGTATATTAAGTCGGTCTGTGATGATGTTGAGGTTTTGGCAACAGTTGACGGTAAAATTGTAGCGGCAAAGCAAAAAAATCAGCTTGTAACATCATTTCACCCGGAGTTAAACAATGACTTATCGGTACATCGATATTTTTTACAAATGGCAGGTTATGAGGCACAGGAGGAATAAAATGGTACCGACACCGAAAGAAGCATACGAATTATTAAAAGAATACAACAGCGGCGAATTTCATCTTATTCACGGTAAAACAGTGGGCGGTGTTATGCGGTGGTTTGCTCAGGAGTTAGGGTACGGCGATGAGGCTGATTTTTGGGAAGTAGTAGGAATTCTTCATGACCTTGACTTTGAACAGTACCCCGACCTGCATTGCGTCAAGGAGCAGGAAATCCTTCGGGAAAAGGGAATTGACGAGCGTATCATTCACGCGGCGGCCAGCCACGGATATGCTTTGACAGTCAGTATAAAGCCTGAACATGAGATGGAAAAAGTACTCTATGCAACAGATGAACTCACGGGTCTTATAGGGGCTGTCGCTCTTATGCGGCCATCTAAAAGTGTTTCGGATTTAGAACTGAAATCAGTAAAAAAGAAATATAAAAACTTGAATTTTGCTGCAGGATGTTCAAGAGAAGTTATCCAACGCGGCGCCGATATGCTCGGCTGGGAATTAGACTATCTTATATCTGAAACCATACTTGCTATGAGAAGCTGTGAAGGTATATGAAAACATTTGATACGATAGAAAAACTTATAACTGACAGATATCTTTCCGATAACGAATTGAGAGCATTACTGAAAAGCGATAGTTACGATAATGCACTTTTCAGTGCCGCGGATAAAAAGCGAAGAGAAATCTACGGCGATGAGGTATATATCCGAGGGCTTATCGAATTTACGAACTACTGTAAGAATAACTGCTATTACTGCGGAATCCGCCGTGACAACAAAAATACGGTGCGTTACCGACTGACAAAGGAAGAAATTCTCGCTTGCTGTGAAGAAGGCTATCAGCTCGGTTTTCGCACATTTGTTTTGCAGGGCGGCGAGGATCCGTATTATACCGATGCTTTTATCTGTGATATTGTTTCTGCCATCAGAATGCGTTATCCCGATTGTGCCATAACCTTATCCATCGGTGAAAAATCGAAAGAAAGCTATAAAGCATATTTCAAAGCAGGTGCAAACCGCTATCTTCTGCGTCACGAAACCGCAAACAGTGTACATTACAGTAAGCTTCACCCTGACAGTATGAGTTTGCAAAACCGAAAGAAATGCCTGTATGATCTGAAAGACATAGGGTATCAGGTCGGTTCAGGCTTTATGGTGGGCTCTCCTTATCAGACGATTGATAACTTGGTAGAGGATATTCGTTTTTTACAGGGCTTGCAGCCTGATATGATCGGAATAGGCCCTTATATCACACATAAAGACACGCCGTTTTCATCGTTTGAAAACGGTAGTTTGGAGCTGACATTACGGCTTATTGCCGTTTTGCGGCTTATGTTCCCGTATGCTTTAATTCCGTCAACAACTGCACTCGGAACGATTCATCCGCAAGGTCGGGAATTTGGATTAAAGGCAGGCGCTAATGTGGTAATGCCAAACCTATCGCCCGTGAGCGTACGAAAGCTATATACGCTTTATGAAAATAAAATATGTACCGGCGAGGAAGCGGCACAATGCCGCGGATGTTTGGAAAGGCGTGTAAACTCTGCCGGATACCGTATTGTAACATCAATCGGAAATGCAATGAAGGAGAAAAAACAAAATGCAGATATATCTTGATAACGCTTCAGCATCAAAAATCAGCAAAAACGGAATTGAATATGACCGTAGTTTTTTCACGGCTGTGAGAACTGCAGTCATTGCTGCGAGGTATAAAAATGACCGTTCGTGATATGCAGGATGAAATCATCCGACTGAAAAAAGAAAAAGGAATCTGCATTCTCGCGCATGCATATCAGCGTCAGGATATTTTAGAGGTTGCGGATTTCATAGGTGACTCTTTCGGCCTTAGTCAAAGAGCCGCTCAGGTTCAGGATAATACAGTTATTATGTGCGGCGTACGCTTTATGGCAGAAACCGTGAAGATACTGTCTCCTCAAAAAAATGTTTATCTTGCAAATTCAACTGCAGGCTGCCCTATGGCAGAGCAAATGGATGCAGAGCTTATTACACAAATGAAAGAGGAAATGCCAGATTACACTGTGGTTGCATATATCAACACCACGGCAGAGCTGAAAACTGTTTGCGATGTTTGCGTTACATCATCTTCGGCGGTAAAAATCGTTGGTAATATACCTAACCGCAAAATTTTGTTTATCCCGGATTGTAACTTGGGCGACTGGATATCAAAACAACTGCCGGAGAAAGAGATTAAACTTGTACACGGCGGCTGTCCTACACATTTGCGTATAACGGTGCGAGATGTTGAAAAAGCGAGAAAAGCATATCCAAACGCAAAATTGTTAGTACATCCCGAATGTCACCCAAGCGTTGTAGCTCAGGCTGATTTTGTGGGAAGCACCACCGAGATTATGTCCTATGCCGAAAAGAGTTTAAACAGCGAATATATTATCGGCACAGAAAACAGTATTGCAGAGCATTTGCAATTCAGGTGTCCTGAAAAGCTGTTTGTTCCTCTTTCAATGGACTGCGTTTGCCATAATATGTATGCAACTACGCTTGCAGATGTTTACCGCTGTGTAAAAGGAATAGGCGGCGAGGAAATAATAATGAGCGATGAGCTTATTAAATCGTCAAGAAAATGTATTGATGAAATGCTGAGGTTAGGTCAATGAAAAAGGCGCTTGTTGCTATGAGCGGCGGTGTAGATTCTTCGTTAGCGGCAAAACTGACGCTTGATAAGGGCTTTAAATGTATAGGCTGCACTATGAAGCTGTATCATAATGAAGATGTAGGTATAGAACGCTCCCGTACATGCTGTTCTCTTGATGATGTGGAGGACGCCCGCAGTGTTGCTTACAAGTTAGGTATGCCGTTCTATGTATTTAATTTTACTGACGCATTCCGCGAGACAGTTATTAAAAAATTTATTGAAAGCTACGAAAAAGGAATTACACCTAACCCTTGCATTGACTGTAATCGGTATATGAAATTCGAAAAGCTCTTTGAACGAGCCAAAATTCTCGGCTGCGACTGTATTGTAACAGGTCATTATGCAAGAATTGAAGAAAAAGACGGTAAATTTATACTAAAAAAAGCAGTGGACGAAACCAAAGACCAAAGCTATGTGCTGTATTCAATGACCCAAGAGCAACTAAAGCACACTATGTTTCCTCTTGGAAATATGAGAAAAACAGAGGTCCGTGCCGTTGCGGAACAAAACGGCTTTATCAATGCGGCTAAGCCCGACAGTCAGGATATATGCTTTGTGCCGGACGGCGACTACGCAAGTGTTATCGAACTGCATACAGGGAATAAACCGCAAAGCGGAAATTTTGTTGACAAACAGGGGAATGTTATAGGTAAGCACAAAGGTTTAATTCATTATACCGTGGGTCAGCGAAAAGGTCTTGGTATTTCTGCACCACAGCCGTTGTATGTATGCAAAATTTGTCCTGAAAACAACAATATTATTCTCGGCAATAATGACGATTTATTCAGCACCGAGTTAGACGCCGCCGATTTTAATTGGATTAGCGGCGAAACACCTAAGGATAAATTCCGCTGTAAGGTAAAAATACGCTACCGTCAGCCTGAACAGCAGGCAACGGTAATTCCAATGAGCAAAAACACCGTGCACATTATTTTTGATGAACCTCAGCGAGCAATTACTCCGGGTCAGGCTGCAGTGATTTATGACGGTGATACTGTCCTCGGCGGAGGAACAATTCAAGGATAATGATTTTACATAAAAAGGGTTATGTAAAAACGGCTTTAAGCAATGGTCATATATATCGGTAATGAAAGTACAAAGGTGAAAAGAAATGATGATATCAACAAGGGGCAGATATGCGCTGAGAGTTCTTGTTGACCTTGCAGAACATGATGGTGACGGTTATATACCAATGAAAGAGGTTGCCGAAAGACAAGGTATTTCGCTGAAATATTTGGAGCAAATTGTTCCTGTATTGTCTAAAAACGGATTTATTGAGGGTGTGCATGGCAAAGGCGGAGGCTACCGTCTTATGAAAGCACCCGAAGATTGCAGGGTTGGGGATATTTTACGGCTGACAGAGGGAGACCTTGCGCCGGTTGCTTGTCTTGCAAAAGAAACAAAACCTTGTGAGCGTGCCTATAAATGTAAAACATACCCCATGTGGACCGAATTTTACAGAATAGTAAACCAATATTTTGACGGAAAAACCCTTGCAGATATTTTAAAAACAGATGTGTCGGATAATTATTCGATTTAGCGGTAAAATTTTTTAAAATAAAAAATGATAAAATAACCCTGTCCATGAGCAGAATTACTGCATTGGACGGGGTTATTTTTTGAATATAATTTTTCTCTGTATGTTTTTTATATAAATTACCGGCAAACAGAATTTTTACCGCCGAGAAGATAAGCGCCGTAAAGATTACTGTCTTCACCAAATTGAGCTTTAACTATACACGGTTTTCTTTTGCTTTTATCGTGTTCAAAAAAGATATCCAAATAACTTTTAATTTTACCGACAATATATTCGCTGTTTGAAATGCCGCCGCCTAAAACAATCATTTCCGGGTCATACATTAAATAAGCATACCAACATTTTAAGGCAACGGCTTTTGTGTAAGCTTCTATCAGCTTTAAGGCTTTTTCGTCATTTTGGAGAGCCTTTTTTTCAATAAGAAGCATATTGCCGCGTGATAGCGTACGGTCATAGGCTTTTGTAATTTTGATGCTGTTTGCGTGCTCATCATAGCTGTAGCTTGTGCCGTCAAAAATTTCAGGCATCATAAACATTGCTCCGCCTTGATTTGTACTGCCCGAGAAGAGCTTGCCGTTAATCAACACACCACAGCCCAAAGATGAGCCGAGAACAAAAAGCACCGCATTTTTGCTGTTTTTAAGTATTCCGTATTCTTTTTCGGAAAGTAACGCGCAACGCGCATCGTTTTCAATATAAACCGGACAGTTGTATTTTTCTGACAGTACTTTTGTCAAATGATTTTCTGAGGTGCTTTCAACGGTTTCATAGCCTATTGATTTGCCGTTTTCATTCCAAAAACCGCCGCTTGAAATACCTATGTATTCAACCGTTTTTGGTATAACATCTTGGATTTTTTCCAAAAGCAACTGAAAATCGGCAACGGTTTCCCACTTGCCTTTGCAAGTTGTTTTGCCGTTGTCAATAATGGCATATTTTGTATATGTTCCGCCGATGTCAAGAGTTAAGACCATAGCTGTCACCTTATATATGCTTTTATTGTTGCAAGCTTTTGACCTTTTGTTTTTTCTGTGGGGCTTATAATGAAGTCACCTACATTTGAGGGGACAATAAATGTTTCTGCGTAGTGAACCGTATAAGACTCAAAAATACCGTAAGGGCTTCTAACCTGAGCTTCTTCACCCTCAACTAAATTCAATACGCATACGCTGCCGTTGGCTTTGTGCAAAACATCACCCGTAAACCAATGTCTTACTGTTTCGATAGGCTCAAAAATGTGAAGACCCGTCTTTTCTGCTGTATAATCAGGAGTTTCTTCAAGTATTTCAAATCGGTCAATAAGGTTTTCTTTAACCCACTTAGTGTCTCTCGAATAATTTATAACCTTACTGCCGTGTTTAATATTTATCGGGCGGGGCTTTCCGTCAAGACCGAGTCTGCCCCAATCCCACAGCTTAAATGTAAAAATATACGGCGTACTTGATATTTCAAGTACCATAGCATTGGAACCTGAGCAGTGAAGTGTTCCGCCCGGAATTAAGAAATGATCATGCTTTTTTGCACTCCATTTGTTAACATAGCGTTCAACATCTATTTCGCCTGTTTCCTGGGCATTGTTAAGTGCGTCAATAAACTCCTCAGGTTCAATGCCTTCTTTTGCTCCAAGGTAAACACTGCTATTTTCACCGCAGTCGAGAATGTAATAGCTTTCGTCTTGAGTATAACGCATATTAAAATTCTGTTGTATGTACTGCGTTGTAGGATGCACCTGTAGTGACAGATTGCCGCCGCCCATTGTATCAAGAAAGTCAAAACGAATAGGAAACTCATTGCCGAAGCGTGCCTGAACTCTTTCTCCGAGAAGCTCTTTGCCTCTGTGTAACACAATATCCAATGCAGGCATTTCAACCTTAACGCCGTCAAAATCATAAAGAATACTATTTTCCTCAGGCACGCAGTCGAAGCACCATGCAAAATTCTTTTCGCTTTTGTCAAGTCCGCAAACTTCTTTCATCCATTGACCGCCCCATACGCCCGGATCGAAATACGGAACAACTCTGAAAGGTGTGCTGACTGCTTTTTTCATCGCGTTTTCGTAGTCGCATTTAGAAATCATTTTAGGAAAATCGGGTGAGTTAGTATCCATAAAATAACTGTAATTGTTATGCTGTTCAATTTTGTGCTTGTCTGCAATTCGCCATTCAATAAAGTATCCCCGTTTAAATTTTGTTAATGGGTCTTCATCGAAATTATCGCAATTCCAGTTTGGTGCGCCTTTGCGGAATCTGAGCTGGCTCTCCCATCTTGCAACAGAGCAATGAACATTAAATTCACTTTTCCAAACCAGCAAAGCCCCTACGCCTATAACCAACACCCGACCCTTTGAGTTTTTGATGCAGTCTTGCATTTCTGCAATTTTGCCGTCAATAAAATAATCGCTCAAATAATCGGTAGTCATTACACCGAAAATTCGGTCGTCTGTCAGATTTTTTTGCATTTTTTGGGTTAATTCGTCACCGCAGTAGGCACAGTTATCGGTATAAAAAATCTCGTTAAACAATTCGCCTATGCCGTCTACTATGTTTTTAATATCAACAACAGGGTAGCAGTCAAAAACAATAACACGCTCTTCGCTGTTTTTTATAAGATTTTTAATTGACTCATAGCCGCAATAGGCTTTACCATGAGCCTTAATAAAAGGATATTTTTCGTAATTATGATACCCGGTATTCATACTTCCACTCCGTAACTTTCTCTTTTCGGCTATATGTATAATATAACTGTATTTTATCATTTATCTTAGCTGTATGCAAGAGCCAATAGACATAGAATGTAAATAATAAAATACAGTTTATTATAAACAAAAGTCTGCAAAAAACTTTTGTTTCTTTGCAGACCCTTGCTTTTCGTAGTTAGCAAACAGCTTTATTAACAATTGCTTGATAGTCGTTGACATCGACCGTACCGTCAGAGTTACTGTCGGCCGCCATTTCATAGACACCTATAAGAGTTGTGTGCCCGTTTGCCGCCAAATCTGACATATAACAGTCAAGTACATCGCATACACTGTCGCCGTTAATGTCGCCAGAAACAACTAAGGTAAATTCACCTACATATTCGCTACCGTCAAAAACTGTAATGACTGTTCCTGTACCGTAAAATTCTGTATTGCCGTAAATGTAGCTTGCTTTGGCTATGGCAATTGCACTGTCGGAAAGACCTAAGATTTCATTAATATCACTGCAATTCTCAACCGTTGTATAAATCAAAGAATTATCATAATCAACCGTTGTATCCTTTGTATCCTGTATCGGCTCTTCTGAGACTTCTGCACCTAAAATTTCATATTTTATACCGTTTGCGATAGCATATTCATAAGCATAACTGCCTTTTACGCAATAAATTGTACCGGTAAAACCGTAGAAAGCCTGCGTACCTATTGAAGAAACGCTTGCCGGAATAATAACATTTTCAAGAGATGAACAGTTCATAAAGGCAAGTGAACCGATATTTGTTACATTGTCTCCGATTTTGATAAATGTAATTTCAGTATTATCTTTAAAACAACCGACTGCAATTGTGGTTATTGCTCTCTCGTTGTATGTGGCAGGAATTACAACATCGGTTTCTGTGCCGATATATGACACAAGCTTATAGCTGCTTGAATCTATTGGGGTTATTGTAAAGTTACATTCAACGCAGCTTGAAGTAACAGAAGCTTCTGTCTTTTCATCTCCGCAATATGAACAGGTATGCGTAATTGTGTGGGGATGCTCAGATAAAATATCTGACAACACATAATTATGACCTGTTGCCTCAATAACCGTAATATCGGTTTTATCGCCACATACGGTGCAATGATGGGATTTTGAGCCTGCTTCTGTGCATGTAGCAACTTTGTCTATTGTCCATTCCTTTGAATAATTATGCCCCGTCACTTTAAGTACTTCGGTTACCACATCGCCACAAACAACACATTTTTTGCTGCGAAAACCTTCCTCTGTACAAGTAGACTCTGAATTTGTTACCCAATCACCGTAAGTACAAAGGTGGGAAATATTAGCATTAATTAAACAATCATTATTAGAACCGATAACGATTTTATCCCAATCACTGAGTAAACCACGGTAATAAACATCTGAAAGAGAACTGCATTTGTAAAAAGCAGAATTACCAATATTTGTTACACCATTTCCAATTGTAACTGTGGTAAGGTTCGTACAACAACAGAAAGCCCACTTACCTATATTTTTCACACTATCGGAGATAGTAATTGATGTAAGATTTGAGCATTCTTCAAAAGCAAAATTACCTATACTTGTTACGCTATTGGGGATGGTGATGGAGGTGAGGCTTGTACAACCGTTGAAAGCTTCATTACCTATGCTTGTTACACTGTTACCGATAGAGACAGAAATAAGATTTGTACACTTATAGAAAGCATAATTGCCTATACTTGTTACGCTGTCTGGAATTGTAATGATTTTGAGGTTACGACATATATAGAAAGCATAATCGCCTATATTTGTTACGCTATCAGGAACTACATAATTGTTATCTGTTTTACCTGCCGGACATTGAATTAAAACAGTTTTATTTTTGTTAAATAAAACGCCGTCAACAGAAGAATATTTAGTATTATTTTCATCAACATTTATTGAGGTAAGGCTTGTACAACCGTTGAAAGCTTCATTACCTATGCTTGTTACACCGTTACCGATAGAGACAGAAGTAAGGCTTCTGCAACAATAGAAAGCAGAATTACCTATACTTGTTACGCTGTCGGGGATTGTGACAGAGGTAAGGTTTATGCATGATTCGAATGCTCCATGACCTATACTAATTACACTGCCAGGGATGGTGATTGAAGTAA